>JALYZN010000039.1 GCA_030948845.1 Candidatus Dormiibacterota bacterium
CTCCAGTCGACGACGGCTCGGCTGCTCCCGGGTCGCTGCACTTCGGGCCGGGCGGCGAGACCCAGAGCTTCCGGCCGCGTCGCCGCCGGCGCCGCCGTGGTGGAGGAGGCGGCGGAGGACAGGGCGCACCCGGCCAGTCCGGCGACGGCCAGGCCGCGCCTGTCGAGCTGCCTCCAGCCGCCACCGGCTGAGCGCGACTATGGTCGGACAGCTCACCGTCTTCATCCGCGCCGGGGATCCCCAGTGCGAGGCCCTTCTCCGCTACCTCGACCAGCGCGGGCTCGCCTACACCACCCGCGACGTCACCGCCGATCCCTCGGCGAGCGCGATCCTCTTCGGGCGCATCGGCCGGGTAGCCGTACCGGCGCTGATCATCGACGACCGCATGATCGTCGGCTTCGACCCCGTGCAGCTGGCGCGCTTCCTGCCCCGCCCCGAGGACGACGGCCCCGGCGTCTCGTTCGGCGCCGCCGTTCGTGCGGTCACCATCGACATCGCCAAGGATCGTGGCCTCGCCGCCGCCTTCGGGGTCGAGGTGGGTCCGGTCCACCAGGGCTCGCCGGGCGCTGAGGCGGGGATACGCACTGGCGACGTGATCACCGCGATCGGCGGGTATACGCTCACCGGGGGAGCCGAGCAGTTCCGCACGGCAGTGGCCGCCCGCCGCCCCGGCGACACCATGATCCTCACGGTCTGGAGGGACGGCGCCTTCGTGGTGTGTACGGTCGAGTTCCCCCGGGAGGCTCCCGCGGAGCCAGCCGCCGCCGAGACGACGGTGTCCGAAGCAGAGGAGTAGCGCGCGAGCCGGACGGCACATCTCCTTGCTGCTCAGACAGGTTTCTCACGGCTGACGTGCAGGTCAAGGCCAGCCCAGGAGCCCTCAAGGGAAGCGCCGTCGGATCGCCGAAGGCTCGTTCAGGGAAACTCCCGCCCCCTTTACATGGGACTCTTCGGGGTCATCTCCTTGGCGGACGCCTTGAGGAACGGCCCTCCCCAGACCCCGATCGACAGCAGCCCTCCGAAGATCATCAGCGCCTGCACGCTCACCTTGCCCTGCTCGGTCCAGTAGACGTCCTCGAGGTCGAGCCAGAGCGCGAACTCGTCCAGGGTGAGCGCCGAGCCCACCCCGTAGCTGAAGGCCGTCCAGCGATGGATGGCCCGCTGCTGCTCGGCGTCGTCGGCGATGACCAGCCAGAGGTAGCCCGTGGCCAGCAGGCCACCGATCCCGAAGACGAGGTGGTGCAGATGGCGGCCGTTGCGGTTGAGGTTGTGGAACGGCCCGATTCCCCGCCGGATCATGTGGGTGATCACCCGCGCGGAGATCGCCCCGACGTCGAAGCCGATCGAGGACAGGAAGAGCCGTTCGCGCCGGGTGTCCTGGAAGCTGTACAGGTAGTGGTGCCGGATGCGCTTGGGCAGCGCGGCGTTCGCGTTGGACCCCGTGGCGGCTGAGCTCACCAGCCCGGCGGGGGCTCGGTGCGGTTGAGCAGGCGCACGAAATCCTCGCCTCGAGCCACCGCCTCCCAACGACGGGCGAAGAAGTCCTGGCAGATGAGCCGGTTGTCAGCCAGGGCGGTGACCGTCACCGCCCACTGGTTGAGGGCCTTGGCCACCTCGACCTCGTGGGTGTTGTTGTCGTTGCGCAGGACCATGCCGCTGGGCGCAGGACGGCGCGCGCCGTCATTGCGTCGGGGGGACGCCATTGCCATTGCGAGAACCCTCCTGCGATGAGCCGAGTGCGAGCCGGTGGACGGCGGGCGAAGGCGATCGCCTGCTCATACAGCGAACCGGCTGCGGAAGACACCAGCGGTCGGTGCCAATTGTGGCGCAAATTGCCCCGCGACGGAAGGGGCGCCCGGCTCAGCCGTCGAGATCGAGGGTGGCCTGGCCCGAGCCGGGGTCAGCCGCCTCAGGCTCCGGCGGCGGGGGCGCCTCGGCCACCCAGGGGGGGACCGAGCCGTCGCGTTCGACGATCCTCTCGAGAATCGGCTGTGGAGGCCTGGGCAGCGGCGCATCGAGGAGAGCGGCGAAGTCGAAGGCGTTGACCACCGCGTAGTTGCTGCGGTTGTTGTTGAGCAACACGTGCACCGGTGTGCCGCGGTCGGCCGCCTCACGGATCGCCGGCACCCATTCCTCGAGCTCCCGCGGCGAGTACAGGTAGTTGAAGCGGTAGTCGCTGGTCGGACCGTCGGGCCGGTACCACGTCGCGCGATTGCGTCCGTGAAAGCGTGCGATGCACAGCTTTGGCGAGGTGATCGCGAGGATCGGCGGCGCGGTGCCGCTGCCCAGCTGTGGCGCGTCGACCCCGACGTACACGCAGTCGAGCTCGCGGAGCAGGTCCTCGGTTGCCGGCCACGCGTCGTTGTCGAACCAGCTGCGATGACGGAACTCCACGGCAACGATGTCGTCGGGATGGCGCTCGCGCGTCTCCAATAGCACATCGCGCGCGGCGGGAAGGTTGGTGAACCAGGGGGGGAACTGGTAGTGGACAGCGCCGAGCTTCCCGCTGTCGCGCAGCGGTGACAGGGCGGCCAGGAAGTCGCGCACCTCCTCGTCGGTGGGCGGCCGCGGCCGGCCGTCCGCGCGCTCGTGTCGGGTGAGGCTGCGGAAGGCCTTGATGTTGAACCGGAAGTCAGTCGGCGTGCGCCCGATCCAGCTGTCGACCACCTCCGGCTTGGGGATGCCGTAGAAGCTGGTGTCGATCTCCACCATCGGGAAGAAGCGCGCGTAGTATTCGAGCTTTTCGCGCTGCCGGCGCCCGCGCTCGAGCTCCGGCGGGTAGAACTCCTTGTGGTCGGCCCAGTTGCAGGTTCCGACAAGGATCTCCGCGGCCATGTCCCCTCCGGGTGTGTGAGGCACCGTCGCCCCCGAATCGTCAAACAGTAACCACGCTGTGACGGGCGCGCCGGAGGCGCTCGGGAGAATGTCCGAGAACCGGCCGCCAAGGAGTCCAGTGAGCCTCGTGACACAAGTCGCGTCCGCCCCGTCGGCGCCCACCGGAGCCTCGCTCCCGGCCGGCCCGTTGTTCGGTCCCACGGTGCGGTTGCGGCTCTTCGCGACCGTGCTCATGGTGCCGGCGCTGGCGCTGTGGATCAAGATGCTGCTGACGCTGCCGGCAGCGTCGGGGGCGTACACGCTGCCGATCTGGGGCCTGGCGGCGCTCTTCTTCATCACTGAGCGCTGGCCGATCGCGGTCGCGCTTCGCCGCGGGACACGGCCAGCCGGGATGTCCGCGGCGCCCCTGGTGCTCGGTCTGTTCTTCTCGCCAGGCTGGGCGATCATCTCGGGGTTCCTGGTTGGGGCGGTTGCCGCGGCGATCAGCCGAGGCGACCTGCGCCACCCGGACACCACCTTCAACATCGCGCAGTTCTCCTTCTTCTCCGCCCTTGCAGCGCTGTCGTTCCACGCGACCGCGGGCGTGATCGGGACCGACCAGCTCCCCATCAGCGCATACAGCGCGGTGCTCTGCGCCGGCCTGGTGCTGGTGCTCACCAGCCTCACCAGCATCTTCAGCATCGGTCTCAACGACGGCACCGTCCCCGGCGACCTCGCCCTGGAGAACATCGCGCTGTCGTTCGCCGCCACGGCCGTCGCCTGCATGTACGGTCTGATCGCCGCCGAGACGCTGCTCTCCGACCCCAAGGGGATGGCGATCGTCGCCGTCTTCGGCGTGGTCCTCCTCGGTGGCTACCGCCTCCTGCTGACCGAACGTCGTGAGCGCCGCGTCGCGGAGTTCCTGCGCGGCGCCGACGAGGCGCTGCACCACTCCAACGAGCTGGAGGCCGCCATCGTCGGCTTGATCGGCCGGGCGCGCGAGATGTTCGAGGCGCAGATCGCTCAGCTCACGATCTACCCGTCGTCACCGGGAGAGAAGGCGTACCGCACGACGGTGCGTGCCGGCGATCCCAGTGGCACGGAAGTGATGGTGCCCATCGACCTCAACGACCTCGACGACTTTCTCGAAGCCGACGCCGACGGCGTCATCATCGACCGCACCAGCGCGTCACCGAGCTCGCGCGACGTGCTCAGCCGGCGTCGCATCGACCACGCCATGGTGTCCCTGCTGCGCGGTCGCTCGCGGCTGATCGGCAGCCTCATGGTGGGCAGCCACCTGACCGCGAGAAGCTTCGACCAACGCGACCTCCACCTCTTCCAGTCGCTCGCCATCCAGACCAGCTCGACGTTGGAGAATGGCCACCTCGAGCAATCGATTGCTCGTCTCACCGAGCTGCAGGAGCAGCTCTCCCACCAGGCGTTCCACGACTCGCTCACCGACCTCGCCAACCGCTCGCTGTTCAGCGACCGGATCGACCATGCGCTGCTGCGTCGCAGCCGCACCGGCAAGCCGGTGGCAGTGCTGTTCATCGACCTCGACGATTTCAAGGGGGTCAACGACACGCTCGGTCACTCCGCCGGCGATCAGCTGCTCATCGGAGTCGCCGAGCGTCTGCGCAACGCGCTGCGCCGGCCCGACACCGCCGCACGGCTCGGTGGTGACGAGTTCGCGGTGCTCATCGAGGACATCGACACGGCGATGGAGGCCGAGCTGGTTGCTGAGCGCATCTTCGCGGCGCTCGTCGAACCGTTCGCGATCGCCGGCCAGTCGGTCACCGTGCATGCTTCGATCGGTGTGGCGGTGTCGGACGACGACACCGACAGCGCCAGCCGGCTGATGCGCCACGCCGACGTCGCCATGTACGCCGCCAAGAGCGCCGGCAAGTCCCGCCACGTGCTCTTCATCTCCGGCATGGAGGCCGAGATCGTGGCCCGGCATCGGCTGCGCGCCGACCTCGAGCGGGCCATCTCCGCGGACGAGTTCGGTGTGCACTACCAGCCGATCTTCGACATGGCCGACGGGCGCCTGGTGGCCACCGAAGCGTTGGTCCGCTGGCGCCATCCCACACGCGGCATGGTCGCTCCCGACGACTTCATCAGCACCGCCGAGGAGACCGGTGTCATCCTCGCGCTGGGGACCCGCGTCCTGCGCAAGGCGTGCACCGATACCCGGCAGTGGCAGGAAAGCTATCCATCGGCGCAGCCTCTCTGGGTCAGCGTCAACATCTCCGCTCGGCAGCTGCAGCAGCCGGGCTTCGTCGGCGAGGTGCTCGACGTTGTCGCCGACAGCGGGCTGCTGCCCAGCTCGCTAGTGCTCGAGCTCACCGAGAGCATTGTGCTCGACGACGCCAACTCCGTTGCCAGCATCGACAAGCTCGAGGCACTCAAGCGCGCCGGCATCCGCATCGCCATCGACGACTTCGGCACTGGCTACTCATCGCTGAGCTACCTGCGCCGCCTCCCGGTCGACATCCTCAAGATTGCCAAGCCGTTCGTCGACGACCTCCACAACACCGAGGACGAAGGGGACTTCGCGCGCGCCATCATCGGCATCGGCAATGCTCTCCGCCTCACCATGATCGCCGAGGGCATCGAGACCACCGAGCAGCTCATCACCCTGCGCAACCTTGGCTGCCATCTCGGCCAGGGCTACCACCTCTCGCACCCCGTCAAGGGCGAGGCCGTGGAGCGACTGCTCGCCGCGGGCGGCGTCGACCTGGCGCTCCTCGCGCTGCCGACGCCGCCTCCTGTCGCGTCGATCATCCAGCTGCACAAACAGGCGCTGTAGGGCCGAGACGGACGCGACCTGCGCCCCCCCGGCCCAGTTGGCGGCGCGCCTCAGGCGGAGGCCTGGAGCTCGGCGAGAAGGGCGCTGAGGGTTTCGAGGCTCTCGCTGTAGCCACTCTCCATGCCCGAGCGGAGCATCCCGTCGCGGTCCTCCACCCGCAGGAAGAGCGACGTGCTGGTCATCCTCGTCCGGCCGCCCTCGAGCTCCTCGAACTCGACGGTCTCGAGGACCTCGTGGCCGGGACCGACCGGCTCGAAGTTGAACGTGCGCGCGATCCGCACCGGCGGGGTGATCTCGCGGTACTCCCCGCTGAAGGCGATCCCGTTGCCGTTCTCGTCGGGGTCGAGGACGTAGCGCCACCTCCCGCCGACGCGGGTGTCCATGGCTTCCACCACCAGGCTGTTGCTGCGTGGGCTCCACCAGCGCGCCAGGAGGTCCGGGTCGTTGAAGGCGCGGAAAACGAGCTCGCGGGGAGCGTCGAAAACGCGGGTTCCGACCACCTCGAGGTCCGAGGGGGTGGTGAGCACCAGCTTGGCGTCAGTTGTCACGGTCATGCTCCTTCTCCTTGTCATTGTCGATTTGCTGTTGCTTGAGGTCCTGCAGAACCTCATCGAAACGATCGAGGCGCTCGTCCCAGAGGCGGCGGTAGGACGCGAGCCACGCGTCCAGCTCCATGAACGCCTCTGGCCGGAGGCTGTAGATGCGCTGCTGGGCGACCGGGCGGACGTCGACCACGCCGGCGTCGTTGAGCACGCGCAGGTGCTTGGACACCTGGGGCTGGCGCAGCTCGAGCCGCTCGACGATCTCCGCCACCGAGCGAGGGCCGCGGAGGAGCAGGTCCACGATCTGGAGGCGGCTGGGCTGGGCGAGCGCGGTGAGGGTGGCATCCATCGCGGCCCTATGTATACCTCACGAGGAATATTCGTGTCAAGGCATATAACCGCGGCCTCAGCAACGTGTGACGAGGCCTCTGACACAGCGGTCGGGGCGTGGCTCGGAGTCGATAGGCTGAACTGATGCGCTCGCAACGCGAACTGGGGACGCTCGCGCTCGCCGCCGCCCAGGCGGCCGGCGACGTGATCCGGGCGTCCCGGCGCGACGCGGCGCCGCTGGAGGCGCAGCAGAAGGGGGCCGGCGACTACGTCACCGTGGTCGACCGCGCCGCCGAGGCAGCCGCGATCGCCGTGCTCCACGAGGCCGAGCCCTCCATCGACGTGCTCGCCGAGGAACGCGGCGGCGAGGTGACCCAGCGCATGTGGGTGATCGACCCGCTCGACGGCACCACCAACTTCTTGCGCGGGTTTCCCGAGGTGGGGGTGTCGATCGCGTTGGTGGAGGAGGGGGTGCCGCGCGTCGGCGTGGTCACCGCACCATTGACCGGCGGGCACTGGTCGGCGCTCGCCGGCAAGGGCGCCTATGATGCCGCCGGCCGCAGGCTCGACATCCGGCGCTCGACCGGCACCGGGGTGGTGGCCACCGGTTTCCCGTTCCGCCGTCCCGACAACCGGCCCCGCTACCTCCCGGTCCTCACCGCGGCGATGGACCATTTCGAAGACCTCCGCCGGGCCGGCGCGGCCAGCCTCGATCTCGCGTACGCGGCCGCCGGGGTGTGGTGCGGCTTCTTCGAGCTCAACCTGGCGCTGTGGGACATCGCCGCCGGCAGCCTGCTGGTGCGCGAGGCCGGCGGGGTGGTGACCGACTGGGGTGGCGACGAGGCCGCCGTCTTCCGCACCGGTGACATCCTGGCCGGCGCGCCCGCCTGGCACGAGCGCATGCTGTCGATCACGCGTGGCGGCGTAACCGGGCAGCACAGCGCCGGACTCTGAAGGGAAGGATGGTCACCAGCAAGAGCGACGTCGTTGCCGCGCGCGCGTCGGGCGTCCTGGCCGGCAAGCGCCTTCTCATCACCGGGGTGCTGACCCCCAAGAGCATCGCCTACTCCATCGCGGACGCCTGCCAGCAGCACGGCGCCGACATCGTGCTCACCTCATTCGGCCGCGCCATGAGCCTCACCGAGCGCAGCGCCAAGCGACTGGAGCCGCATCCCGACGTTCTCGAGATGGACGTCGTCGACGTCGACCAGGTGCACGGCGTTGCCGCGGTGGTGCGCGAGCGCTGGGGCTCGATCGACGGCGTGGTCCACGCCATCGGCTTCGCGCCCGAGGACTGCCTCGGTGGCCACTTCATGGAGACGCCGTGGTCGTCGGTGGCGACCGCCATGCAGGTGAGCAGCTTCTCCCTGAAGACGCTGGCCGCCGAGTTTGTGCCACTCATGCCCCCAACCGGCGGCGCGCTGGTGGCCCTGACCTTCGACGGCACCCTGGCTTGGCCCTTGTACGACTGGATGGGCCCGGCCAAATCCGCGCTCGAGGCGATCGGCCGCTACCTCGCCCGTGACCTCGGGCCTCGCCACGTTCGGGTCAACACCATCAGCGCTGGACCGCTGGAGACCATCGCCGCCAAGTCCATCCCCGGCTTTCGGACGCTCAAGGACGCGTGGTCCGGCCAGGCCCCGCTAGGATGGGACGCAACCGACGCCGGTCCGGTCGCGGACACTGCGGTGTTCCTGCTCAGCGACATGGCCCGCGGCATCAGCGGCGAGGTGATCCACGTCGACGGCGGTTATCACTCGCAGGGCGCGCCCCTGCTCACGACGCTAGAACAGCCGGGGGAGGAATGAGCATCGCCAGCGGCAATGGACGGGCCCGCATCGTCATCACCGGGATGGGCGCGATCAGCCCGCTCGGCCATGATGTCCAGTCCACCTGGCAGGCCTGCCGGTCCGGCACAAGCGGCGTGGCCGCGATCACCCAGTTCGATGCCTCCGCGCTGCCCACGCGCATTGCCGCCGAGGTCAAGGGCTTCGACGCGGCCGCCGCTCTCGGCGTCAAGGAGGCGCGGCGCAGCAGCCGCTGCATGCAGCTGGCGCTCGTCGCCGCCCGCCAGGCGGTGACGGATTCCGGGCTCGACATCGCCGCCGTCGGCGAGGACGCCGGCGTGCTGGTGGCGTCGGGTGTCGGCGGGCTCGAGGTGCTTGAGCGCGCCACGCTGACCCTGCATCAGCAGGGCGTGCGCCGCGTGTCGCCGTTCACCGTCCCGTCGATGATCGCCGACATGCCTGCGGGAGTCATCGCCATCGAGCACGGCGCCAAGGGGCCCAACTTCGCGGTGGTCAGCGCCTGCGCGTCCGCGGCCCACGCTATCGGCGAGGCGGCCGAGTGGATCCGTCGCGGCGACGCCACCGCGGTGATCGCCGGCGGCACCGAGGCGTCGGTCTGTGCGCTCGGGGTGGGCTCGTTCAACGCCATGCAGGCGCTCTCGACCCGCAACGACGAGCCCGAGCGCGCCTCGCGTCCCTTCGACCGTGACCGCGACGGCTTCGTTATGGGCGAGGGCGCCGCCATCGTCGTGCTCGAGGAGATGGAGGCTGCGCGCCGCCGCGGTGCGCACATATACGCGGAGCTGAGCGGGTACGGCGCCACCGCGGACGCCTCGCACATCACTGCCCCAGAGCCCACCGGCGACGGGGCGCGCCGCTGCGTGCTGAAGGCCCTGGATCGAGCCCACGCCCACCCCGCCGACGTCGGCTACATCAACGCGCACGGGACCGGCACCCAGCTCAACGACTCCGCGGAGACCAAGGCGATCAAGGCCGCGCTCGGCGAATCCGCGTCCACGATCCCGATGTCCTCCACCAAGTCGATGCACGGCCACCTGCTCGGCGCCGCCGGTGCCATCGAGGCGATCATCTCGGTGATGGCCATCCGCGACCAATACGTGCCGCCCACCATCAACCTCGACGAACCCGACCCCGAGTGCGACCTCGACTACGTGCCCAATGTGGGCCGCGACCAGCGCATCGACCTGGCCATCAGCACCTCGTTCGGGTTCGGCGGCCACAACGCCTGCCTGGCCTTCTCGCGCGTCGACTAGCCAGCCACTCGACCAAAGCGGACAGGCCCGCTATCAGGTAACCTGACACTTGATGCTCAAACGACTGCTGCGGTCGCGGCCGGTGCAGGTGATCCAGGCGTACGGCAGCGCCCAGGGCGGCAACTACGCGGCCGGCCTGGCCTTCAACGCGTTCCTGGCGATGTTCCCGCTGATCCTCGGGATCCTCGCCATCGTCGGCCTGGTCATCAACGACGCGGCCGTGCAGACCAGCGTCTACAACGGGATCGTTTCGGTGTTCCCGGGCGACGCGCACCAGCAGATCCTGTCGGCGCTCAACGGCGTGAAGCACAACGCCGGCATCCTCGGCATCGTCTCCATCGCCGGCCTGCTCTGGAGCGGCACCAGCCTCTTCGCGTCCATGGAGTTCGCGCTCACCAAGATCTTCGGCACCACCCAGCGCGACACGCTCCGTCAGCGCCTGATGGGCCTGGTCATGGTCCTGGTGTTCATCGCCGCGGTGTTGCTCACTGTCACCGCCAACAGCGCGGCGGCGCTCTCACCGGGCGCGGGCATCCTCGGTGCCCTCCTCGGCGCGGTGGTGCTGATCGGCCTGGTGATCGTCATCTACCGATGGGTGCCCAATCGCACCTTCGCCTTGGGGGAGGTCTGGCAGGGAGCCGTTGTCGCCGGTGTGCTGATCGAGCTGTTCTCACTTCTCTTCCCGTTGTACGCCAAGGTCTCCAAGGGCTTCGGGACGTACGGCCAGCAGTTCGCGCTGTTCTTCCTGCTGGCCACCTGGCTGTCGTTCATGAGTCAGTTCATCCTCATCGGCGCCGTGTTCAACAAGATCCGGCTCGGTACGCCCAAGGACGAGGGCATCTTCGCCTCATCGGATGCCAAGAGCCGCGTTCACAAGGAACCGCACCAGGCGATCGACGAGCAGAAGCGCAAGGGGCGGCCCAGCGGCGCGGCCATGGCTGCGCCTGCGCCCGCCCCAGCTGACGCGCCGACGCGGTCGAAGTCGGCTGAGGCCACAGTCATGCTTGGCATGGGCGTCGTCCTGGCCGCGGTCGGTGCGGTGATGCACCGGCGCCGCAAGGACCCTGCCGATCAGTGGTCCGCAGAGAGCCGGGCCATCCACGCCTCGACCTCGTCGGGGTCGCGCGGCAACGCCTCGGAGAGGTTGCGATGGCCGTCCTCGGTCACCAGCACGTCGTCCTCGATGCGCACTCCGATGCCGCGGTAACGCTGCGGAACGGTGAGGTCGTCCGGCTGGAAGTACAGGCCCGGTTCGATGGTGAGCACGTAGCCGGGCTTGAGCTCGCCGTGGTACTCCTCGTCGCGCGCGTTGTTGCAGTCGTGCACATCGAGGCCGAGCATGTGGCTGGTGCCGTGCATGGTCCAGCGCCGGTGTAGCTGCTGGTCACGTCGCACCGCCACCTCGGGCTCGACGGTAAGGATGCCGAGGCGATGCAAGCCCTCGGCGAGCACCTTCATCGCCGCGCGGTGCGGGGCCATGAACGGCGCGCCGGGCTTCACCTCGGCCATCGCTGCGCGCTGGGCGGCGAGCACGATCTCGTACACCTCGCGCTGCTCGGGCGTGAACTTCCCCGACACCGGCACGGTGCGGGTGACGTCGGCGGTATACAGCTGGCGGCACTCGACGCCGGCGTCGAGGAGCAGCAGGTCACCGTAGTTGACATCCCCGTCGTTGCGTCCCCAGTGCAGCACGGTGGCGTGCGCGCCCGACGCCGCGATGGTGTTGTAGCCGGTGTCGTTGCCCTCGAGCCGCGCCCGCGCGTTGAACACGCCCTCGACGACTCGCTCGCCGGACTCCATGGCATCGGGGAGCGCCTTTACGACGTCCTCGAAGCCGCGGACCGTGGAGTCGACGGCCTGCTGCAGCAGGGCCACCTCGAAGTCGTCCTTGATCAGGCGCATCTCCGAGAGGGTGGTGATCAGCTCATCGTCGGCGTCGTTGGCGGCGACGGCCTCGTCGATGCGCGGATCCACGCCACGCACGATGACGGTGTCGGGAGCGGCGAGGCGGCCCAGCTTGTCGTGCAGTTCGCTGAGCGGCGCAGTGGCGACGCCGAGGTGTTCGGAGAGGCCGGCCAGGTCCATGCGCGGGCCGATCCAGAACTCGCCGTAGCGCGCGTCGGTGAAGAACTCGTGGCTGGAGCGGTCGCTGGGAGGCTCGACGTAGAGGACGGCGCGATGCCCGGCGCCGTCCGGCTCCATGACCAAGACCGCGTCTGACTCCGTCTCCCCGGTGAGCCAGAAGAAGTCGGTGCCGGGACGGAAGCGGTAATCCGTGTCGTTGGAGCGCACCTTCGGCGGCCCGGTGGGCACGACCACGGTGCGGCCCGCGAACTTCTCCGACAGGGTGTTGCGCCGGGCGGCGAAGTTGTCGGCGGCGGGATGGCGCGTCACCGGTTCCCCGCCCCGCTCCGCCCAGCCCTGCGACATCAGCTCCATCAGTGCGCGCGGCACCGGCGGCCGATGCTTACCGATCCAGATCCAGTTCTCGCTCACCGGGTTCTCGGCGGAGACGTCGGGGGCGTCCGAAACCTCGGGTGTCTCGGCCACGTCGGTGGCGTCGGGATCGTCGTTGACCATACCCTCACTGTAATGAGCGAACCGAGAGCCGCGTCCTCCGGCGGGGTACACGCGATGAACGCCGACATCACCACGGTGGCCGCTGACGCTGTGGTCAACGCCGCCAACCAGCACCTCGCCGGCGGTGGCGGCGTCGACGGCGCCATCCACCGCGCCGCTGGTCCGTCGTTGATGGCGGAGCTGCGCGAGCGCTACGACGGCTGCCCCACCGGCGGCGCGGTGATCACCAGCGCCGGTCGGCTGGAGGCGCGCCACGTGATCCACGCGGTCGGGCCGCGCTGGCGCGATGGCAAGCACGGCGAGCCCGAGAAACTGCGCTCCGCGTACCGCACCGCCTTCGGGCTGGCCGCCGACAGCGGTTGCGCCACCGTGGTGTGCCCGTCGATCAGCACCGGCATCTACGGCTTCCCCATCGAGATGGCGGCCCCGATCGCGGTCGAGGAGGCGCGGGCAGCCCTGGCGAG
Organism: Candidatus Dormiibacterota bacterium; assembly: GCA_030948845.1. Taxonomy (GTDB): domain Bacteria; phylum Chloroflexota; class Dormibacteria; order Aeolococcales; family Aeolococcaceae; genus Aeolococcus. Next base: position 12,601 of record JALYZN010000039.1, read on the forward strand.
GCCGGGCACACCGCTGGAGCGGATCACGTTCGCGCTCTTCAGCGAGCCGGACCTCGCCGTGTTCAGGCAGGCGCTGGAGGCAACGCCGCCAGCCAGCTGACCGTGGCCACGGCCTCGAGCACGGCGAGAAGAGGGAACACGACCCGCGGGGCGCCGCGCGGCAGCAGCGGCACCAGCGCGCCAGCGCCGATCAGCCCAGCGGCGACCAGGGCCAGGTCGCTCTGGCCGAGCCGTCCCCGGTTGGCGACGACGTAGACCGCGCCGGCTGCCAGCGCCAGGCCCATCACCCAGCGCGATCCAGGCACCCCGAGCGCGACGGGCAGTGTGCGCGATCCGCCGCGACGGTCCCCCTCCGCGTCGGGAAGACCGTTGGCGATCTCCAATGCCAGCGCCACCAGCCCGGCCAGCGGGATGACCTCCAGCGCGCCATGGGTGTTGCCGATGGTGACCATCCCCAGCAGCGGCACGGCCACGAAGCCGGCCCAGTAGGCGAGCAGGGCTGCGGGGGTGCGCTTCAAACCGAGGTCGTAGCTGGCCCCGGCGAGAACGGCGAGTGCGTCGACACCGAGCACGCGCGGACCGAACCACGCCGCGGTCGCCAGCGACATCGCAAAGCCTGCCAGCGCGAAGGCCAGCGCGGCGCGGCGGGGCACGATGCCGCGCGCAATCGGCTTGAACGGCTTGGCGGTTCTGTCGAGCTCGACGTCGGCCCAGTCGTTGAGCGCCCCAATGGCCAGCTGCGCGGGCAGCATCATCAGCGTCAGGCCGAGGACGATCCGCTGCGGTGGCAGCTGTCGCGTCAGCAGTCCGGCGGCGGCGACGAGCAGTGCGGTGACCAGCAGCGATGGCCCCGGATGGGTGAGGAACAGCCACGCCTTGGCGCGTCCGCCGACGTCGCTGCGTTCGTCGAGAACCCGCCACCAGCTACGATTCGGCCGGTCAAGTTGGGGCATCTCCCCTTCCCATGTGAGGCTGCCGCCGATGTCCACCAACACCTCGCCCTCGCTTCGTTCGCCATCGGAGGCTGCCCAGGCGACTGCGGGTTCGCGCTTTGACGCCGACGTGGTGGTGGTGGGTGGCTGTGGTCACGTCGGCCTGCCGCTCGGCATCGCGCTCGGCCAGCAGGGCATGCGGGTGGTGTTGTTCGACACCAACCAGGCCGCCGTCGACACCGTCAACGCCGGCCGTCTGCCGTTCGACGAGGACGGAGCGCAGGAGCCGCTCGCGCAGCTGCGCGCCAGCTCGATGCTCTCGGCCACCACCGAGGCCGTGGTGATCGCCACCGCCGAATACGTGGTGGTGGTCATCGGCACCCCGGTCGACGAGCACCTCAACCCCAACCCCAACGCCGTGGTCAAGGCGATCGCCGAGTTCGCCGACCACCTCGGGCGCGGCGGTCAGGTGGTTGTGCTGCGCAGCACCATCTACCCCGGCGTCACCGCGCTCGTCGAGCGCTATCTCGCCGAGCGCGGACTGCACAACCTCGTCTGCTTCTGTCCCGAGCGCATCGCCCAGGGACGCTCGATGGTCGAGCTGCACGAGCTGCCCCAGATCATCTCGGCGCGCACCCCCGAGGGGATGGCGGCGGCGCGACGTCTGTTCTCGCGCCTGGCGCCGCAGCTCATCGAGCTGCAGCCCGAGGAGGCGGAGCTCGCCAAGCTGTTCACCAACACGTGGCGCTACATCCGCTTCGCGGCAGCCAACCAGCTCTACATGATGGCCAACGACTTCGGGCTCGATTTCGAGCGCATCCGCCACGCGCTGGTGACCGACTACCCGCGGGCCGCCGACATGCCAGGCCCGGGGTTCTCGGCAGGGCCGTGCCTGTTCAAGGACACCATGCAGCTGGCCGCATTCAACAACAACCAGTTCACCCTCGGTCACACGAGCATGATGATCAACGAGGGGATGCCGCTGTACGTGGTGGCGCGCCTGGAACGCCGGTTCGACCTCGCCTCGATGTCGGTGGGGATCCTCGGCACCGCGTTCAAGGGAGAGTCCGACGACATCCGCTCCTCGCTTGCCTACAAGCTGAAGCGCATCCTCGCGTTCAAGGCCAAGAAGGTGGTGTGCGCGGACCCGTTCGTCAACGTCGACCCCGACCTGGTGTCGCAGGAGGAGCTGCTCGGCTCCGTCGACCTGGTGATCATCGGCGCGCCTCACAAGCGCTACGCCGGCCTCGACATCAAGCAGCCGGTGGTTGACGTCTTCAATGTGCGCAAGGGTGGTGTGCTCATATGAGGCCACGGGTGTCCGTGGTCATCCCGGCGTACAACGAGGGCGCGGAGATCAACGACTGCCTGGACCGCATCCTCGAGTCGGTGAAGCTGCCCTGCGAGGTGCTGGTGGTGTACGACACGCCGCAGGACACCACCGCGCCCCACGTCAAGGAGTACGCGCGCAGGGACCACCGGGTGCGCCCACTGCTCAACAGCCAGGGCAGAGGCCCGGCGGCCGCGCTGCGCTTTGGCATCAAGCACGTCACCGCCGACGTCACGGTGGTGACCATGGCCGACGGCTCCGACGATCCCATGCAGATCGACCAGTTGACCCGGCTCGTCGAGCGCGGCGTGGTGGTGGCGGCGGCGTCGCGCTACATGCGCGGCGGCCAGCAGGTCGGCGGCCCGCGGGTCAAGGGTCTGATCTCGCGCGTCGCCGGGCTGTCGCTCCACCTCGTTTCGCGGGTCGGCACCCACGACCCCACCAACTCCTTCAAGGCGTATTCGACCGAGTTCGTCCGCGAGGTGGGCATCGCGTCCGACGCCGGCTTCGAGCTGGGCATCGAGATGGTCGCCAAAGCGCACCGGCGCGGCCTGCCCATCGCCGAGATCCCCACCATCTGGCTGGATCGCAGCCACGGACAGTCCAACTTCAAGGTGCGCGAGTGGATCCCCCGCTACCTGCGCTGGTACCTGGCCGCGCTCGGCCCGCACCGCGCTCCGCTGCGCGCCGGCTACCGGGTGCATCCGCACGCGTGGGAGTCCGACCGCGACGAACGCAGAGAGGGCACATGAGCAAGGTTCTGATCACCGGATCGCAGGGGTTCATCGGCGGCTATATCGTCGAGGAGCTGCTCCGCCACGGCCACACCGTGGTGGGGGTCGACAACCTCTCCAAGTACGGGCGCGTCGCCAAGTCGTACGACAGCAATCCGGCGTACACGTTCGTCGAGGGCGACGCGCGCGACGTCGACCTGCTCAGCTCGCTGCTGGCCAGCTGTGATCACTTCATCGCCGGCGCGGCGATGATCGGCGGCATTTCCTACTTCCACACGTACGCGTACGACCTGCTCGCCACCAACGAGCGCATCATGGCCGCGTCCTGCGACGCCGCCCTCGCCGCGCACCGCGACGGCACCCTGCAGAAGACGACCTACATCAGCAGCTCGATGGTCTTCGAGTCGGCGACGTCGTGGCCGTCCGCGGAGGGCTCCGAGCGGCAGATCCCGCCGCCGCTCAGCTCGTACGGCTTCCAGAAGCTCGCCGTCGAGTACTACGCGCGCGCGGCATGGGACCAGTACCAGCTGCCATACACCATCGTGCGCCCGTTCAACTGCGTTGGCATCGGCGAGGGGCGTGCGCTTGGCGACGTCGAGATCCTCAGCGGCAACGTCAAACTGGCGATGAGCCACGTGGTCCCGGACCTGGTGCAGAAGGTGCTCAAGGGACAGGACCCGCTCCACATCCTCGGCAGTGGCGAGCAGACGCGCCATTACACGTACGGCGGAGACCTGGCGCGGGGGATCGTCACCGCGATGGAGAGCCCCGCCGCGCTCAACGAGGACTTCAACCTCTCCACCGCGCGCAGCACCACCGTGCGCGAGCTCGCCGAGAAGATCTGGCACCACATCCGCGGCGCCGGCGAGCCCTTCCGCTATGTCTCCGACGCGCCCTTCGAGCACGACGTGCAGCGGCGCATCCCCGACACCACCAAGGCCGCAACTGTGCTGGGTTTCACGGCCACCACCTCACTCGACGACATGCTCGAGGAGGTGGTGCCGTGGATCGAGTCGGCGATCACGCAGGGCGTGATCTGACCCAGCGCCGGCGCGCCGCCGGTCAGTAGTGATACGTGGGCGAGGTGGCGCCCCCGGCCGGAGTCGCTGTTGGGGCTGCGGCTCCGCCGGAGGTCGCCGGGACGCTGGACCAGTGCGGGTAGTTGCCCGTGGCATCTCCCGGCTTGGTGTCACCGCTGTAGAAGTGGAGCGGGTGGCCGTTGTACGTGACCTGGACGCCTTTCCCATCGCTGCGGGTAAAGGTGCCCAGCTGACCGGTGATCCCCGCGGCCGCTGTCGGCGTGGTTCCCGCGGGCACGGTGAGCGGAGGCCAGGTGCTGACGCAGCCACCGGTGCATGCGCTCGTGTTGCTGCCGGGAGTGTCCTGGTCGAACACGTACAGGGTCATGCCGTTGGAGCCGCTGACGAGCACGGATCCATGCCCCGTGACGGTCGCCACCGCGACCGTTGTGCTCGCCGTCGGCGTCGCGGCGCCGCCGCCGCCATTGGTTGTGCCGGCGCCGGTGTCCGCAGCGGCGCCGCCGCAACCCGCGATGGTCAGCAGCGCAGCGCCGCCGAAGAGCCGTCGAGCGATGGTGGTGCGCATTGTGTCCTCCCGAGTTGTCTGCCGCCAGTGTGCGTTGGCCCCGGTCCTCGCCGGCAACGTCCGAAGGTCTTAAGACCTGCTCAGACCACGCCATGGCGCTGCGCCCACAGCGCCGCCTGGGTGCGGTCGGCGACGCCGATGCGCCCGAAGATGCTGGTCATGTGTGCCTTGACGGTCTTCTCGCTGATCGTCAGCCGCCAGGCGATCTGCTTGTTGCTGAGCCCGCGCGCCACCAGCTTGAGCACGTCGAGCTCACGACCGGTCAGCTCCTCGAACGGGCGCCGGCCGCGGCGCGCGGTGATCAGCGCGCGCGCTGCCCGGGGTGAGAGCGGGGAGTCCCCGCCCGCAGCGGCGCGGACGCCACGCACCAGCTCGTCGCTCTCGGCGTCCTTGAGGATGTAGCCAACCGCCCCGCTGTCGAGCGCCTCGATGACGCGCTCGTGATCGGCGAACGAGGTGAGCATGACCACGCGCGCCTCGGGGCGGACGGCGAGCAGCCGCCGGGTTGCCTCGATGCCGTCCATGCCGGGCATCGAGACGTCCATGAGGACCACGTCGGGCTGCACCGCCAGGGCGACGCTCACCGCCAGCTCGCCGTCGCCGACGTCGTCGACGACCTCGATGTCGCCCTCCCCGCCGAACAGCTCGCAGAGCCCGCGCCGGACCAGGGGGTGGTCGTCGACGATGAGAAGGCGGATGCGCGCGGCCATCAGCAGGGCACCTCGACCGCGATGCGGGTTCCCGCCTGCGGCTCGGAGACCACGCGCAGCGAGCCGCCGGCGTCGGCGACGAGGTCGCGCAGCAGGCTTAGGCCGACGTGGCCGTCGCGCCGGCGGCTCTCGAGGTCAGCGGTGCTGAAGCCGCGGCCGTCGTCGTCGATCTCGAGGCTGACGTGGTCCCCGCGGTTATGGAGGCGCACGTCGACGTGCGCGGCGCCGGCGTGCTTGCCGGCGTTGCGCAACGCCTCCTGCGCAACGCGGAAGAGGAGGCTCGTGGTCGCGGCCGAGAGCGCGGTGTCGTGCGGCGCGTCGAGGCTGACGGCGACCCCGCCGGCGGCCAGCGGTTCGAGGAGGTCGCGGAGTGCGTTGTCGATGCCCTCGGCGTGGAGGTTGGGCGGCGCTATCTCCACGATCAGGGTGCGCAGGTCGCGCATCGCCGCACGGGTCTCGCCGGCGGCGTGTTCCACATCCGGCGCGCTCGCGGCCGGGGCCCTCGACCCTCCGCCGGAGGTCAGCCGCCGGGCCAGCGCGCTCAGCGAGAAGGTCACCGCCGCCAGGCGCTGTACGACGCCGTCGTGGAGGTCACGGGCGATCCTCCTGCGCTCCTGCTCCGAGGCGTTGATCACGCGCTCGAGCAGCACCTGGCGCTCGGCCAGCGAGGCGCGCAGCCGGCGCGCCATGCCCACGGCGAGCGGGATCTGAACCAGGAAGAGAATCCCCAGCCCGGCGATCAGCACCGGCAGGAACGACGACCACACCGACTGCTGGTACTGGCTGATCGCCTCGTAGCGCTGGTACGTCTCGAACAGCAGCGGCGTGCCGTTGGGCGTGTGCACCGTCAGGTAAACCTGGAGCAGCTTGCCAAAGCTGCGCTCGTACTGGTTCTCCGCGTCGGTGAGATTGGAGACGCCGGCGTCGACGGCGCCCCGGCGCAGCGCGGCCAGCTCGGCGGTGCCCAGGTCGAAGTGGCGGCCGATCAGCTGGCGCGCGTCGCAGTAGATGACTGTGCCGTCCGCGGTCCACAGCTTCACCCGCACGACATCGTTGTCGAGGATGCGCTGGCGAACGATGGTGTCGAGGGCCCCGATCGCGGCGGGGTCGCGGCCGAGCAGCGAATCGCTGAGCGCCGGCTCCACGATGCCGGTCGCCTCCACCTGGGTGATGTCCTTGGCGTGCTGGATCGCCTGGGCCTCGGCGTCGCGGCTGACCACAACGAACGTGCCGGCCCCGACCAGGAGGGCCGCGAGCAGGCCGCCGGCGGCGAAGCGGGCCACCTCGTTCTTGAGCACACGGCGCAGCAGCCCGGCGCCACGCGGGCTGCCCCCGACCCCCTCGGCGGTGGCGGTGGAGGTGCCCGCGCGACCCTCGTCGACCACGGTCATGGTCATCGCAGCCTAGTCGGTGTGCGCATCTCGCGCCCATCCTCGGCGAGATCAGCGCCGGTATGCCCCAGTCGATGGTCGTACGACCCTACGATGGCGTCGTGCCGGCTCCCCTGTCGTTCCCGTCCGGAGAGCAGATCGAGATCCGCCGCGACGGCCATCGCGCAGTGATTGTCGAGGTGTCGGGCGGGGTGCGCACCTACGATGTCGACGGGCGCACGCTCCTCGACGGCTACGAAGCCGACGAGATGTGCACCGGAGGCCGTGGACAGCTGCTAGTGCCGTGGCCGAACCGGCTGCGCGACGGCCGTTACGAGCTCGACGGCCAGACCTACCAGGTGCCGCTCAGCGAGCCCGACAAGCAGAACGCCATCCACGGCTTCCTGCGCTGGGAGTCGTGGCGCGTTGCCGAGCGCGCCGAGGACCGCGTGGTCATGGAGCACACGCTCCATCCGCGCGCGGGATATCCGTTCGCGCTGCACACGTCAGTCGAGTATAGCGTCGGCACCGACGGGCTGATCGCGACCGTCACCGCGACCAACGTCGGTGATCGCAGATGTCCGTATGGCATGGGGGTACACCCGTACCTTCTCGCCGGCGACGCGGGCGTCGATGACGTCTGGGTAGAGGCGCCGGGGCGACGGTACCTCACCGTCGACGACCGCCAGATCCCCACCGGCATCGTGGACGTCGAGGGAACTCAGTACGACTTCCGCCAGCGCCGCCAGGTCGGTGGCCAGGCTATCGACACCGCGTTCACCGATGTCGCACGTGATGCGGATGGCCGCGCCTGGGTGCGGATGTGGAGTGGAGACCAGACGCACGGCGTTGGCTTCTGGATGGACCATCGCTATCCGTTCTACATGCTCTTCACCGGCGACACGCTTCCGGATCGCGAGCAGCGGCGCCGTTCACTGGCGGTCGAGCCGATGACCTGCGCACCCAACGCCCTTGCCTCAGGTGACGGCCTCATCATCATCGCGCCCGGCGAGAGCGCAGTCAGCCGCTGGGGGATCGCTGCACTGACACACCCCTGATCCGGGCTCCCTGGCGGGCTGACATCGCTCGCTGTTGCTGGCGCGCCCACGGCATGCAGGCGTGCGGCAATCCATGGGCCACACGTTCGCTGCGCGAGGTGCCGCGCACGAGCCGCTACAACGAGAACGTCCAGTGGAGAAGCCCCAGCAGCGCGAGGAGCGCGAGCGCGGCGAGGGCGGCCATCACGAAGCAGCCGGAGCAGCAGCCGAGCCGCCTGCGCCGCACGTAGCGGTAGCCACCCACCATGGGCGGGTAGACGCGCCGACCAAAGCGGCCGACGTATTGCGTTGCCACCGGGTAGGCGCGGTCGACGTACGGGCGCACCCGGCGGTGACGCAGGATCCGCCTGACGATCAGGTCAGCGATGAGCCAGCGAAGGAAAACAGGCACCAGCGGTACTCCTAGGTTCAGGATGGCCGTCTCGAGCGGCCCACCGAAGACATACCCATCGGTACCGCCCACCACACACGACAACCTGAGCTGATGAGCCGGGTCACGGATGGGTCGGCAGCAGATCCTCGGCGAAGTGACCGCCGGCGGCGATCTCCTCGAGCAGTGCACGGTCGGTGAGCCACTCCACCGGCGCGTGGTCGTCGGTGAGCGGGTCGGCCACCGGGGCCACCGCGCGCAGCTGACTCGACACCAGGGGGATGAGCGCGCGCAGGTCGGGCGGCAGCCGCTGGAGGCGCGTCTGCAGCGCGCTCGCTGACATCCGATGGTCGAAGCCGACGACGAGCTCGTTGAAGCTCAGCGCCGGCCAGGTGCGCGCGTCGGGGAACACGGTTGCCAAAGTTCCGCTCACTGCCCGCGCGAGCCGGTCGTCGCCGGGCACGCGGGCCATGTTGAACGCGATCGCGCCGCCGCCGTTGAGATGGGCGCGGGCCACCGCGAAGAACTCCTGGGTCACCAGCCAGAACGGCACGTAGGCCTGGCGGTACGCGTCGACCACGATGAGGTCGTAGCGCGCCGGCGTCGTCGCCAGGAACGCCCGGCCGTCGGCCTCGACGACGTTGAGGCCGGGAACGTTCGCCATGCCCATCAGCTGGAGGCCGATGTCGCTGACCGCGGCGTCCGGCTCGACGCCGTCGATCTGCAGGCCCGGATACTCGTGCTCCAGCGCCCGCGCCATGGTGCCGCCGGCGTTGCCGATGACCAGCACGCGCCGCAGCGGGCGGTCGAGCAGTGGTGGGACCACCAGCGGCATGTCCCACTCGCTGCCGGTCAGCACGGTGTTAGGCCGGTAGACGGACTGATCGGCGATGCCGTCATCGAGTCGCAGGGCGGTGCGACCGTCGGGCGTCTTGACCACCTGTACGTACTGGTACTGGGTCTCGCGCTCCAGCACAGCGCCGGCAACAGGTTTCACCGTCGCCGGTGGGATGAGCAGCAGGGCCGCCACCACCACACTGACGAGGGGCGCTCGGCGCGGCAGCAGCGGGAACGCGGCGAGGCTCACCAGCAGAGCGGCGCACAGCAGGGTGCGCTGCGTGCCGATCGCGGGGATGAGCAGCAGCGCGGGGACGAACGTCCCGGCGATGGCGCCGATGGTGGTGAGCGACGACAGCCGGCCGCTGACAGTGCCCGCGGTCTGCACATCGCGTACCGCCAGCCGTACCGCGAACGGTGACACCATGCCGAGCAGCGACACCGGGACGCTGAAGAGCAGCAGCGTGGCGAAGAACGAGCCGGCAACGACGCCGATGCTCAGCGCGCTGAATCCCTGCAGCGCCAGTTGGAGGAAGGGGTGCGCGATGAACGGCAGCACGCTGATCGCCACCGCCGCGACCAGCAGCAGGCCGCCGAGCACACGCGGATGGGGATGCCGGTCGGCGACGCGGCCGCCGAGCCAGTAGCCCACCGACAGGTACACGAGGATGAGGCCAATGACGTTGGCCCACACCACCGTGGTGTTGCCGAAGTACGGGGCCAGAAGCCGCGACGCGCATATCTCGGTGGCGAGTGATCCCGCGCCCGCCGCGAACACCACGAAGGGCAGGAAGCGCGGGACCGGTGTCAGCGGTGGCTCTCCCATGCCTCGATGACCTCGGCGAGGCCGTCACGGTAGCTCGGGAAGTGCGGCCGCCACCCGGGAAGCTGTGGCGCCGCGGGCCCGGTCGCGGCCATCTCCACCATCTGCATGTGCGGCTCGCGCACCACCAGCTGCACGAACGGGCGGGACGCCCCGGGAAGGTGAAGCGGACGGGAACGACCGACAAGCCGCGCGAAGTGATCCATGAAGTCGCAGAACGACGCCGGCGTGCCGTCGCTCGCGTAGGTGAGCCGCCCCGACGAACGCCGTTGGGCGGCGGTGAGCAGCGCGCGCGCCGCGTCGTCGCCGTACACATGGTGCTGAAGGTTCCGGCGCGGACCCGCCCAGTACGGCCGGCTCAGCCGGAACGCGCGCCGGTAGCCGCGAAGGTCGTGCCACTCCGGTCCGTAGAGGTAGCCGAGGCGCACCACGCAGGCGCGCAGCCCGCTGTCGAGCACCAGCGACTCTGCCTGTTGCGCCGCGTCTACCACTGGGCGCATGCGGTCGCCCACCTTGGCGCCGCCCTCGGCGCCTTCCAGGAATGCGTAGCTGGCGTGGACGAGAAACGCTGCCCGCTCGCGCCTGGCGGCGGCGATAACGCGTCGGGTGGACGCGACGATGTGCGGGCCGGGGTCGTCCCACCAGGCATGGCCGTCGTGCAACAGTGTGTTGGGCACCTGCAGGGCGACGTTGACGATCACCGGCGCGCCGCTGCCGTCGTCACTGCCGCGGATGCGCAACACCGTCTTGCCGAGCTCGCTGCGCGGCGCGGTCACCAGCAGTCGCATCCCCTCTCCTTGCCGGGCAGCTTCCCGCAGCCGGCGGGCGAGATGTCAGTCTAGGCCCCGCTGTGCACGCCAGTGGGAGGCCGCGAGGTGGCCGCGGCCCGACACGCAGCCCAGGCACCCGCGTAGGGCTCAGTCCGCCTGCTCGGTGGGCCGCACCAGCATCTCGTTGACGGCGACGTGGCGAGGCCGCGTCACCATGAAGAGCACGGCGTCGGCGATGTCCTCGGAGGTCAGGCGCTCCAGCGAGCCGAAGCGGCGCTGCAGGCTGGCGACCACGTCCGGGTCGGTGTTGTGCGAGGCCAGCTCGGTGTCGACCGCCCCGGGCTCGATGAGCCCGACGCGCAGGTGCCGCGCCGTCACCTCCTGTCGGAGTGCCTCGCTGAACGCGTTGACCGCCCACTTGCTGGCGTTGTACGCGCCGCTGCCCAACCGTGCGAGGCGGCCGGCGACGCTGCTGACGTTGACGATGTCGGCGACGCGGCGGGGCTCTCCCTGGGCAGCCTCGAGCAGGTGCGGTAGTGCCGCGTGCGCGAGGTTCATGAGCGCGGCGACGTTGAGGTCGAGCATCTGCCGCCACTGCGCGACGTCGGCACCCTCGATCCTGCCGAGCAACATGACACCGGCGTTGTTGATGAGGATGTCAAGGCGGCCGAGGTCGTCGACGGTGCGGCGCACCAGCTCGCGCGCCCGTGCCTCGTTGGTGACGTCGCACTCCATGACCAGAGACGTGCCACCAGTCTCCTCGATGCGCGCGGCGAGTCCCTCGAGTCGATCGAGTCGGCGGGCGGCGATGACCACGCGGGCCCCGTTCCGCGCCAGCGAGAGCGCGCTCGCCTCGCCGATGCCGCTCGACGCGCCGGTGACGATCGCGACGGTCCCGCTCAGGGGTGCGGCCACGTCAGCCGCCATTGCTGTTCACCTTGGTGTCCCCAGTAGGCGCGCGAGCAGAATGACGACGATCGGCTCCTTCCTGGGGAGACGCTGCCCGATCGACGAATGGTGCCCGCTCAGGGATTCGAACCCTGGACCTTGGGATTAAGAGTCCCCTGCTCTAGCCAGCTGAGCTAAGCGGGCGCAGGTGCGGATCTTACCGGCCTGCCGGGGCGCGCTCGGTCCGGGAGGGCCCGACCCCGCCGCCAACGCGCCCTGTCCGCCGCTGATGCGACAGCCAGATCATCGATCGGTGCTGCTGGGCGAACCGGTCCCGCAGCCCTGGGCCCGTCGCCGGCCGCACCCCCACGCGTGGCGACGTCCTCCTTGCCTCGAGAGAGGCCCGCAACCCCGTCGCCCCGTGGCCCTCGAACACCGTCACCAGCCGCCCGATGTCGGCGGCACCGAAGTGGCTGTCCCCAGCCCCAACCGCCGCCCCGAGCTGGGCGCGGTGCGCCGCGTAGTACTCGTCCAGCCGCTTCCACGTGCCCGGCAGCACCGGCGCAGTGTGGCGCAGCTCGATGCCGTCGACGATGCGCGTTTCAAGCAGGGTGTTGAGCCGCCGCTCCGACATCGACGCGAAGTATGTCGGCATGAATGGGTGGGCCACGATCGCCAGGCCGCCCTGGTCGTGGATCGCGTCGACAGTGTCCTCGGCCGACATGTGCATGCGGATCTGCTTCTCGATGAACAGCCCGATGATGTGCGTCCCCGGCGGGAACACGCATGTCACCTCCTCGCCGCGCACCACGGCGACACCGAGCGACGCGCCGGCGTCGATGGCCTCGGCGAGGTCGGGGATGACGTCGTGGTCGGTGACGCACACCACCTGCAGCCCGGCACCGGCAGCGGCGCGCACCAGCTCGACTGCGGTCACCATCCCGTCGCTGGCGCGCGTGTGCGCATGCACCTCGGCCACCGAAAGGCCGACGGGGAGCTCAGGCAACGATGACCTCCGACGCCGGCGTCATATGGTGCTGCAGCACGCTGATGCGCGGCACCGCTAAGCGAATCATCACTAGCCACGACAGGCCCGCGAGCACCACGCCGCCGATCACGTCGATGACGTAGTGCTCGCCGAGGTACACCACGCTGAACCACACCAGCAGGCACCACACAAACGCGATCCAGGCGCCGCGCGGGTACACGCGCAGCAGCGCCAGGAAGCCAAGGAACGGGAAGGCGGCGTGCAGCGAGGGGAATGCCGCCACCGGATTGGGGTTGAGGTTCTGGTAGTACGGCGACACCGAGCTCGGCAGCGTGGTGCCGATGATCTTGGTGAAACCGCTGAGCACGTGGTGCGCCTGCGCGTACCACGGCGGCGCGGTCGGCACCAGCAGGAAGATCACGAACCCCACCAGCGCCATGCCCATGAGCGCGGTGGTGAAGCGGACGAACTGCACGCGGTCGACCAGCCACAGCACCATCCCCACCGCCAGCGGGAAGAGGAAGTGGCAGAAGTACACCACCGTCCCGGCGTACGCCAGCGCCCGCCCCAACGTGCCGACATTGAGCGCCTGCTGCAGCACCGCGGTCGGCAGGTGCCCACCGAACAGACCGGTCTCCAGCGACGCCAGGTCGGACACGTGCGGCACGAAGCCCGTCTTGCTGGCGATGCCGCGCATCGCCTCCCAGCCCAGGAAGATCACCACAAACGGCACCCAGTCACGGAGGAACCCGATGAACCGACCGCTCAGCAGCGCCACGGGGATGAGCAGGAAGAGCAGATAGTCCGGCGACACCGAGACGCCGCGCCAGATCATGATCCCGGCAGCGACGAGCAGGTAGCTGAGCGAGATCGCCACCAGCGGTCCCGGGCGGCGAACGCTGCGGAGGGCCTGTGACACGACGCCGGCAAGTCTAGCCGCAGCCTGTGCGCCCCTCACGACGGTAAGAAAAGGCCCCCTCTGAAACGTCAATCCAGCAGTGACCGTTCCCATCGATGCCATGTCGTCGCTTGCGATCACCGCTGAGGGCAGCGCCGCTTTCGAGCGGTCGGTGATGCCCGAGGTCGATCGCCTGTTCGGGCTGCACTGACCATATTGGGCGACCACGGCGAGGCCGAGGACGCGGTCCAGGAGACTGTCTTCTCGGCCTGGCGATCCTGGACGACCTTCCGACAGGTCTCGAGCCAGCCCGCGTGGTTGACGCGGGTCTGTGTCAACCACTGCATCAACCGCCGCCGCGACCGGGTGCGACGGATCCTCTGGTCGCCCACCGAATGGGCCAGCGCGGCCGGGGCCGATTCACCGGTGTTTCAGGGGCCGCCTCGCCGGCTTCGACGTGGCCTTCCGCCGCCTCTCCACACCGCAGCGTGCCGTCTTCGCGCTGCACGTCCAGTACGGCTACACCCTCGACGAGTGCGCACGGGTGATGGGCTGCCGCCCCGGCACCGCTCGTAGTCATCTCGGTCGCGCAGTCGCGAAGCTGCGAAAGGAGTTCGCTGATGGCTGACCCCAACAAGCTCGACGACGAGTTCACCCGGCTTGCCCGCGCCTACCTGGGGCAACTGAGCAGTTCGGCTCCGCGCGCCAACCTGGCCCGTCGCGTGGTCGATGCCGCCATGTCGCGGCGCCGCCGCTTCTCGCTGGGTGCAGTCCTGGGTGGAAGCGCGATCATGGTGGTCGGCGCCGCAACGGCGGTGGTCGTCCTGGCCACGCACCGACCTCCGGTCGCCGACCACGGAGTCCGGCCGGCGATCCCAACGGTGTCGGTGACACCGCCTGCGAACCCGTTCCTCCCGAGCCCGTCAGCATCCGCCACCCCATCCCCCGGCGGCGGTGGAGCGGTGACCATCAGTGCGGTGACGCTCCACGCCGGCGTCCCGCTCGGCAGTGACGGCCCTCCCGATCATGACTTCCGGGCCGGTCACAGCCTCTTCTGCGACAACGGGATCCGCTATGACAACGCCGCCGCCGCCCCCCTTGGCCCCGGACAGTTTGGAAGCCCGTGCCTGCTCAGCCAGAACGGACTGCACTATGCCTATGAGACCAACCACGTGTACGTCGACGGCCACCGCTTCAGCACTGTCGCCGTGCCGCCCGGCCAGGTGCTGGAGGTCATCGCAGTCTCGAACGATGGCCAGTCGCTGATGTACCGAAGGGTGTATCACCCCAACGTTGACAACACGCAAAACCACGAGCTCTGGATCTATCGCAACTCGACCATCATCTACCACGCCGACAACAATCTCGTGGAGGTCGCTGCCAGCGGTGACTTGCAGCACACTGTCATTGTCGACGGGCCTGCGGCCACCTGGGTGGCGGACGGTCCCGAGAAGGTCCTGTACGACGGGCGTGTCGTCATGCCGCTGGGCGGGGACTCCCGCCATCCGTTGATCAGCGCCAACGGCGCACATTGGGGCTTCTACACCATGTCGCTCAAGGGAAACCATGCAGACCATGCAGTCATCGACGGGCGTACCACGCAAACCAATTGGTCGACGTCAGGGTTCATCAGCGACAATGGCCATTGGTCGCTGTTCGACCTGGACACCAACAGTGTCGTGACCGATGGCGTCTCGCGCCGTGTCACCGCCGGCAACAACACCAGCAACAGCACCGCCCAGGTGGCCTTGTCCGATGACGGCCAGCATCGCGCCGCGCTGGTGGACAACCATTCCGTCTTGACCCTCGACGGCACCGCAAGAAACGTGCCCGCCGGTGTCTGGTACATCGACTTCGTCGGCGACACCCTGTACGTCTACTACCTGACCCAGTAGCCGCGAGCCTCAGTTGAGAACTGGCTGAGAAAGCGGTGTAACGCCGCGGGCGAACGGCAATTCCCCTCATATACTCGCCGGATGACCGAGTCGACGCGGATCCTCGTCGTGGACGACGAGCAGAGCATCCGCGACTTCATCTCCCTCGGCCTCACCCACGAGGGCTACGAGGTGCAGACCGCCGCCGATGGCCACGTCGGCCTCCGCGCGATCAGCGACTTCAAGCCGCACCTGGTGATCGTCGACTTGATGATGCCGCGCATGGACGGCTGGGAGATGTGCCGCGCCATTGCTGGCGACCAGCATCGCGGGATCATCATCCTGAGCGCCCGCGACGAGACCGGCGATCGCATCCAGGGCCTCGAACTCGGTGCCGATGACTACCTGGTCAAGCCGTTCGACTTCGGGGAGCTGTTGGCCCGCATCCACGCCGTGATGCGCCGCCGCGACCCCTCGCAGTCACGCACCGTGCGCGCCGGTGACCTCTCCATCGACACCGGCACGCGCGACGTCACCGTCGCCGGCCGCGCCGTCTCGCTCAGCGCGCGCGAGTTTGACCTGCTCGTCTATCTGGCGATCAACGCCGACCAGGTGCTGCCGCGCCAGCGTATCCTCGACGAGGTCTGGGGCTACAACTTCTTCGGCGACGAGAACAACGTCGAGGTGTACGTGCGCTACCTGCGCCAGAAGCTCGACGACCTTCATCACGAGCGCATCCAGACCGTCCGCGGCGTCGGCTACCGCCTGCGCAATATGACCAGCGCCGCGCTCGCCGAGGGCTGAGCACGCACCGCCGCCTGGGCTCGCGCCTCACCTTCCTGCGCACCGTGCGCTGGCGCCTCACGCTTGCCTACGTCGCGTTGCTCGCCCTTCTTCTCGCCGGCTTCGGCGCCTACCAGTACGTGGCCCTGCGCGGAAGCCTGATCAGCTCGCGGGTCATGTCCCTGCAAGACGACATGACCACCGCGCGCGCCCTGCTCGCCAAGGCCGGCGCCAACACCGTGCGCGGCCGCGCGCTGTGCGCCACCACCGCGGGCGCCGAGCTCATCGGTCGCGCTGTTGCCACCACCGTCGCCACCACCTCCGGCCACACCGTCGCGGTGATCGTGTACGACCGTACCCTCAGCGACATCGCCCAGACCAGCAGCAACACGCTGCCCCGGCTCGACCCCGCCGGCCTGCAGCGCGCGCTCAGCGGTATCCGCAGCAGTCCCGAGGTGATCCCCGGCGCCGGCGGCCAGGACCAGCTCGTCGTCGGCTTCCCGATCCGCACCGGCGTCGCCAGCGGCGGCGTCTGCGGCGTCGCCCAGCTGTCCACGTCGATGGCCCCCGTGCAGACGGTGCTCGGCGACGAGATTGCTCTGCTCACCATCGGCAGCCTCCTCGCCCTGCTGCTCGCGCTCGTCGCCGGCGTGCTGCTCACCAGCCGGGCACTGCGCCCGCTGCAGCGCCTCACGGCCACGTCGCAGCAGCTCGCCGCCGGTGACCTGCGTGCCCGCAGCGGCGTCGAGGGCCGTCAGGACGAGATCGGCGCCCTGGCCCGGTCCTTCGACGACATGGCCGCCCGTATCGAGCAGTCCTTCGCCGCGCAGCAGGCGTCCGAGGAGCGCACCCGCCGCTTCATCGCCGACGCGTCTCATGAGCTGCGCACCCCGATCACCGCGCTGAAGGGCTACATCGACGTCATCCGCCGCGGTGCCACCCCCGAACCCAAGGCGCTCGACGCCGCCCTCGAGGCGATGGCCCGCGAGGCGGAGCGGATGCGCGTGCTCGTGCTCGACCTGCTCACGCTGGCCCGGCTCGACGCCCAGCAGGCGACGAACCCCGAGGTCATCGACATCGCCGCCGCAGTCGCTCACCACCTCGACGAGGGTGTGCCCGGAATGCCGGCGCAGCTCGACCGGCGGCTGCAGCCCGGCGTTCTCGCCAGTGTCGACCGCAACGCGCTCGCCGCGATCATCCGCAACCTGCTCGTCAACGCCTGCAAGTACGCGCCCGGCGCGCGTCAGCACTGGCGGACGTACACGCAGGGCGGCCGATCCTATATCGAGGTTCACGACGAGGGCCCGGGCATCGCAGCCCACGACCTCCCCCAGCTGTTCGAGCGCTTCTACCGCGGCGAGAAGACGCGCGCTCGCGAGGAGGGCGGCAGCGGGCTCGGGCTGAGCATCGTGCAGGGCCTCGCCCGCGCCAACCACGGCGACGTCGCCATCGCCAGCACCGAGGGCGCCGGAACCACCGTCACCGTGTGGCTCCCGAGCGCCGCAGGCGGCGGCGTTGAGGACCAACCCGCGCCACCACCACCGCCTCCACCACCGCCTGGCTAGAGGTTGAACGGCGCCTGGAAGGAGAACTGGTTCAGCAGCGTGATCTCGTTGCTGATCAACAGGAACCCGAAGCCCAACAGCAGCACCCCGGCGACGATGTTGATCACCCCCATGCGCCGGTTCACCGCGCGGATGGCGCCCTGCATCCGATCCGCCAGCACCGCCACCAACAGGAAGGGCACCGCCAGCCCGGCGCAGTACACCAGCATGAACGGCAGCCCGCCGAAGTCACCGCTCACCGCCAGCTGCAGGATGGCGCCGAGCTGCGCTCCGATGCACGGCGTCCAACCCAGAGCGAACGTCAGTCCCAGCAGGAAGGCGCCGAGTGTGCCGCCGCCGGCAAGGGGTGCGCCGTGGAAGCGCCAGTCGCGCATCAGCAGAGGGATGCGCAGCACGCCCAGCGTTTGCAGCCCCAGCAGGACGATGATCGCGCCGGCGACGCGGTTCACCGCGGTCTGGTGGTGCAGCAGGAAGGTCACCTCGAGCGCCTGCAGCACGTAGAAGAGCGCGATGAACACCACCATGAAGCCGGCGACGAACGCCACCCCGTTGCCGAGCACCGGCACCCGCAGGGCCAGCCGTCCACGCGGGTAACCCCCCGCTGCGACATCCACCGAGCTGCCGCCACCCGCCGCCGCCAGCGCCGCCACAGACGCATGCATTGCCGGCAGCGCCACCGCCCGCCCGCTGAGGTAGGCCGCGTACACCGGCACCAGCGGGAACACGCACGGCGAGAGGAAGGACGCCAGGCCCGCCAGGAACGCCAGAGGCACGGACGGTCCGACCAGCGCAATCACGCAGCCATCCTAGCCAGCGGTCGCTACGGGGGCCCCTCGACGTAGTACCGCTGCCGCCAGCGTACCCCCAGGTACGCGATCGCCAGCACCAGCAATACCTCGAACACCAATGGCACCGGCCAGTGGAACGCCGAGCCAAGGAACTGACCCAGCCCCGAGGACGGCTCCGGCGTCGGCGCCACCACCCGCGCCGTGCCGGACGGCCGAGCAGTCGGCGCCGGCGTCGCCAGCGTGGCGGGGATCTGCTGTCCGGGCGCTTCCGCCACCAAAGCGGGCGGCGCTGGCGCGGTCGTGTCCGTCTCCGAGTACACCATCCCCCCGGCGGCCGGGTCGAGCGCGGCCAGCACCACGGGCGGGGTCACCTGCTCGACCGCCAGCGCCTCCACCTGGCGCGTGTTCGTCGGCAGACCCGCGTTGGCCGCGGTGAACGATGCTCCTCCGTCCGTCGAGCGCAGCAGGTCGCCGCCGTTCGAGCCGCCCTGGTCCGCCCCGGCGTACACCAACGACGGGTCCAGCGGGCTGATCACCGCCGTGGTCAGGGTGAGGTTCTCGGGCACGCCGGTGCTCGCCGTCCACGTGGCTCCGCTGTCGCCGCTGCGGAACGTCCCCTTGGACGTGGTCACCACCAGCGGCCGCTTGGTCACCGAGGTGGAGAGCGGCCCGGCGGCGACCGATGTCACCACCGCCGCCGAGGGCAGCCCGCTCTGCAGCGCCTGCCAGCTCGTCCCGGACGCCCCGTAGCGGAAGAGGTAGCCGGCGGAGAGGTCACCGCGGTCCGTCGCCGCCACCAGCACAAGCGAGGGGGTGTTGGCCGCGATCGCCAGCGCTGAGATCGAGTCCTGGTCGAGCCCACCGTCGTGCCACACGCCACCGTCCGGGCTCAGCGCCACGCCGCGGTTGGTGCCCGCGGCCACGCCATCCGTCCCAAAGGCGAGGGCGCGCACGGACTTGTCGGTCAGACCGGACGACGACGCCGTCCAGCTCAACCCCGAATCCACGCTCAGGAACACACCGCTGCCGTCGGTGCCAGCGAGTAGGCGAGCCGGGTTGCGGACGTCGAAGCCCACCGCCCACACCCGTAGCGTCGCCGGCAACCCGCCCGCGACCCAGTGCGCGCCGGAGTCGGTGGTGACGTACACGCCATGGTCCGTCCCCGCCACCACGAGGCCCGCTGTCTGCGGCGAGGACGCCAGCGACCAGATCCGCCCGGCGTTGAGCCCGGACAGCGTCGTCGCCTTCGCCCAGGCCGCGCGGCCATCGATCGCCACTGTGGAGGCGACGATCAGCGACCCGATCGTGGCGCCGAGGAGGAGGGCCGCCGGGAGGCGGCGCGTTCTCATGTGCATCGCAGGTGGCTGGAGGCGGGCGCTGGAAGTCGCGTGGGGGTCGGCGCCCCGCCGAAGCGAAGACGGCCTCCGGACCGTCGCGTCGCGGCTCAGGATAGCAGCGCCACCCCGTGCGGGCGGCGCCCGTTTCCTGCGCGTGACCCCAGCATCGCGCGCAGCGTGCACACTCACCCTGTTCGCCACCGCTCCGCGCGTGCTCTGGAGGTGCATGGAACCAGCTCGCCCCGGGACCCCGTCCGAGGGTCCGGCCTCGAGTCCTCTGTCCCGCCTCAACAGCCCCGACCTGCTCCGGGTGATCGTCGATTCGGCGCTCGCGGGCGTCGTGACCATGGGTGAGGACGGCTGCATCAACGGCTGGGGGAAGGCGGCCGAACGCACCTTCGGATGGACGGCTGCGCAGGCGGTGGGAACGCGCCTGTCTGAGCTGATCGTGCCGCCCCGCTATCGCGCCGCCCACGACGCCGGCCTGGAGCGCTTCCGGCGCACCCGTGAAGGCCCGGTGCTGGGCACCGTGGTCGAGCTGGAGGCCCTCCACCGGGACGGCCGAGTGTTCCCGGCGGAGATCAGGATCTCGCCGGCGGCCGTGGTCGATGGCGAGACCATCTTCATCGCCTTCGTCGCCGACGTCAGCGTGCGCCGAGCCGCGCAGGCCCGCCTGGCCGCCCAGGTGGAGGAGATCGCCGAGGCCAAGTCGGGCGTCGAAGACTACGTGCGGATGATGGTCCACGAGATGCGCCAGCCCCTCACGGTGGTGAGTGGGTACTCGGAGATCCTGCTCAGCGAGCTTGCCCCCGAGGATCCCGCCCGGCACTACGTCGAGGTCATCCTCGCCAAGGCCGCCGAGACAAGCGAGATGGTCGATGACCTGCTCCTGGCGGCGCGGCTGGAGGCGGGCAGCGTGCGCGCGCAGATCGAGAGCTTCGGGCTGGCCGCGGTGGTGGAGGAGGCGGTGCTCCGGGTGCGCCCGCGGGTCGCGCTGCGCCACGGGGTGCTCACCGTGCCTCCCCTCCCCGCCGAGCTGCGGGTCCGCGCCGACCAGTCGTTCACCGCACGCATCCTCGACAACCTGCTCAACAACGCGGTGGCGTACTCTCCGGCGGCGCCCGCCGTCGAGGTTCGCACCGAGGTGACCGCCGAGGAGGTGAGCATCACGGTCACCGACCGCGGGCGGGGCATCCCCGCCGACCTCACCGAGCGGATCTTCGATCGCTTCGCGCGCGCCGACGAACGCCATTCGCCGCCCGGGACGGGGCTCGGCCTGTACATCTCTCGCCGGCTTGCCGAGTACCAGCAAGGCACCCTGTCGCTGACCTCGAGCACGCCCGGCGTGGGCAGCACCTTCTGCCTGCGTCTGCAGGCTGATCCCACCTGAGCGCCAGGCCGACCGTGCTCCCCTGACCCGCCGCGCGCAGTCCAGCCGGAGCTACGCGGGACGCGACCCTAGCACCACCGGCCGCTGCCGGCGCCGCCACAGCACCACGCCAACCACGGGCAGGGCCATCAGCGGGAGCAGCGGCACCAACCACGCCTCCGGTACGGCACTGGCCAGCGTCGTGAACCCGTACTGGTACACGCCACGCCCGTAGGTCGCCACGACCATGAGGTCGGGGTTGGTCGGGTTGATCCGCAGCGTGAAGACCGGAGTGTTCGGCAGCCCGGTGCCGACGACGCCCCAGTTGTTGCCGTTGGTGTCCAGCGACTCAAACACGCCGGCGTCGGTGGCCGCCACCAGCGAGCCGTTGTGGACCAGCGTCCAGTTGGCGGGCATGTCGGGCAGGTTGCCGGTGATGTCGGTGAAGTGCTCGCCGTGGTCGGTGCTCTTGAAGACGTGGCCGGTGCCAACGTTGGCGGTGCTGTCACCGATCGCTCCCGGCGGGATCCAGCGGCGCCCGTAGCCACCCAGGGTGACGTAGACCGTGTTGGGGTCGGTCGGGTCGATCTGTGTGGAGGTGATGTACCGCTGCGGCAGCTTGCCGTTGGTGGTGCCGCACCCTGTGCAGAGCGCCGAGGCCATGTGCCAGCCGCTGCCGCTGCCGATGGTCGGCGGATGCGCGGGGTCACCCACGTTGGTGGCCAGGCCGCTGTGGAACGGCAGTCCGCCGGTCACCACGTCGCAGTACCCGCAGAAACCCACGTACATGTTGGCGCCGCGCACGCCCACCGCCGATGGGATGTTCGGCGTGCTGCTGCTCGGCCCGGTCGGCGACGTGCCCAGGTCGTACACCGCGACCCACGTGCCCGAGGGGTTGTACGCGTCGACCGACTCGTTGATCTTGGTGCAGCCGATGACCACGTGGTGTCCCATTGTCGGGTCTTGCTCGATCGGCGTCGCGAAGAGGTTCGTGGACGGACCGCCGCAGTCCGCCATCTGGCCGGTGACATCACTGGTCGTGGGCACGGTGCTCCACGAGGTGCCGCCGTCGTTGCTGACGCTGGCGGCGCCGTAGGTGTATTCCTCGATGATGTTGTTGGAGTTGGCGGGGTCGATGGTGGTGAAGAATCCGTCACCGCCGTAGATCTCGGCCGCATACGCGCCGGGGCGCATCTTCATCTCGCCGTTGTCCTGGTTGCCCGCGACGACGGTGCCGTCGTTGGCCACCTCAGCGTCGTACGGCTGCAGCGAGTAGAGGCCGAGGTTGGCGCCGTCGGCCCAGTTGTTGTTGTTGAAGTCAACGCCCGGACCGACGTGCTGCTTGAACACGCCGCCGTCACTGCCGGCGAACAGCGTCACCCCGCCCTGGCCATCGGGCACGAACAGCGCTGCGTGCTGGTCCGGGTGCGTGGTGGTCACCGCGCCGACCGGCGGAGGGTTCTGTGCGTTGAAGTTGCACGGCACGCCCGTGTTCAGCGCAGCACACGCGTTCCAGTACCGCCCGATCACCACCCAGGGATCGGTGGCCACCGACTGCGTCTGGTGCGCCTGCCAGGGATCGTGGAGGATCGAGTTGGGCTGCCCCAGGAGTTGCGCAGGGTCCTGCTGGTTGTTCTCCCAGATCTCCTCGAGCCCGAACACCACGCGCTGCGGGTTTCCGCTGCTGTCGTGGAACGACGGATCCGGCTCGACGTAGAGGTTGTACCAGCTCTGGATTCCCGGGCTGTAGCCGGCCTGGCCGAGGAGTGCGCTGTTGGTGTGCAGGTACTTGGTCTGCGTGTAGTCCATGATTTTTGTCCAGCTGCGGCCGAAGTCGTAGGACGCGTACATGCCGTCCAGGTACGTCGCCAGGGCGAGCCCCGTGCCGGTCCCGGTGGTGCCGTTGCAGGGCAGCTGCTTGCCGGTGTCGAGCACGTCGGGGCAGCCCTGGAACTTGAGGGCGTCCTCGACGAGTGCGTACACCGCGTCCTGGTTCTGGCCGGCACCGTGGGCCTCGCCCAGCGCCGTGCGGCCCACCTTCTGGTTCACTGCGAATCCGTGCATCGACGCCGGGCCCGAGCCCTCATCCTGGAACACGAAGCTGTTCGGGTTGCCCGCGGTTCCCGGCGTGTTCGACAGGTAGATGCCGTTCTGCGGTGCTTGCAGGCAGGGGGTCGGGTTGCCGTTCAGCGTGCAGCTTCCCTGCGCATCCGCCCTCTTCCCGGCGCGCCAGCCCACCACCGCCATCACCGCTCCCGCCGGGGCGTTTGGGGAGGTGGTGGCGCCCTTGACCACCACGTCGGTGACGATGTTGGCGAAGAAGCAGACCGGTG
This sequence comes from Candidatus Dormiibacterota bacterium, assembly GCA_030948845.1. Taxonomy (GTDB): domain Bacteria; phylum Chloroflexota; class Dormibacteria; order Aeolococcales; family Aeolococcaceae; genus Aeolococcus. Next base: position 35,963 of record JALYZN010000039.1, read on the forward strand.
TCGTGGTGTCGCCGGCGCAGTTCGGCAAGTACCCGGCCGGTGTGGTCGGGAGGTTCTCGTTGACGAAGCTGTTGCCGCCGCTGTTGGACTTGAAGAGGCCCTTGCTACTGGCGACGTAGATGGTGTTCCCGGTGCTGTCGGCGGGCGAGACGACCACCTTGAAGGTCGTCGCCAGGTCCGGGAACCCGGTCGCCGTGCTCCAGGCACCGCCGCCGTTGTCACTCGTGAACAAGCCATGGCCGGAGATGCCGTCGCCACCGAAGGAGTTGTCACCGGATCCCACCAGGAGTCGGTGCAGCGGGACGTCGTAGGCGATCGCGCCGACCACCTGGGTGGGCAGGCCGTCGCCGATGGAGTGCCACGTGGTGCCGCCATCGGTGCTCTCGAACACGCCGCCGGCGGTCGGGGAGGCGAAGAAGCGGCCGGCGATGCTCGGGTCGTACGCGAAGCTGGTGATCCGGCCCGAGAGGGTGACGAAGCCGAGGCCGCCCACGTTGGAGTAGGTGCCGTTGTCCGGCCCCGCAGCCGGGCAGGGGCTTGTGCCGCCAGTCGACTGGTGGGCACACAGCGGGGCCGTTCCGTACGGCGCCCAGGTCTGGCCGCTCCCGGGCATGCCGCCTGGCCCCACCAGCGCGGCCGTCTGCTTCAGGGCCGCCTGATACGCGCCCGGCGCCACCGTGCGGAACGGGGCCGTCGAACGAGACGCGTAGCTGTTGGCCTTGGAGGCGAGGTCGGCGAAGGTCTCAGGCTGGCCGGTCGGCTCGCAGTTCGCGGTGTGGGCCGCGGTGACCAGCGTGGTCCCATCCGGGCAGTTCCTGGTGACCGAGGTGTGCGTGGCCGGGAGGGCCGTGGCCACCGGAGGCGACATGCCCTGGTTGATGGCGGCCGAGCCGAGCACGGCCAAGCCCATGACGGCAGCAACGGTCAGACGCCGACGCGACATGTTCTTCTGAACGAACACCGGCTCCCATTCCTTGCGGTCCGCGCCAAACGCCTCTAGGTGGGAATCCCGCGGCGGCGCGTCCACACCAATTGCTCCGCCACCTGGAGAGGGCGAGGTTGTGGCCCCGAACCGACTCCAGCCCGGTGGTCATCACCGGGCCGCTTGGTTGAGAACCACGCATGCGGCGTGGGACCATGCGCCCCGACCTCGTCGGCCACCACGGAGGCTCAGCTCAATGGCTGTCATGACCGCCGAAGGCATGACGCCTCCCCACACCGGGGCTGGCCCGCGTCCCCGAATCCAGGTGGTGCCGCTGAAGGGCCTGCCCATCGTCGGGGTCATCCTCGCCTTCCTGGTGGTCGCAATTGCCGCCAACTGGCAGTGGGCGCTGATGTTCTACCACGTCGCCGGCGGAGGTCTGTGGACGGGGATCGACCTCTTCGTCGGCTTCGTTGTCGGGCCGATCCTGGGTCGGTTGTCCATCCCGGCTCGTGCCGAGTTCTCGTCGAAATTCATGCCGATGATGGTGCTGATCATGCCCACGCTGGTGGTCATGACCCTGGCCGCCGGCTTTCAGGTAGCGATGGGCTTGGGCAACCTCGATCCGGACAGCGTCAATCACGGGTGGCTGGTGGCGTCATTCATCGTCGTCGGGGTCATGGCGGCGGTCGCGCTCGGGTTCCTCGAGCCGGCCAACATCGCCGTGCTCTTCGAGATGAACAAGCCGCAGCCCAACGGCGAGGTGATCGGCCGCCTGATGAAGCGGTTCATCTACTCCGCGGGCATCACGGGAGTGATGCAGGTGGCAACGCTGCTGATCATGACCAGGATCACCACGCAATGACCACGCACGCCGTTGAAGCTCCTCCGCAGCCGAACGCCAACGCCTTTCCTCCGATCACGGCGCTGACGGTGCTGTCCCTGGGCCTCGTGCTCGTGGGCGGCATCTACATGACCGCGACATTCCGCAACCCCGGCTCGTACACCCTGCCGCTTCTGCTGCTCATCGCCAGCGCCGTTCTGTTCGTGGCCAGCTTCCTACTCCTCGCGCGTCACCGCGGCTTCCCGTGGCCGGTCTTCCTCAGCGTCGCGCGCTGGGCTCTCCTCGCCTACGTGGTCATCGCTGGGATGATTGAGTTCTCGTTCATCCACAACAAGGTCAGCGGCACCCCGCTGCTGCTGCTCAGCCTCATGCTGGTGATGTTCGCGCTGGACGTGCCGCTGAGCATCGCCTCGACGGTCGCGCGGTTCGCGTCACCGGCCGACTGAGGCAGGCCCTACTTCGCGCAGTTGGGGAAGTGGCCCGCCGTGGCCGCGTCATGGAACGTCTTCTGGGCGCCGATGAAGTTGTTCCAGTCAGTCTGGAAGATCATGGGATCCGTGCCCTTGGCGGCCGTGTCTGCTTGGGCGACGGTCCCGAACACATCCGCGAACGGGCCGTTGAGCGAGCCGGCGTCGGGAGCCAACGACAGTTCCTGTTGCTCCTGCCGCGCCAACGGGATCACCACGTCGAGCCAGGCCGCGATCGCCGGAAGGCTGGCCGCGTCAGCGCTGGCCGGGTCGCTCGCCGGCGTGGGTCGCACCGCGTTGATCTGCGCGTTGTACTTGAAGCAGATGACGTCCGCCATGCTGTGCGCCACCACAGCCGTGGCGGTGGGGGTGCTGCTCGCGCCGGCGGGTGCATTGGTCGTGGTGTTGTTGCTGCTGCCGCACGCGGCAAGGCCGACGACGAAAACTGGGGCTGCCAGCTTGAGGGCGCTCGAACGCATGGCAACCCGCATCTTGCCGCTCAGCCTCACCCCCGCGCTTGTCGCCGTCGCCTGACCCCGACCGCCACGGCGACCCCGGCGGCCACAACGAACAGCGCGGTCCACGGCGCCTCGGGGATCCCGGCGGTGGGCACCGCCGGGTTGAAGTCGAATCCGGGGACCACGTCGAGGAGGTTGAACAGCTGGCCGCCGATCCCACCTAACGAGGGAGGCGTCTCCGCGTTGCCGCTGCCCAGCGACTGGGTGGAGGCGGTCACCGTATAGAGGATGTTGTCGAGAGCGCCCGCTTCGGTCACGGCCGCCGTCGGCACGGTGATCGTGATCGTCCCCGGCGCCGTCGGCGTGTATGCGCAGGCGGTCCCGGTAAGCTTCGTCGATCCCGGGTACGTCAGCGCGACGCCGCCGCCGACGGTGGTAGTCGCGTTCTGGCCCACCCAGCAGGTGGGCGCTTGGCCGAGAACGGACTCCATGTACACCATGAAGAGAGCGCCGCCGTGCGGGTCAGTTGATGAGGGCACGTGCCACTGCGTCTGCCACAGGAGCGTTGTGCCTCCGCTGCCGGCGGTGGGCGCGAGGCTAGTGAGGTCGGCCACCTTCATCGTGACCTGGTAGTGCGTCGAATCGGGCTTAGCCATGCAAGCTCGGAGCAGGTCGAGGTTGGGCTGGTTGGCGCCAACGCTGCCGTTGCTGTCGAAGGTGCCGTCGCCCGCTGGATCGTTGGTGCAGTTTCCCGTCGGCGCTGGCGTCCCGGTGACCGTGGCTGGCGGGAAGACGCTGCTGCCGGAGTTCTGGCGGACGAACATCGCCTCCGGCGTGCTCCCCTCGTCGATGTTGTTGGAGTCCGAGTAGGAGATGTTCGCCTCGCCCTGGCTGCCGATGCGCAGCTGGATGAAGTCGCCCAGGGTGCGGTCCCCGGTCTGGCCTCCGAGCACGGTCTGGATGGTTCCGTGGTGGATGTGGTGCTCGCTGGCGAGGATCGGCGCCGACCAGCCCACGCCGGGGAGGAACTGCACCATGTACAGGCTCCAGTCACCGACGGTGCTGTCCGGGCCGGCGGTGCCCTGGAATGTGGCCGGCGTGCCCAGGAAGGCGACGTCGACGGCACCGTTGTCGCCCGCTCCCGGCCAGGCGAAGACGTCGTTGTTGAGGCCGGGCGTGGGCACCGGAAGCGCCGCGGACCACGTGTTGCCCTCGTCGACAGAGACGGAGTAGCGCAGGCTCGTGTTGCCGGTGACCGTCGTCACCCCCGCGGCGACGGTGATCGGCGCCTGCTCCCAGATCGCGAACAGGTGGCCCTGCCTGTCGACGCTCATGGTGGGGAAGTTGCCCCCCGTCTTGGCGGTGGGGAAGCTGGAGATGAGCTTGTCCTGGCAGTTGGCGTAGCCGGTCGGCGTGGCCACAGACACGCCCACCTCGTCGCAGCGGGCCATGCTCACCGAGTTGAAGGCGGCGCTGTCGTGCACCACGAAAACTCGCTTGCCGTCGGCGTACTTGAAGTACTCGTCGTTGCCCATGATGCCCTCGTCGCAGCTGAGCGACTGCGAGGGACCGAAGTTCACGCCCGCCTGGACACCGGGAAGCAGCGGGGACTGGGCCAGCACCAGAACGTTCTGGGCGGCGCCGGCCGGCGAGCCGTTGGGGCAGACGACGGGCGTCTGCTGGGGCGTCGTTTGGGCGACACGGTCGTAGGCAAGGTTGAGGAACCCCCCGTTGGTGACGCTGCCGTCCACCGCGTACCACTGCCGGTCCACGCCGGCGTCGGGAACGCCGTTGCAGCTCACGTTGGCGCCGAAGCTGGTGCCGTGGTCGTCGGACCTCGCCGTGCTGAAGTTGGCCAGCGTCAGGTCGTTGAAGAACAAGCTCCCGGAGCTGTCGACGGCGAGCTCACTGTCGCCGCCGCCGGCGCAGGTGATCGGCTTGCCGGCGGGCTGGACTGAGGCAGGGATGAGCTTGAACGTCTGGCCTCCGTCGAAGGAGCGCCAGACGTCGCTGATCGTGGACGAGAGTGACTGCGGTGCGCTGGTGTAGAAGTACCCGCTCTGGGTGTCGAGGCGCAGATCCTGCTCGAAGCCATTGCCCTGGATGCCGCTGGCCACGGGCGTGCCGAAGCCAGGGGCAGCCGATGCACTGTGCACGGTCGTCGTCGTGGTGGTGAGCAGCACACCCGCCAGGCCGGCGGCCGCCGGCAGAAAGAGCGCACGGCGGCGCCTGTGTGCGACGTGATTGGTCCGATGAGTGCTCACCGCCTCGCCTCCCTTCCTTCCCTGCGACCGTGGCCGCCCCATGGGGTGCCCGGCGCGGTGCCAGTGTAGCGTCCCCGCGCTGGGGCCGATGCCACCCCCGCTACAACAGGCCGCGCCGCACCACCGTGTGCTCGCGGTCGGGCCCTATCGAGACAACGTCGATCGGCGCCCCCGAGAGATCGCCGAGCCGCTCGATGTACGCCCGGCAGCGCGGCGGCAGGTCCTCGTAGCTGCGGCAGTCGCGCGTCGCGGTCATCCACCCGGGCATCTCCTCGTACACCGGGTCGCAGTGCTTGAGGTGGGAGATGTTCGCCATGGGGTGGTCCCAGTACTCGCCGCGCCACATGTAGCCGGTGCAGATGCGCAGGGTCGGCACCTCATCGAGCACGTCCACCTTGGTGAGCACGATCGAGTCGATGCCGTTGGTCTCCACCGCGTAGCGCGCCACCGCCGCGTCGTACCAGCCCACCCGCCGCGCCCGCCCGGTGGTGGTGCCGAACTCGTTGCCGATCTCGCGGAGCCGCTCGCCCAGAGTGTCGGTCAGCTCGGTGGGGAAGGGGCCGTAGCCGACGCGCGTGGTGTACGCCTTGAACACGCCGATGGTCTTGTCGACGCGTGAGGGGGCGATCCCGCTCCCGGCGCACGCCCCGGCGGCGGTGGGCGCAGACGAGGTGACGTACGGGTACGTGCCGAGGTCGATGTCGAGCATGATCGCCTGCGCGCCCTCGAGGAGGATCTTGCGGTCGTGCGCGATGGCGTCGCGGACCATCGGGTAGATGTCGCGGATGAGCGGGTCGAGCCGCTCCGCGTAGCTGAGGTACTCGTCAAGGATGGCGCCCTCGTCGAACGGCGCCGCGTCATACAGCTTGGTGAGCGCCTCGTTCTTGAGACGCAGCACGAAGCGCAGCTTCTTCTCCAGGAACGCCGGCTTCTGCAGGTCGCCGATGCGAAAACCGATCCGGCGCACCTTGTCCTCGTACGCCGGACCGATGCCCCGCGCGGTCGTGCCCAGGCGGTCGTCGCCGCGCTGCACCTCACCGAGGCGGTCCAGCTCGGGGTGATAAGGCATCACCATGTGAGCGCGCTCGCTGATGAACAGGTTGTCGGTGCTCACCCCGTTGGCGTGGAGGTTGTCCACCTCCTCGAGGAACACCTTGGGGTTGACCACCACCCCGTGGCCGATGACGCAAACCGTCGAGGGGTCGAGCACGCCGCTGGGGATGAGGTGAAACTTGTATTCCTTCCCCTCGGCGACGACGGTGTGGCCGGCGTTGCTCCCACCCTGTGAGCGCACCACCATGTCGACGCGATCGGCAAGAAGGTCGATGACCTTCCCCTTGCCTTCGTCGCCCCACTGTCCGCCCACCAGGATGGTGACGCTCATCGGCGCCGGCAAGCCTATCAGGGGCAATGGACGCGCCCGCGCGGATCCGCGATGTCTTGCGGACGGTGTTCGAGCCCTCTATGATCCCGCCCAGGAAGGTGAAGCAAGGGCCGGGGGGGTCTGATCCATGCGTGGACTGTCCAGGGCACGGGCTGTTCTTCTGTGCACGTCTGCTGTCGGCATCGCACTGAGTGCCGGGGCGTCCAGCCCAGTCACGCGAGCCCGCGCCGCCTCGCCGCCCACGTTCGCCAGCCCCATCAAGCTGCCCACGAGCACCGGTGGTGAGCCATCCCTGGCCATCGACTACGGCTCCTGCACCGCCGGGGTCAACTGCAAGATGTACATCGTCAGCCCCAACGCCACGGCCAGCGGGCCGGCCGAGTGGTACTCGTACGACAGCGGGGCCACCTGGGGCACGCCGGTGCAGATCGACACTCAGCAGCCCACGCGGGGTGGCGACACAGATGTCACCGTCCAGCCCGGGCCGGGAACCAACACGGGCAACGTCATCGTCACCGACCTCAACGTCAGCAACTCCTTCGTGCAGGTCTCCACCGACCACGGCAAGACCTTCAACACCGGCTTCCCCACCGCCTATGAGGACGACCGGCCCTGGCTCACCGCCGCCGGCCAGTCGACCGTATACCTCGCGTACCACGACTTCGTGGGCGAGGTGCCGATCGTCTGCAAGTCCACCGACGGCGGAGTCACCTTCATCAGCTGCACGCACGCCTTCACCAACACCTCGGTGTCGGACTGCGTCGAGAACACAGTGCCGGCCCGCTACTTCGTCGTCGACCCCACCGACGCCACCGGCAACACCCTGAACTTCATGTACGCGTGCTCGACTTTGGCTGAGAATGCCGCTCACCCGCCCTACGGGCCGCTCCACGACTACTACCTCGCCCAGTCCACCGACGGCGGCACCACATACCTCACCACGCACACCGTCTTTCACGCCGACACCAGCGGTGGCAAGGCGCCCAACTACGCCAACATCTTCGGCAACTTCGCCGAGGACGCCGCCGGCAACTACTACGCGATGTTCAGCGGCACCGCCGACGACCACCATGTCCTGAGCAATCCCTTCCACGTGTACTACGTCTGGTCGCCGGACAAGGGCAAGACCTGGAACGGCCCCTACCGCGTCGACACGGACGCCGCCGGCACGCACACACTCGCCTCCTTCGCGGTCACCGGCGCGGGCAACATCGACGCCGTCTGGTACGGCGATCCCGCGAACACCGGCGAGCCCAACGGCCAGTGCGGCAGCACCGGCCAGGCCACCGCTTGCCAGGACGGCACCACCTACGTCGGCATGGATGGCCAGAACGGCAAGGCGTGTCCGGCGGCCACCCCGCCGGCGACGACCAGCTGCCCGGTGACCGGCAACTGGAAGGTGTACATGACCCAGACCACCAACGCCAACACAGTCGGCGGCGCCACCTGGTCGGCGCCGCAGGCGATCGATCCCAACTACCGCCATTACGGCACCATCTGCACCAACGGCATCGTCTGCGGAGGGGCGTCGGACCGCCACCTGCTCGACTTCATCAGCGTCGCAGTCGACTGCGGTGGCCTCGCCCACGTCACCTACGGGGCCGACCAGAACACGTCCGTGGCCCACACCGTCCCGCAGAGCTTCACCGACGGTGCGCTGGAGACCGACGTGGTCAACCAGACCGGTGGCCAGGCACTCGCAGCGCCGCTGGGCTGCGCCGGCGCCGCGGTCATCACGCCTGAGGTGCCGCTGGCGGCCTTGCTTCCGCTGGGGGCCCTGCTCGCGGTGGCCGCGGTGGGCATCGGCCGCCGCCGTCGCCGAAGTGCGGCTACTGCCTGACTGACGCCATGACCTCGACGAGGGCGTCGAGCCCCGCAAAGTCATCGGGGTTGTGCGTGTACAGCGGCAGGCCCCGCGCCACCGCCGTCGCAGCGATGAGCAGGTCGACGACGGCGTCGAGATCGGCGCGGAACCGCCTCAGGTCCAGAGCAGGCGCGTGGCGGAAAGCGGCCACAACGGCAGTCGTGGACACGAAGCGGCGCCTCCGCACCGGGGCCAGGTCGGCAACCGGCACGCCGTTGCGGGTCACCACGAAGGATGTACCGGCGTCCAGGGCGCGCATCACCGCGCCGCTCTCGTTGCGCAACTCGCGCTGGGTGATCTCGCGCTTCACGTGCGCCTTGTAGCAGGCGTGCTACGCGGCCTCGACAAGGCTAGTTGTGCGACTTGGGGGCGCGCTTGCGAGGGGCTCGCTTGGCGCGGGCCTTGGCCGGCGAGCTCGCCGCAGCGGGCCTCGTGGCGGCGCGCTTCCCCGCCGGTGCCGCCGCGTGGCGCTCGGGCTCGCCGAAGTCCTCGAGGTGCTCGCTGAGGATGCGGCGCATCTCCGCGGTGTTGTTGTCGGGGATCCAGTGCCCGGCCTTGAGCTCCTCGAGGCGGTACGGCCCGGTAACGTACTTCGCGGTCAGCTCAGCGGCCTTGCGGCCCAGGAATGGGTCGCGCCGTCCCCAGATGTACAGCGTCGGCACGGAGATCTTGCGCGCGCGCATGCCCTTGGTCGCACCGCGGTACCAGTTGAGCGGTCCACGCATGCCGACGCGACGCAGCTGCTGGCTGTCGCGCTTCCACGACGCACTCGGCAACCCGGTGGCGCGCAGGCTGAGTCCCAGCTGCCGGTAGTTGGCGAACTGCATGATCGCCTCGGGCACGCGCGGGATCCGGAAAAAGCCCATGTAGATGCTGCGCAATGACTGCGTGGAGCTGCGTAGCGCTTCGAGCATCGCCGCGCCATGCGGGGTGGAGATCGACGTGAGGCTGAGCAGTCGCTGCGGATGATCACCCGCGACTGACCAGGCCAGCGCGCCGCCCCAGTCGTGCCCGACGAGGTGGAAGCGACCCACGCCGCGAGCGTCGGCGATGCCCATGACGTCGGCCACCAGGTCCGTCATGCGGTACTCGCTCGCCTCGCGCGGGTTGGCGCCGGGCGAGTACCCGCGCAGGTTGGGCGCGATGGACTGGTAGCCGCGCCCCGCCAGCCACTCCATCGTGTCGCTCCACGACCCCGCGCTCTGCGGGTAGCCGTGTAGCAGGATCACGGTCTCGCCGCTCTCGGGGCCGGCCACCAGTGTCTCGAAGGTCAGGCCATTGGCCTCGATCTCGACCTCGCGGGGCGCCGCCATGCCGGTCAGCGTAACGGGCACGTCCGCCGCGGCGCAGGCGGGATCATCCGGCTGCGCCGCGAGCTCCGCCGTTCAGCGTGTTCCAGTCCTTCGGCTAATCCACAGGGGCGTGTTACAGATCTGCGACATCCAAGCCACTTGTCGCGAGTCTGTAAAACATAGCTCCGACAAGGCATTTCGCCTTGCTCAACAAACATCTGTTCGCTACCATCGCCCCATGTTCAACGGCCTGGCATCGCCCGGCTCGAGTTGGACTTTGCGATCGTCACGATCCCGCCGCGCCCGCTAGTGCGATTGCCGGGCTAACCGCTGGTGGCGTGAACCTGAGTCCCTTCGCGCCGCGTCCCTTCGCGCCGAGTCCGTCGCCCCGGCCCCCGGTCCTGCTGCGTGAAGCCCCACGATCTGTTCACCCGGCACTCTGGGGCGATGACTGTGACCCGGCGTCGGGTATAGACGCCTGATGAACCACACTGCGCCGGCACCCATACGCAGCCGGCTGTGGTGGCCCTCCGCCGCCGCGCTGGCGCTCGCCGCAGCTGCGCTCGGCGCCACCCTCCTGCTGCCCCGCCTGTTCAGCGACCCGGTCGGGGTCGACCCCTATGTGCTGCGCCTCACGGCCGTCGCGGTGGCGCTCGCCGTCGCCGCGCTGGTGTGGGCCCGGTTCGCGGTGGTGCGCCCAGTCGTGGTCGCGGTCGCCGCCATGACCGCCGCGTTCAGCGTGTTCGCCGGCGGCCCGCAGTGGATCGAGAACATTTCGGGCAGCCGGTTCGACTTCAACACGCAGGTCCTGTTCGCCTCCGTGGCGGAGGCGCTGCTCACCGCGGCGGCGGCGGTGCTGGCTCTGCGCACGTCGCCATCCAAGCTGCGCCCGCTGCTGCGCCTGCGCCGCTTCGGCCCCGCGGCGCTCATCGCCACCGTCGTCGGCGTCGCTGTCTTCCTCGTGGTGGTGATGCTGCTGCCGGCCACCCTTCTCGGCCGCGAGGGCATCGCCCCGGTCGCCCTGGCGCGCGACCTGCCCCTGCAAGGCCCGGCGAGCGTGCTGCAGTCGTTCGCGCAGGAGCTTCAATTCCGCGGCCTCTTGCTCGGCGCGCTCGACCGTGTGGCGCCACCGTGGGCCGCCAACCTCGGCCAGGCAGCGTTCTTCGGCCTCGCCCACATCGCGGTCGTGTACCAAGGCCCCGGCGCCGCGTTCGTCCCGGTGACCATCGTGCTGGGCTACGTCCTCGGCTGGGTCACCCAGCGCACGGGCTCGCTGTGGCCCGCGATCGTCATCCACTCCGTGGCGGACATCGCCGTCACCGTCGGGGTCATCCCGGGGCTGTATGGCTACTGAGCCGCGTCGCGCCCTTCGTCTGCTCGGCGTGATCCCCGCGGCGCTGCTCCTCGCGCTGCCGGCGACCGCGCACGCCGCGGAGCCGTGGTGGGAGCCTCTCGCGTTCGTGGGCCAGCGCGTGACGTCGGTCAGCGTGGAGTCCGGGCGCTTGATCGTCGACACCAGCACTGCCGGGTACATGTCCAGCGACGGCGGTCGCTCGTTCCGGCCGGCCGTCCTCAAGGGTCCTCTGGATGGTCTCGACCTTCCCAAGACGGTGTGGGATATTCGCGACGGCACCGTCGTAACATCCTCGCCCGGTCAGATCCTGGCGGCCGACCCGCGCGCGCCGTACCTGGGCGCGGCCGCCCATCTCATCGCCGCACCCGCGGCGCTGCCCGGCGTTGTCGTCGCGGTCGGCACCGACAACCACGTGTGGCGCCGCGCGCCGTCGGGACAGTGGGCGACGTCGTTCATCCTCCTGCCCGCCGGCGGGTTGTCCGGGACGCCGCAGGTCACATCGCTCGCCGCATTCACGCAGCCGCTGTCCCTCACCGTGTACATGGGCACCGACGGCTACGGCGTGTTGATCAGCCAGGACGGAGGCGACGACTGGATCCGCGCCGACCCCGGACTCCCGGAGCACGTGCTCGCGCTGGCGACGGACTCCAACGCACGTGCGCTATACGCGGCAACTGACCAGGGACTGTTTGTCCACCACCTCCAGGCACTGCCGACGCCGCCCGTGTACCACGACGCCTCGCTCTATCTGCGCTGGCTCGGCATCGCGCTCGTGTCACTGCTAGCCACCGCCGCGGCCGTTCTCGGTCTGCGCCGAACGCTGCCATGATGCGGACATGGCCCTGGAGATGCGCGCGTCCTGCGAACGCTGCAGCGCGACGCTGTCGCCCGACGGCGACGCGGCAATCTGCAGCTACGAGTGCACGTTCTGCCCTCGGTGCGCGCGCGACATGAGCCACGTCTGCCCCAATTGCGCAGGCGAGCTGGTCCCGCGTCCGCGTCGCACCAGGTGAGCGAGCGACGCTCTCGCCGCGGTCGGCAGGCCGCGCACGTTTGAGGCCGGTGGCGGTCAGCCATCGCAAGACCCGAGCGACCACCAGGCTGAATCCCATCTGAGGTTGTGTCGCCCTGATCACAAGAAATCACGCCCGCCCGTCGTTCCCCAAGTGTCAGAGCGACAGTCCGGCCCTTCCAGGGGAGCATCGATGTCGGTCCACCGCGATCCGGCCACCTGCGCAGGTGACGGCGGTCACACACCCCCTGCCGACCTCTGGCGCGTCCTGGACAGCCAGCACGGCGCGGTCCTGTGCGCGGTGCGGCCGTACTGCGCCGACGCGGCTGACGCTGAGGACTGCGTGCACGACGCGTTCGTTCAGGTGGCCGAGTGCCACGGCATCGACCTCGACGGCGTCGGCGGCCTGCTCCGCTTGACCGTCAACGGCCAGCCGGTCTACACCGGCCAGTAGAAGGTCTGTGTTCCCTCGTCGGCTTCGCCACAGCCGTGACCTGCCCAGTGCCGCATCGGATGAGCTCGCCCGGTGGGGGTCTGCGACCGTGCCGGACAGCCCTCCGGAGATGAGCTTCTCCGCAGTCCTCGTGGGCACGCTGCGCGGTCGCGGCCGTCGCGCCTACGTGGCGCTCCCCGAGAATGCCTCCGACGTGTTCGGCACCCGCGCCCGCTTTCCGGTCAAGGCCAGGTTCAACGGCGTGGCGTACCGCGGCTGCGTCGTGCCGATGGGCAACGGCGGTTTCGCACTGCAGGTCAACAAGGCGATCCGCACCCAACTGCGCCTCGGTCTCGGCGGCGCCGTCGACGTGTCCCTCATGGTCGACGCCGACCCGCACAGCGTCGACGTTCCCGCCGACCTCCAGGACGCGCTCGACGCCGCCATGCTCAACGCCGCCTTCGATGCGATGCCATACGGCAATCGCCGGGGGTACGCCCGCTGGATCGCCGGCGCCAGGAAGCCGGAGACCCGCCGGCGGCGGATCGGCCAGGCCATGGAGAAGATCGGCGCCGGCCAGCGCCGCGCCTCATCGTCCGCCCCGTGTCCGCGACGTTCGGCCCAGCCTTGAGCCGGCCATCAGATTCACGAGGCCGGTTCGCACCCCCTTCTCCGCGAAGCTGGCAGACGTGCCGACAACCCAGACCACTGACCGCATCCGCCGCGCGTACCGACGGCAGGCGCCGCGCTACGACGGTGCCATGCGTCTCACCTCACGCCTGTTCGACATCGATGGCGGTCGTCGTTGGGTGTGCGGCGGTGCGCGCGGCGCCACGCTGGAGATCGGGGTCGGAACCGGGCTCAACCTCGCGCTCTATCCACCCGATGCCACGCTCACCGCGCTCGACCTCACGCCGGAGATGCTGGACCGGGCCCGCAGGCGCGCCGCCGACCTGGGTCGCGCCATCGACCTGCGCGAGGGCGACGCCAGCCAGCTCCCCTTCGCCGACGCATCCTTCGACACCGTCACGTCAACGCTGACGCTGTGCACCATCGCCGATCCGGAGGCCGCGGTGCGCGAGGCGTGGCGCGTGCTGCGGCCCGGCGGGGAGTTGCGCTTCTTCGAGCACGGCCGCGGCAATGGACGCGTCGTCGTGCTCGTCCAGCGGCTGCTGGAGCCGCTGGCGTTGCGCTTCGAGGCGGACCACCTCCTGCTCGAGCCCGATCGCGTCTTCGCCTCAGCCGGCGTCTCCGTCGAGGTGGTCCACCGCACCAAGCGCGGCGTCTTCTGGCGGCTGTTGGCCACTCGACCAACTTCCTGACGCCCACACCAGGGGGTAATAAGTGATACCGTCGGTGTCACAAGTTCGGTCGCCCCGACCGAGAGGACCAAACGGTTGACCTGAGGAGGGTTAGCGTGATTGTTCTGGGCATCATCCTGCTGGTGATCGGGTTCATCGCGGCGATCCCGATCCTGTGGACGATCGGGATCATCCTGGTCGTCATTGGAGCCATCCTGGAGTTGATGGGCGCCACCGGCCGTGCCGTGGGTGGTCGCCGCCACTACTACTGATCGTCCGCGCTAGTGACTTGGACGGCCGCTGAACGCGAGAGTTCAGCGGCCGTTCCTTTTGTTCAACCGGTGGAGGACACCTGGCTCAGCCGCGCCCGTGCGCGACGTCGTCGAGCGCCGCCGCGATCACCAGCGCCGCGCGCGTCGTGTAGCGCGGCACCCAGCGCGCCAGCCACGCGGCCTCGCGCCAGTGGCGCGGGTTCGCAGCGGCACGGCGCGGGTTGACCCACGCCGGCGAGATCTCGTGTGCGGGGTTGTCGAGGATCACGCGCACCGCCGCCACGCGCGGCACCATGGCCGCCAGCAGTGCCGTCTCCATGTCGACGGCCGCGAATCCCTTCGCGAACCACATGGCGCGGCCGGCGCGGGTCACCAGCGCGGCCGCGGACAGCAGCGGCTCGGTCACCGTCGGGAATCCCAGGCGCAGCGAGGCGCGCTCGAGCGCCGCGCTCCAGGCGACGTCGCACGCCACCATCATGCCGTCCTCGCGCGCCACCTCGCGCGGGATCACCACCGTGCCGTGCGCCAGGTTGGGGTCGAATCCGCCGGCCAGGCCCACGCTGAAGGCCACCGGCGTGCTCGGCGGTGCACCCAGGTCGGCGAGCCCGATGCCCGCCTCCACGAGGCGCAGCTGCGGCAGCAGCCGGCGCAGCGGTCGCGCCTCGTTGGCCATCGCTGCCACCACGGTGACGTCGTCCGGGTCGAGCGCCGCGCGTGCGTCGTCCATGCGCCGACTCACGGTAATGGATCGCCGCGTCTGGTCAGGATGACCCGTGGACGCCAAGGTCACCCCGCGGCGGGTCGCACCAGCGGCGAGCGATCAGGCCGCGGGGAGGACCAGCGCGGACGTCGGCCCAAGAGTCACCGAGGACACCACCGTGCCATCGGCCATGCGGTAGTTGCCACCGAGGTCGAAGGTCTGCGCGCCGCCCCCGGCCGGGTTGATCACCACCGTGCCAGCGGCGAAGTCGCGGCGCCAGCCGATGCCAACCGCGTAGCGGGCGCCGCTCGGCGCGCCGACGTCGGTCGTCCAGTCCGCGGCATACGGATCCACAAGCTCGGGGTCCGGGCGGTAGATGAGCGCGCTGCCGGCGCGGCCATTCCAGCCGAGCAGGAAGCTGGCGCGCGCGTAGCGCATCGCGCTGACGTCGTTGATGCTGCCGTAGGTCAGAGCGGTGAACGCCGCGCCGGTGTTCTGGATGGTCTCCTCCATGTGGATGGAGGCGGTCCACTCGGCGCCGTTCATCAGGGGAGTTCCCTCCTGCCAGCGCATCCAGAACTCGTGGTTGTAGATGGAGAGGCTCGCGGCGATGTGCACGGACTCGTTGAGGGCGTTGCTGTCCCAGGGGTTGGCGTTGCCGATGTTGGCGCTGACCAGCAGCCCGGCGGCCTTGAGCTGCGGACTGACCACTGCCACGAATGCTTGCACGGTGGCCTCGTACTGCGAGTCGCTGTACTTGGCGAGCGTGCCATCGGCACCGTGCCCGGGCGAGAGGTTGACGTCGTCCATCTCGATGCCCTGGAAGCCGTTGCGGTGCGCCATGGCGATCTCGTTGGCCACCCACGCTGCCTGGTACGTCGGTAAGCCGAGGTCCATGATGTAGTAGCCGTTGTCGGTGTACTGCGCGCGCTGCCCATTCTTGTTGAGCAGGAACCACTCGGGGTGGTTGTTGTTGGCGTAGCAGTAGCTGACGCCCCACGACGGATTCGCGTCCCACTGGCAGGAATTCGGTCCTTCGGTCTGCACCTCGGCGTACACCAGTACCTTGGTCGCCGAGTTGGCGGCGTGGATCTGACCAACGCGGCCGTGCTCGTAGTCGTTGATCTCGACGTACAGCGAGCTGCTGGTGTGCCCCAGGTACGCGTCCTGACCGGTGCCGTAGGCGATCTGCGCGATGCTCGAACCACCGAAGACGCCGATGGCCGGGAGGGCGACGAGGGTTTTGTGAACCACCGGCGTGGAGCGCGACGCCGCCGCTGAGGAGGTGTCTGGGGCGCCGGTCTTCGGAGCCGCGGTGAGTGTCCGCGTCGGCGACAGGCTCGGCGTCGGCGACGGCGTCGGCTGTTCGGTTGCGCTCTGGGTGGGGCCGGGCGACCTGGTGGCGTTGGTGTCGGCCACGGGCACCTTGACCGAGGTGCCGATCGTGCCCAGCGTCGCCGCCACCGCGCCGGCCAGCAGGGCCGGCACCAGCGCTACCTGCCAGCAGTTGCGGACGGTCATCGTGACCTGGTTCCAGGGTCGGTGACGCATGCTGCCAAGATCAGGGCCTCCCCAGGCGGGATCTTCCGTCGTCGGTCGTCCGAGTCGGAGCCGTTACCGATGCGTCCGCGGTACCCGCCCCCTATCCCTCCCGCCTCCTTCGAACTGCATCGGCCGCGCTCAGGACGCTCAGGCCGCCGCGCACCGAGGCGACGAAGGTGGCCAGGCTGACGTCTTCGATGACGCTTCGGGGGATGGTAAAGGGATCGACGCCCGGGCGTGCCCAGCCACGTCGCGTGGTGATCGCCGAGGTATACCCAGCGCCGATCACGGCTGCTCGGGCTCTCGCGTCAAAGTGCCCGAACGGGTAGGCGAACTGAGTGACCGCCCGGCCCATCAGGTCCTCGAGATCCTCGCGGCCCCCGCGCAGCTCACTCTCGAGGGTGTTGTGGTCGACCTTGCGCAGGTCGGCGTGGCTGCGGGTGTGGCCGCCGATCGTGAGCCCCGCTGCGGCGCACTCGAGCACCTGCTCGCGCGTCATGTACTCGGGCGTGCCGATCAGCTTGCTGGGGACGTAGAGGGTCACCGGCAGCTTCAGCTCGGCCATCACCACAAGGCCGTTGCGGTACACGTCCTCCCACGCGTCGTCGATGGTCACCGCCACGCAGCGGTGCGGCCACTGCCGCGCCGGGGCGGCGGCACGCTCGACGTCCACGGTGGGGAGGGTGTCGCGATGGGCGGCGAGCCAGCGCATCTGCTCCTCGAACCTCGACGGGTGCACGGTGAGGTCGTCCGCGCGATCCGCGATGCGGTGGTAGCCGACCAGCATCATCGCCGACCCCAGCGGCACCGGCATGCGCGACCAGGCGCGCACCGCCATCTCGACGGCGGGCCTCATTGGACGGTCTCCGCGGCTAGGGTGGGTGCAGCCACCTCGGTCTTCTTTCCGGCCAACTCACGCAGGCCGCGCAGGTCCCTGGCCACACCCGGGAGAAGGAGCGCGAGGCCGACCACGTACGTGCCGATGAAGGCGATACCGAGCACCACCAGCGCACCGAGCGACGTCGGGTCCGCAAGAGCCCCAACTTCCCGGCGCAGTCCCAGTGTGACGCCCGCGGCCAGCAGCGCGGCGAACCCGAGCCGTGCCAGGTCGATGAAGATGGGCGCGATCGCCACGCCCACCAGCCGGCGCGCCAGAACCAGGTACGCCACCAGCAGCGGCGCAGCCACCACCACCTGGATCGCACCCACCGCCACGATGCCGCTGCGTCCCAAGGTGGCGATGAGCACCGCGAGCAGCGCCAGCCACCCGCCCTTGAGCAGCGCGTTGACGGCGGGGTTGACAACGCGCAGCAACATGCTCGACATGAACGCTGCCGAGCGAAGGCAGATGTAGATACCGAGCAGGCGCGCCACTGGCACCGACGGCGCCCAGCGCTGGCCGAGAAGCTCGAGCGATGGGGCCAGTGTGGCCAGCCCTGCGCCCATGGCGAACACGAGCGCGCAACAGCCGCGCATGGTGAGCTGGAGCACGCGCTGCACGGCGGCGGAGTCATTGATGAGGCGCGCGTACAGCGGGAACGCCACCCCCGCGATGACCCACGTGACGATCAGGAAGGGCAGGATGGCGACGCGGAACGCGATCGTGTACAGGCCGAGCGCGACTGGGCCGAGCAACAGCGCGACGAGCGCGTAGTCGACGTTCTGCAGCGCGAACTCGAGGAACGACCCGGCCAGCGCCGCGCGCCCGTACCGCCACAGCTTGGCGGCGATGGCGGCATGCCAGCGCGGCACGGTGCGGCGGCCGACGATGAGGAAGCAGATGAGCAGGCGCAGCCCGCTGCGCAGCACATCACCGACGACCAGCGACCAGATGCCGGCGCCCCCCACTGCCAGCGCCACCGTCACCACGCTTCCGCATACCGAAGGGATGACGTCGGGCACGAACCGTCTGCGGAAGTCGAGCTCGCGCGTGAGCATGCCGAGGTAGGCGCCGGCCGTGGCGTCGAGCAGGATGGCGATGCCGTACACGCGCAGCAGCGGGGTTGCGTCCGGCGCGCCGAACAGGCTGGTAATCGCCGGCGCCAGCAGCACCAGCAGACCGCCCAGGCTCGCGCCGATCACGATGCAACTGAGCAGCGTCGTCTCGGCGGCCTCGCGCACGCGCCCCGGCCACCACACTAACGCGTCCTCCATGCCGCCGTCGTTGAGCTGCAGCGCGATGTTCGACGCCAGCGTGGCCACGCCGAGCACGCCGAACTGGCGTGCGTCGAGACTCCGGGCCAGCACCAGCACCACCGCCACGACGAAGAGTCGGTTGAGCCAGGTCGAGCCCGCGGTCCACACCGTGCCTCGCGCCGCGCGTCGTGCAAGGTCTGTGCTCACGATCCGCGGCTCCTAACCGATGTTGACGTCACCTGTCTCGCCGCTCGGTGGGACCACGTTCGGCCGCGGCGTCGCGCCGCCCTGCGCGTCGCCGTTGCTGTCGTCGGCACCCTCTAGGCTGAAGGTTGCCGGCCGGCCGGGGCGCGGCCGGCGTTTGAGGTCGAGCGAGCGATCGACCTTCGGGACTCCGGGGGAATCGAGCCTCCCCGGCACGTGGTGCAGCCGTGCCACCCGCTCAGCTG
>JALYZN010000047.1 GCA_030948845.1 Candidatus Dormiibacterota bacterium
CCAGCTGGGTGACACGATCACCCTGCTGAGCAACGCGCTCAAGGCCGGCTACTCGTTCGCCCAGGCCCTCGCCTCGGTGAGCCGCAACGCCTCGCCGCCGATCTCCGACGAGTTCGCCCGGGCGACCCGCGAGATCGCTCTTGGCATCGGCGTCGACGACGCGCTCAACCACATGGTCCAGCGCAACAAGTCTGAGGACTTCGACCTGCTGGTCACCGCGGTGCAGATCCAGCGGGTCGTCGGCGGCAACCTCGCCGAGATCCTCGACACCATCGCCTACACCATCCGCGAGCGGGTGCGCATCCAGGGCGAGATCCGCACACTCACCGCCCAGGCGCGCGTCTCGGGAATCATCATCACCCTGCTTCCCTTCGGCCTGGCCGGCGTGCTCGAGATGCTCTCGCCGTCCTACTTCGGGCCGATGCTGACCGAAACGCTCGGCCACATCCTCCTCGGCATCGGCATCTTCTCCATCGCCATCGGTGCCGCCGCCATCCAGAAGATCGTGAAGATCGAGGTCTGACGTGCTGCTCGGAGCCATCGCCGCACTCTTCACCTTCATGGCCGTGAGCTTCATCGTCTTCGGGCTCACCAACAAGTCCACGGCCACCCAGGCGGACCTGCTCGAGGCCCGCCTCTCGCAGTTCAACGAGACCGGGCGCCAGGTGGTCAGCCTCGCCGAGGCCGAGCTGAGCCTGCCCTTCACCGATCGAGTGATCAAGCCCGTTTTCGACAAGTTGGGCAAGGTCATGTCGAGCCGCATGCAGGGCGGCCAGCAGCAGGCCATCCAGGAAAAGCTCAACCTCGCCGGCCGCCCCGGCGGCCTCACTGCCGGCGGCTTCGTGGCGCTCCAGGTCATCGCCATGGTGATCGGCGTGGCTCTCGGCATCGGCCTGGCCGTCCTGGCCGCACTGACCCCGCCCACCCTGTACCTGGCGCCAGTGGCCGGCGCCGTGCTCGGCTACCTGGTGCCGTCGATGACCATCGCGCGCAAGATCAAGAAGCGCCAGAAGGAGATCCTCCTGGCGCTGCCGAGCGCGCTCGACCTGCTCACCATCAGCGTCGAGGCCGGCCTCGCCTTCGATGCGGCCCTGGCCCGCGTCACCGACAAGTACCGCAACGTCCTCGCGTCGGAGTTCAACCAGGTGCTCAACGAGGTCCGCCTCGGCCGTCCGCGGCTGGAAGCTCTCGACGACATGGGCCGGCGCAACAAGGTCGAGGAGCTCAACAACTTCCTGCAGGCAATCATCCAGTCCGAGCAGCTCGGCGTGGGCATCGCCAACGTGTTGCGCATCCAGTCAGAGGAGATCCGCAGGCGTCGCCGCCAGCGCGCGGAGGAGCAGGGTCAGAAGGCTCCCATCAAGATGCTGCTGCCGATGATCGGTTGCATCTTCCCGACGCTGTTCATCGTGCTGCTCGGCCCGGCCGTCATCCAGGTCAGCAAGAGCTTCCACTGACGTGGGAGCCACACGCGCACTCAGCCACAGGTTGACGCCAGCATGATCGCAGCCCTCGACAACAACGTTCCCCAATTGAGCGCCGACCTGTTGCTGGTCGTGCTGATCGTGGTCAACGCCGTCGTCGGCTGGCGCACAGGCACGCTTCGGCGCGTGGTGTCGCTGGTTGGCCTCTACGTCGGCTTCCTGGCCGCGTACTACATGGGCAACGGCGTGGCGTCGGTCTTCCGCAAGGGCGATATCTATGCCAACGCGTGGGCTTTTGTCGCCATCGTGGTGGTGGTGGTGATCCTCTTCGAGGTGCTCGGACGAGTCTTCCAGGACAAGCTCAAGAGTATCGCAGTGATCGCCTTCGACCGCGTCGCCGCCACCTTCGTCGGTGCCGCGGTCGGCCTTTTCCAGACACTGGCCCTGTTCACCGTAGCGCTCGCCGTGGGAGCCGCCCATCCGGGCCCCGGCAACACCGTGCCGGCGTCTCGCGACGTGGCTGCCAATGCCATCCACGGCGCAACGCTGTCAGGCCGGGCAGTGGGCGCGGTGCCAGTTGTCCGTGCGGCAGTGGCCCCGCTCACCAGCGGCGACCTGACCACCCACCTCGAGGACGGGACGCAGGTTTCGCTCCACTTCTAGCCAGCACCGGCGTACGCCGGTCCTGCGACGAGGCGTCAGACCGCGATGGGGTTGTCCGTCGAGAAGAATGACTTGACCACCGAGCCCAGGCCGACGAGGTTGAACGGTTTGGTGATCAGGTGGTTGGCCCCCACCATGCGGGCACGCTCCACGTCCTCGTCACCCGAGAGGGCGCTGAACATCAGCACCGGGATGGATGCGGTGGCCGGGTCGGCACGGATCCTTTTGCACGTCTCGATGCCGTCGATGCCGGGCATCATGATGTCGAGGATGATCAGGTCCGGGGACTGCTTGGCGACCTCGGCAAGGCCCTCCTCGCCGTTGGCGGCGATGGCCACGTCGTAGCCTTCGATGCCGAGATACATGGCCACGATGTGGAGCAGGCGCGGATCGTCATCGACAACCAGAACGCGTCGGCTCATGCGCGCGGGACTCCTGCAGCACTACACATCGGAAGGGGACCTTCGTTCGAGTATACGAGGGTCCCCGCGGCGTTCCGCCTGCCCATTGACGGCGCCTACCAGAGGAACGGGACAAGACGCCGGGTGTGGCGCGCGTAGTCGCGGTACTCCGGATACGCCACGGTGAGCAGGCTCTCCTCGAAGCGCGAGCGCAGCAGCTGAGTGGCCACGAAGGGGGCCAGCATGGCCACCGCCAGCGCGCCGGGATTGACCATCACGAAGGCGCTCGCGGCCAAGATCTCGGCGGCGTAGAGCGGATGGCGCACCACGCGGTAGGGACCGCCGGTGACCAGGCGGCGCACCTCGGGGATGATGCTGAGGCTGCGGCGCAGGTACAGGAGACCGTAGACAGCCAGGGCGAATGCCACGACGGAGAGCGCGGTGGACACGCCGCCCAACCATGGCGGCGGAGAGTACAGGCGCGCACCCTGCGGAAGGGCGCCGACGACGAGAAGCATCACCGTGCCGGTGAGCCCGGCCGCGCGAGGAAGCCACCTGCCATCACGAGCGCGCGGCGCCGGCCTGCCGATGTAGATGAACACCGGGATCGCGCAGAACAGCAGGTACAGCGCCGCCGGGAGCGGTCCGCTGATCACCGACAGAGCGTCGACCGGCCGCGACAGGCCACGCACGTTGCTCGCCAACCGCTGGAACTGAAGGTAACCGAGCATCGCGAAGAACGTCGCCGGCACGAACCGCCCGAAAATCAGCAGGCGGATGGTGTCGGTCGACGTGGCGCGAAATCGCGGCGCGGCGGCCTCTATGGTCATCATCAAGAGTCTAAGCGGGCGCGGGGAAAAGTCGGGTTCCGGATGTACGAGGCTTTGTTACGATCCCTTCGCAGACTGTCCATCCCGGTGGAACATTCGGGGGTCATAGTTCGGGAGGTCGCCGGCATTGAACCGGCATCAATCGACACACGATCCCAAAGGCAAAGGAGGTGAAACCGGAAATGCTTAGCAATCTGTATCTGCGACTTCGCGAGCTCATGGTTCGCAACGAGGACGATCAGGAAGGCCAGGGTATGGTCGAGTACGCGCTCATCCTAGTCCTCATCGCCGTTGTCGTTATCGTCATCCTCACCGTTGTTGGCAAGCAGGTCACCAACGTCTTCTCGAACATCAGCAGCGGCCTCGGTACCTAGAGACCGTTCGCGTTCGCGAGAACTGACAAGGGGAGTCGCCCAAGCGCGGCTCCCCTTTCTCTTTGCCCGCCGAACCGCAGTCGGTAACAGACCGGCTCGTCTCGCGGACGTCCCATGCCGCCGCCTACCATCATCCCCCGATGGACAGGAAGCATCGCAGCGCGGCCATTCGCGTGGCTGTTGCTGCTCCTTTCCCTGAGATCGTGCGCATCCACGATGGCACCGCGGAGTACGCGGACGAGATCGAGGTCTGTGCGATGATCTCGAGCGCGGACGTCGTGCTCGAGCAGGCGCGGCTGCTCCAACCGGACGTGCTGCTGCTCAGTGACGGGCTTGGCGCCGCCCGGTCCGACACACTGGCCCGGCTCAGCGCCGTGGCACCGTCGACGCGCCTGGTCATGCTGGTCGCCGGCGCGGCAGGCGAGACACCGGTGATCGCTGACGCGGTGCTGCCGCTTGACGCCTCCGCCGCCGAGCTGCGCGCCGTCATCGTCGCAGTCACGGGCGGCCGGGCGGCGGAGGATTCCGCTCCCGCCGCGCACGCGCGCGACCAGACGGAGCCAGCGGCGCAGGCGCAGCCCGCCGAACCCGACCCGGCGAGCGAGGAGCCGGGTGAGCGCCGGTCCGCTCGCACCGTGCTCGTCTTCAGCGGCAAGGGCGGCGACGGCAAGTCGGTGGTGGCCACCAACCTCGCCACAGCTGTGGCGCTCCGGGGCGGCAGGGTGGCGCTGGTCGACCTCAACCTGCAGTACGGCGACGTCGGCGTCTTGCTCCACCTCGAATCCCATCCAATTTCGATCGACGCCCTCACCCAGCAGGGAGACGCCGTCGACTCCGCCGTCCTCGAGGATGCGCTGGCCACCAGCGAGCACGGCGTCAGGACCCTGCTGGCGCCGACCAGCCCGGAGTCGTCAGACCTGGTCAGCGCCGCCGGCCTGGAGGCGATCCTTGCGCAGCTCTCCCGCACCCACGACGTCGTCGTGGTGGATTCACCGCCCCACCTCGAGGAGCGGGTCGTCAGGGTGATGGAGGTGGCTCAGCAGATCCTCCTGGTCAGCTCGTTCGGGATCACCTCGGTCAAGGACGCCAAGGTGACGTTGCGTCTCCTCCAGTCGCTGGGCATCCCCCCCGACCGGGTTGCTCTGGTGGTCAACCAGACGCGCCCGCGCCTCACCTTCTCGGCGGAGGAGATCGAGCGAACTCTCCGCTTTCCCATCCTCAGCAACCTTCCCTTCGAGCCGCGGATGGAGGAGACCATCGAGAGCGGCAGGCCGATGGTGGTCAGCGAGCCGCGCTCGGGCTTCAGCAGACAGATGGCGCTGATCGTGGACTACGTGGTGCGCGCGCAGCCGGCGCGAGCTGCGCCCACCGCCCCTGCGCACGCTGCCCGCTGGCGGCTGCGCTTCGGTCGCTGACGCGTCGCTCTCAGTGTCGGCTCGGTAACGCTACGAACGCGTTGAATAGTGGCGATGATGCAACGACGCGTCTGACAGGCTTTGACGACCCGCGAACGCTGCGTGAATCCGGGCGGGGACGGGGAGTCGCGGGCCATACCCTGCGGCCGTGCGCAAAGTACTCGTCGGCCTGGTCGCGGGCATGCTTTTCCTGATCGCCATACCCGCCCAGGCGGCTCCGGGCACACCGCCGCCGAAGCCGGCGCCCACGCTCGACCCGATGGCGACGCAGCTCCAGGCGCAGCTGCAGCAGCAGGCAGCGCTGAAGGCGATGGTCGGCTCGCTGAGCAGCGAGCTGCAGGCGGCGCGGGACTCGCAGCACTCCCTCGGTGACCTGGTGAACGCCAACCAGGGTGCGATCGCCCAGACGCTCACCAAGCTCAGCGCCGCTGAGCAGCGGTACAGCGACGCCACCAGCCGCGAGGCCACCGAACGCGCCAACGCTGCGGTGGCCCGCCGCCACGCCAAGGCGGACAAGCAACTGCTCGCCATCTACGTGCGGCTCGGCTACCAGTCCCACGACAGCCTCCTCTCCTACCTGCTCTCGAGCGCGTCGGTCTCTGACCTGCTCAGCAGGGCCGCCGACCTCTCCCACGTCGTCCACCGCAGCTCGCAGCTCGTCGATCAGATCAACGCCGACATCGCCGAGGCCGAGAGCGCCGAGGCCCAGGCTGCCGCCGACGCGGTCGTGGCCCAGCAGGCCACCGCCCAGCTCCAGGCGCAGGAGCAGACACTGCAGCAGCAGACTCAGCACGCCCAGGACCTGATCGGCCAGCTGAGCTCCCAGGCCGCAGCCACCGCGCGGGAGATCAGCGCGGCCAACGGCCAGAGCCTCGCCGTGGCGCAGTCGATCGCGCAGACCCGCCTCGACCAGCTCAACGCAACCATCGCAGCGGCCGAGCAGGCAGCCTGGGACGAGGCGACGTACTACCTCAAGAACCACCTCGGCACGCTGCCGTCGTCCATCGCCATCCCGCCGACGACTCCGATCAACGCAGACGGGAGCCAGCTGATCTGGCCGGCGCACAAGGTGGGCATCGCCCAGGGCTTCGGGCCCAGCCCGTACCCCTTCGAGCCCGCGTACGGTGGCTACCCGCACTTCCACACCGGCGTCGACCTTTCGGGGCCTTTCGGCACCCCCATCGTGGCCGCGGCCGACGGGGTGGTGGTGGCAGCCGACCTCAGCACGGTGGGCTACGGCAACCACGTCATCCTCGCCCATGCCGGCGGGCTGCTCACCCTGTACGGCCATCTCGAGGCGGTCATGGTCAAGGCCGGCGACGCCGTCAAGGTGGGCCAGGTCATTGGGCTGCTCGGTTCCACCGGCAACTCGACGGGTCCTCACTGTCATTTCGAGGTCCGGGTCGACGGCACCCCCGTCGACCCCCGCCCGTTCCTGCGGGCGCTGCCGGCGGCCGCGACCGGACCGTGACGGTCACGTTCGCAGATCGCGGATAGAATCGCGCGCAGGAGGTCCGCGCGCTTGACATGACCGTGATCCGAGTTCTGATCGCCGACGAAAGCCGCCAGGTGACCGACAACATCTCCCGCCGCCTCGCGCTCGAGGAGGGCCTCGAGGTCTGCGGCACCGCCAGCAACGGTGAGTCGGCAGTGCAGGAAGCGCTCTGGTTGAAGCCGGACATCGCCATCGTCGACGCCGGGCTGCCCGGCATGGACGGCGGCCAGACCACCGAGATGCTCATCCAGGCACTGCCGGGGACCGGCGTGATCATGATGTCGATGGAGGCGGAGAACGACGCCTACCGGCTGGCGATGCTGGCCGGGGCGCGGGAGTTCCTGCAGAAGCCCTTCAAAGGTGACGACCTGGTGGCCGCGGTTCGCCGCGTCCACGCCTTCGAGCAGCGCCGCGGAGTCAGCGCTCCGGCGCCCGCCGTGGCCGCTGCCGCGACCAGCGCGCCCAGCGACCCCGGCTCAGGGGTGGCGGCTGCGCCGGCGGTGTCCCGGCGGGGCGTGGTCACGGCGGTCATCTCCGGCAAGGGCGGGGTCGGCAAGACGGTCATCGCCATCAACATCGCCGCCGCCCTGGCTGAGAAGCACGCGGGCGCGGTCGTGCTCGTCGACCTGTCCCTACAGTACGGCGACGTCGGCGCCGCGCTCGACCTGCCCACCGATCACAGCATCACCGACCTGCTCGCCGAGAACGGCACGGCCGACGCCGACATGATCCGCCAGGTGCTCGTCAACGGCCCCGGCTTCCAGGTGTTGCTCGCGCCCACCTCGCCCGAGCTCGCCGACTACGTCAGCCCCGCGCACCTCACCGACCTCATCGCAACTCTGCGCAGCGAGTTCGATTACATCATCGTCGACACGCCGTCGTACCTCAACGAGGTGAGCATCCACACTGTGGAGCTCGCCGACCATTTGGTGATGGTGACCGACCTCAGCGTCACCGGCATCAAGAACGCGCGGTTGACGCGCGGCGTCCTTGAGACGCTCGAGGTCGACCCTGCCAAAGTGATCGTGGTCGGCAACCACCGCGACGGCGTCGGTGGGCTCGATCGTCGCGGCGCCGAGACGTTCCTCGGCGCGCACATCTCCGTGGAGATCCCCTTCGCCGCAGACGTTGTGGCCACGTCGGTTAACAAGGGCGTGCCCTTCGTGGTGAGCTCCCCCGACGCCCCGACCAGCTCCGCGGTGCGCAGCATCGTCGCGGCGATCGATCCTCTGTCACGAAATGGCAGCGAGCCTGCGCCGAACGGGGATTCTTCTGATAAGAAGAAGAGAACGCGTCGCAAGCTCAGTTTTTCACGGTAGCGACGTGACTCACCCAGGAGCGGACATGCCGGCAAGCGCCGTCACAGTCGACCTCGACAGCGAGGACGAGCGTCGTCACACCACCCGCCGCGGCGAGCGCGGTCAGGGCATGGTCGAGTACGCGTTCATCCTCGTGCTCGTGGCCATGGTGGTGATCGTCTCGGTGGTCATCCTCGGCAAGCAGACCAGCAACCTCTACTCGAACATCTCGAGCGGCCTCGGTCCATAAGCGGTCAGCGCAGGGGACCATACGTCGCCGGAGGTGACACCGCTGAGGTGGGGTGCCCGAGGGGGAAGGCCAGTTCCCCCTTCGTTATTAGCGGCCGAAGATGCCCTTGCGGCGTTTGCGGTCACCGCTCACCGCCGCCGCCAT
Organism: Candidatus Dormiibacterota bacterium; assembly: GCA_030948845.1. Classification (GTDB taxonomy): domain Bacteria; phylum Chloroflexota; class Dormibacteria; order Aeolococcales; family Aeolococcaceae; genus Aeolococcus. The sequence continues at coordinate 8,295 of JALYZN010000047.1, forward strand.
CGCTCGCTCGGGAACGATGCGCGCCACCAGCTCGCGGAGCGCGCGGCTCACCTCAGCCTCGGGATGGGCAGTGACGAATGGCAGACCGCGGGTTATGGCGTCGCCGATGACACGCGGATCGTGGGGTATCGACACCGCGACCGGCGTGCGCAGGCTCTGCTCGATCGACTCCTGGTTGAAGTCCGCATAGCCGTCGACGCGGTTGACCACGAGCATGATCGATTCGGGGTCGACCGCGAGCGACTCCAGCACCTTGAGGGTGAGCTTGGCGTCCTTGATGGCGGGGATGGTCAACGCAGTGACCACCAGCACGCGCTGGGCCAGCTCGATGACCTCGAGGTTGAACTCGGTGAGGTGGCTGGCGCTGTCGACGATCACGTAGTCGTAGCCGCGGCGCAGCTCGGCGATGACTGCGCGCACATGCTCCGCGGTGACCAGGTCGGCGAGCTCGGGGCTGATCGGAGCGAGCAGGACCTTGACGCCCGAGGGGCCTGTGGCAACCACCTCACCGACGCTCTCGTCATCGATGCCGCTGGAGCCGTCGACCAGCTCGGTGATGCTGCGGCTGTGGTCGAGGTTGAGCATGACTCCGATGTCGCCGAACTGGAGGTCGAGGTCGACGAGCGCCACCCGCCCTCCGGTTTGCTCCGCCAGCGCGACGGCGAGGTTGGTGGCGATCAGCGACTTCCCAACACCACCCTTACCGGAGAACACCAGCAGCACCTCGCCGGGGGCGTTGCTGCGCGGGGCAGCGGGTACGTCGGGCTGCGCCGGCGACGTCTTGGCGAGGAACGTGCCCTTCTTCTGCTCGAGCTGGTAGACGCGCCGAATCGCCGCCACCAGCTCGTCGTGGCTGAAGGGCTTGATGAGGAACTCGCGAGCTCCAGCTTGCATGGCGCGGCGCAGATAGTCGCGTTCTCCCTGCACCGACATGATGATCACCGGCGAGGTGGGCAGCTCCGAGGCCAGCGTCTCGGTGAGCTGGATCCCGTCCATGACAGGCATGTTGACGTCGGTCAGAACGATGTCTGGCTGTAGGCGGTGCGCCGCCTCCAGGCCTTCGCGACCGTCGGAGGCGGTGCCGGCAACCTCGATGTCGTCCTCGAAGCTCAGCAGCTTCTGGAGGTTGTCCCTCGTGCTGGAGATATCGTCGACGATGAGCAACCGGATCACGGGCTTGCTCAGGCCACCGACATGCGCGCCGCGGCGGAGGGGTCCACCAACACGCCAGGGCCCATGGTCGCGGCCAGCGTGACGGTCTTGACGTACGTCCCCTTGGCGGCGGACGGCTTGGCGCGGACGATGGCGTCCATCAGGGCGGCGAAGTTGTCGCGCAGCTGGGCATCGTCGAACGATGCCTTGCCAATGGCGGCGTGGATGATCCCCGCGCGGTCGACGCGGAATTCCACGCGACCGCCCTGCACGTCGCGCACCGCCTTGGTGATGTCGAAGGTGACCGTGCCGGCCTTGGGGTTGGGCATGAGCCCGCGCGGGCCGAGCACCTTGCCGAGGCGCCCGACGGCCCCCATCAGGTCGGGGGTGGCCAGGGCGACGTCGAAGTCGATCTCGCCGGCCTGCACCTTCTTCACCAGGTCGTCGCCGCCGACCAGGTCGGCTCCGGCGTCGAGCGCCTCCTTGGCCTTCTCGCCGGTGGCGAACACCGCGATCCGGCGGGTGCGGCCGGTGCCGTGGGGCAGTACCACGCTGCTGCGCACCATCTGGTCGGCGTGGCGGGGGTCGACGCCGAGACGGATGTGCGCCTCGATCGACTCGTCGAACGTCGCCGTGCTGGCCTTGCGCACCGCGGCGACGGCCTCGTCCGGCGGGTAGGCACGCTCGGGCTCGAGTGCGGCAGCGGCCTCGCGGTATTTCTTTCCGTAGCGGTGGGGCATCGCAAATTCTCCTGTGGTTCATGCGGGCGCCGCGGCGCCCTCCCACTCGTGGTTTGTCTAGTTGACGGTGAGTCCCATCGAGCGGGCGGTGCCCTCGATGATCTTCATGGCTTGTTCGAGGTCGTACGCGTTGAGGTCCTGCATCTTCTGTTCGGCGATATCGCGCACCTGGTCTCGCGACACCTCGCCGACCTTGTCACGGTTGGGCACAGCGGACCCCTTCTCCACTCCGGCCGCCTTCTTGAGCAGGTTGTAGGCGGGAGGTGTCTTGGTGATGAAGCTGAAGGTGCGATCCTCGAAGACGGTGATCTCCGCAGGGATCACCGTGTCTCCCATCGAGGCGGTGCGCTCGTTGTACGCCTTGCAGAACTCCATGATGTTGATCCCGTGCGGGCCCAGCGCGGTGCCGATCGGCGGCGCCGGCGTGGCCTTGCCCGCGGGGATCTGCAGGCGGATGACTGTCTTGACCTTCTTCTTGCCCACGTGAACTCCTATCGCAGCCGCTCGACCTGGAGCAGGTCGAGCTCGACGGGCGTCTCGCGCCCGAACATGTTGACAAGCACCTTGAGCTTGCCCTTCTCCGCGTTCATCTCAGTGACCTTGCCGTGGAAGTCGGTGAACGGCCCGTCGGTGACGCGGACGTTCTCGCCGATCTCGTACTCCACCGACACCTTGGTCGGGGCCTCGGCCTTGACCTGCTTCTGGATCCCGCGAACCTCGTGGTCCTGAAGCGGCACGGGCTTGTTGCCGCTGCCCACGAACGAGGTGACCCCGGGCGTATTGCGCACCACGTACCACGACTCGTCGGACATGATCATGTTGACCAGGATGTATCCGGGGAAGATCCTCTTGGCCACCTTGCGGCGTTGCCCATCCTTGATCTCCATCACCTCCTCGGTGGGGACCAGGACGTCGAAGATCTTGTCGTGCATGTCCATCGACTCGACACGCTTGAGCAGGTTTGCTTTGACCTTCTCCTCGTGTCCGGAGTAGGCGTGGACGACGTACCAGCGAGCTTCGGTGGTGGTTGCGGTCTCGTTCATGTCAGTGGTGCTCACGGTGAAACGGGGGCGGTGGACCCGCCGGCTGATGTGGGTGCTGTCCTGGGGATGGTGGGCGCCGAGGTGGCCGCGGCGGACGGCTTGACGTGCGACGGCTGCGCGGTCACCTGGCTGCCGGTGGTGCTGCTCGAGGAGTACAGCTGCTTGACGACGAGTCCGAGTCCGTAGTCGGCCGCGGAGACGATGACGGCCATGAGGATCACAGTGGTGACCACCACCCCGGTCATGCGCCCCAGCTCGTTCCAGGTCGGCCAGACCACCTTGCGCAGCTCGTCGACGACGCTCGCGAAGTAGTTGCGATCACCGGCGCCCACCGGTGGGCCGACCGGGGCGCGCTGTCTGACCGGCTGGCCGCGTACCGCTCTGGCCACCTGACCTCAATTCCTCCTGGTTGCCGACGCGCCCGTCGCGGCCGACTGCTGTTGCGTGGCAGGGGCGGCAAGACTCGAACTCGCGACCCTCGGTTTTGGAGACCGATGCTCTACCGGCTGAGCTACGCCCCTGTGCGCTGGCCGGCGCAGCCGGCCCTCCTTGCTGATGGTTACTTGGTCTCGCGATGGCGAGTGTGGCAGCGGCAGCGATGGCAGAACTTGCGGAGCTCGAGGCGGTCGGGGTCGTTCCGCCTGTTCTTGACCGTCGTGTAGTTCCGCTCCTTGCAGTCGGGACACTGCAGAGTGATGATCGCCGACCCGCCCTTCGCCGTAGCCACGTGTTTGCCTCACACAAAAAAGAAACCTAGCGCCGCTAGGTCAAGTGCGATTGTATCAGAGCCCCACTGGACACGTCCACGCATTCCGGTCCCTCCCCCATCCCGGTTGAGCACGGTTGGGCGCGGAGGCGGTTGGTACCATGGCGCCTCGCGGGCCCAAGTAGCTCAGAGGTAGAGCAACGCCTTGGTAAGGCGTAGGCCGTGGGTTCAATTCCCACCTTGGGCTCCACTGTTCTGTCTCAGGACATGGTGGCCGCCTGTCTCACGTCATGGTGGGCGAGTCTAGGACGGCCGCAGGGCGTGCCAAGGCCCTGGTAGGAGCGCGCGGGATCGATGGTCAGCTCGCGTATGAGTGAGCCATCGCCAGCAACAACGCGGACGTGGCAGCCGGCGATCAGCATGGTCACCGGTTCGTGTTTGTGGGCGCGGCCGAGGGCGATGTGGCGGAGCCGGCTGAGGTAGCGCGGGGTCACCGTCCCGTTGGTGTCGGTTCTGTCCTGGCGAACGCGGAAGTCGGTGATGGACAAGGGCTCCCCGGGGCGGGCCTTGAGACGGGCACTGAAGGCGGCCAGTGGCGATGCCCCGTCGAGGGCGCGATGGGGACGTTGGTGGTTGTAGTAGGCGCGGAAGGTGTCCAGCTGGAGCTGGACGGCGGCGAGTGAGGGCGCCGTCGTCTGCCTGCTGAGGTAGCGCTTGAGGGTCTGGTGGAATCGCTCCACCTTGCCGCACGTCTGCGGGTGATACGGGGTCGAGTGCTTGCACACGATGCCGAGTCGCTCGAGCTCGGACTCGAGAAGGACCTTGCCTTTGCGCGACTTGCCGCTGAAGACGGCGCCTTTGTCCGTGAGCAGAGCGGCAGGATATCCATTGGCCAGCCACGCGTTGGCGAAGCTGTGCACGACGTCGGCAGCCTTCACGGTGCGGAAGGCGTCACAGACGAGGAGCAGGCGGGAGTGGTCGTCGAGGCAGTTGAGCACCTCGACGTCGCTGCCATCGGCGAGCCGCCAGTGCGTCGTGTCGGCCTGCCACAGCTCGTTGGGCAGCTGGGCCTCGAAGCGGATGAAGGAGGACTTGGGCCGCTTCTGGGGCTGGGGGGTGATCAGCCCGTGGCGCTGGAGGACGCGCCAGATGGTCGCGTCAGACGGCACATCGCCGTGGTGCTGTCGGAGGTGGTGGGCGATGGTGTGGGCGCCGTGGTCGTGGCCCGCGGCGGCGAGCTCATGGCAGGGCTGGATGATCGCCGCCTGCATGTCGGCGGAGGTGGCGTGGGCACATGATCGCGGACGCCGTGAGCGCGGCTGCAGCGCCTCGTACCCGCCGGCGCGGTAGCGCTCCACCAGTTTGTCGACCCACCCCTTGGAGATCCCCGCGCTCCTCGCCACCTCGCGGCGACTGCGTCCCTCGAGGATGACGGCGTCCACCACATAGCGTTCCGCGCCCATCGAGCCACCCCCAGCTGTTGGTAGGTGGCCACTATGTCCTGCGACATCCCATCCCCACGGTGGCCACTATGTGGTGCAACCGGACACCACCTTGGGCTCCACCCGCCACGAACGGCGCTGCGGAGTTCACAGAGGGGCTCGGTCCGCGTTGCTCCGGCTCCGTCCTGGCCCATCCGGGAGCTTCCGGAAAACGTGAAGCGTTGGCCATGAAGGTCTGTGGCAATGCCTGCACAGTCGATGGTCTCGCGGCGCGAGGCCAGGAGGTGGGGTCGGTGCATCGGAGGACTGCTTCCCGTAGACGGGGTCGTGTCGCTGTCCCAGGACAGCAACAGCTCGTGTTGACGCCTCTCCAAGGGCCGCAGGCCGTCCACGCCGGCGTCGACGGTGTCGGTCACCGGCTTCATCGACGCGATGCTGCGCTCCCACACGCTCGACTGGGCCACGACTCAGCGGAACAATTGCCGCACCTACCTCCTTTCCCCCACTGGCCGCTTTCAAGGCTGGTGCGCGGCCGCAGAGACCGTTGCCGCGGACGACCTGACAACCGCGGCGGCGGCCGATTTCCTTGCCGCCATGGCCGACCCGCGGCGCGGTGCCGGGCTCAAGCCCACAACCGTCGCCAAATACCTCATTCACCTGCGCGCCCTGGCGCGGTTCCAGACCGAGACGCCCGGCTTCGGCGCCGGTCTCGCCGACATCGCTCGGATCCGGGCGCCGCGCATGCCCCGCGAGCGGGTCGTCATGGCTCTGACTCGCGACGAGGAGGAGCGGGTGGTCGCCGCCTTTCCGACCACGCGCGACCGCCTCATGATCGAGCTGCTGCTGGCCACCGGGCTGCGCGTGAGCGAGGCAGCCGGGCTGCTCCTCCCCAATGTGCTCCTGAGCGCAAGGCCGCCCCGTGTGCTGGTTGTGGGCAGTGTCCACGACCCGGACTGCACCAAGAGCCGACGCCCGCGCCAGGTGCCGTTCCGCAGGCACTACAGCAGCCTGCCGCACTCTGGTGCGTTGGCTAAGATGTCGTCCGGTATCCGCCACGCGCCAGTGCCGCCGCCCACGTTGTCGCGGCCGCCCTCGTCTTCATACCGCCATTCAAGCAGCTCAGCTCTGCGCTGGGTTGAGCAAGGAATCTCCGGAACGCGCGTCTCACAACGACGGCAGTCGCGGATCTTCGCCATGATGGACCCCATTCCAGCGAACACAGCGTTACCACGGCGGATCTGGTTCGGCGTTGGGTCGGCCGCGGTCGCAGCCGGCGTCGTTCTCCATCTACCGAAGTTCTTCGGCGCCGCGGACTCCCATTACGCGCTCAACGGTATGGGCGTCGACCCTCTCATGGTGGTGGGCATGGTCCTGATCACGGTCGGGATGGGCGCGGTGGTATTCGGCCTCACGCCGACCCACGAGCAGAGGCGCAAGCGCGTGCGGCAGGCGGTGCTTGTCAGCGCCCTCGACGACACGCCGATCGGCCGCGCGCACGTTGGCCTGATGGCCATCCTGACCGTGGCCATCGCCATCGACTCCCAGAAGCCGTTCACCTTCACATTCATCCTTCCGGGCGTTGCCGCGGAGTACGGCCTCTCGACTCCGGTGCATCCGGCGCCGGGGCATCTGGCCGTCGCGCTGTACCCTTTTGTCGCGATTGTTGGGACGGTCATCGGCTCGTTGGTGTGGGGCTACGTCGGCGACCGCCTCGGACGGCGCACCGCGATCCTGCTGGCCGCGATCCTGTTCGTGGCGACGGCCATCTGCGGTGCGATGCCGATGTACCTGCTCAACCTGGCGATGTGTTTTGTGATGGGGATCGCGGCCGGCGGCCTACTCCCCACCGCCTACGCGTTGCTCACCGAGATCATTCCCGCCCAGCGTCGCGGCCAGATCGTGGTCCTGGTGGCAGGGGTCGGCACCGGCCTCGGCTTCCTGCTGACGAGCGCGCTAGCCACCTGGTTGATCCCTCACTTCGGGTGGAGAGTCATGTGGTTCTTTGGACTCCCGACCGGGCTCATCCTCATCGTGCTCAACCGCTTCATTCCGGAGTCGCCACGATTTCTCGTCGAGTACGGACGCGTCGAGGAGGCGGGGGTGATCATGAGCCGTTTCGGAGCGGCGCTGGTCAACGTCGGAGGGCAGGCCACAGCGAGCGCAGACAGCGCTGCGCACCGTCTCCTACGTGGGCGTCTCGGGAGACTCACACTGGTCCTCATCCTCTACGGGGTCGCGTGGGGTGTCGTCAACTTTGGTTTTCTCACCTGGCTGCCCATCGATTTCGCTTCAAGTGGGGTCAGCCTCGGGCAGGTAAGCCATATCCTGACCAATGCCGCGCTCTTCTCCCTCCCGGGCGCGGTGGTCGTCTCCTGGTTCTATCGGCGGTCGAGCAAGCTCACAATGGCGGCCATCGCCGCGCTCAGCAGCGCGACATTGGTGGTCTTTGCAGCGGCCGGCGAGAGCATCGCTGCGCACACGACTCTGTTCACTGCCCTGCTCGTGTGTCTGCTCGTGTCGCTGTGGGGGGTGATCTCGGTGCTGGCACCGTATAGCGCGGAGATCTACCCCACCAGCCTGCGCGCCAGGGGAGCAGGGGTAGCTGCGGGTGCCAGCAAGCTGGGCGGAGTGATCGCCCTGGGGGTCGGTGTCGTTGGGCTCACGACCCCGGGTCTCGCGATGTCGGGCGGGTTGACAGCCGCAGCGATGGCCGTGGCCGCCGTTGCCATGGCCATGTTCGGCATCGAAACCCGGCGCCGGCGCCTCGAGGACATCGATCCCACCGGCCGCCCGATCGCGGCGGCGTGAGCGGCAGTCACGCAAGGCTCCGTCGTCATCGGCGTCATTCGTGCTCCCCTGCCGGTAGCATGGCTGCCGACCCCGCACATAGAGGAGGTACCGGTCGTGACTTCGCGGGATGACGGCCCGTCCACCCAGACGGTGACAGCGCCCGCTCAGGCGCTCCGGCAGCCCCCGGGCGAAGCGCCGCCTGCAGGCACCGCGGAGCCGACGCCGCCGAGCGGATCGACTCCGCGGCCGCAGCATCCGGCCCGGCGCTTGATGAGCAGCGGCCTTGTCCTCCTCCTGGTCGCCGCTGGCGTCATCTACGGGGGGGACTTCTTTGGAATCCGTGACCGGCTCCAGCCGCTTCCCAGTCAGCCCGCCCCACTCGCGCACGGCGTTGGGGCCGGAGGCCAATCGATCCTGGCTTCGACACCGTACTGGCAGACGGTGGCGTCGCTGCAAGGAGGTGCGGCCTTTTCGACGCGCACAGTGATCGTCTCGGATGGCGCCCTGCAATGGCGCGCATCGTGGACATGTGCACAGAGCGGTCGCCTGCTCGTGCGTGATGGCGCTTCGGGATCCAAAGCGCTGATCGACGCCGGGTGCCCAGGACGTGGGACAGCCTTCGCCTCAGTCACGGGACCGGTGCGGCTCGACATCATGGCCAGTGGCCCGTGGCAGATGACGATCGAGCAGCAAGTGGACGTGCCGATCAACCAGCCTCCGCTCGCAGCGACGACCGCGGCGGGTGCCACGGTTGCGTCGGCGGGCACGTTTTACGGAGTGGACCAACAGGGCCGCGGCACCGTGACCGTGTACCGACTAGCTGACAACGGCTACGCAGTTCGTCTCGACAACTTCTATGTGACCCCGAACGCCGCACTGGACATACGCTTCAGCACACCGGCGGCGCCGCATAACGACACCGACGTGTCCAGCGCTCCGGTGGCACACATTGCCGACCTCGTCGCCACCGCGGGCTCGATGAATTTCAGCGTTCCCCCGGGCGTTCAACCAGCCCACTTCGGCTCGATCACGGTCTGGTGCGTCCAACTGCAAACCGCGTACGCAGCAGCGACGCTGGTCACCCCGCGGTGAATAGTCCACCTGGCGTGGCCGCTCAGACGATCCCCCAAACGCCGACGGCGGCGCCGCGCAGTGTCCATCTCTTCGGCCGCGAGGTGAGGGTGATCCTGCCGACGCGGAGCGACCCGCGGGTCAAACTGTTTCTGATCATCGTCGCACTCCAGGTCCTCGGTCAGACGGTGCTGAACTTCAAGGTCTCAATCGCCCAAATCCTGGTAACGATGGCGGTGTGCCTCGTCCTCGAGTTGGGAGTGTTCATCTTCCGCGACAACCTCATTGCGTGGCCGGCGAGCGCCCTGCAGACCGGGAACAGCATTGCCTTCATCCTGCGCGCCTCGGGCACCGCGCACGGCGACTGGTGGAGCCTGGTTGGGATCCAGTACTTCGTGATGGCGGCTGTGCTCTCGCTCGCATCCAAGTATCTGATTCGTCCGGGCGGTAAACACATCTTCAACCCATCGAACATCGGCATCGTCGCCACCCTGCTTCTCATCGGCCCGCGTTTCGTGTTTCCACAACCACTGTGGTGGGGCCCGATCGGCCCCCCGGTTATCCTGGCGTTGTTCGTGATCGTGTTCGGTGCTTTGTGGCTGTTGCGTCCGCCGGTTGGGATGATCCCGATGGCTGCGTCGTTTCTGGCTCCCTTCACGGTGTTGATTGCCGTGTTCGCCGTCGCCGGCCGCAGCTTCATCGCCGCCTGGCACATGGGACCAATCTCCGGGTTCGACTACTGGTTCGACATCTGCTTGTCACCCGAGGTGTTCATCTTCGTCTTCTTCATGATGTCGGACCCGCGGACGGCGCCCAGATCGAGCCTTGGCCGTGTCATCTACGGACCGGCCGTTGCCGTGGTGTCGGCGACGCTGCTCTTTTTTCAGCCGACGGAGTTCGGGGTGAAGTTGGGGATCCTGTCCGGACTCGCGGTGGTCAGCGCGCTGGTCCCGTCGATCGAGTTTATCAGCCGGCGCCTGCGCACCCAGCCGGCGGTTCCCGGGGCAGCCATGACCGCGTCGGCTCCACTCAGGAAGCGTCTGGCGTCGGCGGCGTTGACCCCAGCCGTCATTGCCACGTTCGGAATCGCTACTGGAACTGTGGCCGACACGACCTCCCTGGTCAACAACCCCGTCGTCGTCCAGGTCGAGCAGGGCGTCATCAACCCCCAGTAGCGCCGTGTCCGAGCGTCCTTGGGGGCCGGGCGCTGCCTGATATCCTGAGCGGAAGGCCAACGCCACCCGAGTCATCCGCCACCACGAGGTCGCACGGTGAAGAAGATCCTCAGAGCCATCGTTCGACTGTTCGTAGCCGGAGCCGTCGGCGCCGGGGCGCTCTTTGCGGCCGTCAAGGTTGGGCCTCGCGTGGTATCCAAAGTGGGTCCCCTCCTTCACCGCGCACCGCCCCCCGACGACGAGGGCGACCCCATTCCGATCTCCGCGACAGCGTCTGCGACCGACGATGAACCGCACCGCGAGCGCCACGAGTCCGCGGCTCCGGCCGAGAGCGCCCCTTCAGATCAGGCGCCCTCGGATCACCCCGCTCCCGACCGAGCCCCGGAGTAGGCGCGGCCCCACCCCCGCCCGGACTGCACCAGGAGCCGCGACCGTGAAGCTTCGAACCGCGATCGCGAACCCCGATCGGGCGCGCTCAGAACCGGGCCGCTGGGTCGCCTGCCTGGGAGCGGCGGTGGTGGCCGCGGCGGTGGTCTCCGCCTGCGGTGCGTCCTCTCAGCCGGGTACGCCGAATGCGGCAGCTGCGGCTCATCCCTGCGGAGGCGTCGGTGCAGGGGCCGTGACCGTCGCGACCTCGACCTTCGTGATGTCCGCGGTGCTCGGACCAGTTGAGGCTATGTACTCGGCCGCAGACGTCAGCCGCACCCACCCCACTTCGGGGGAGGTGATGCTGCGTGGCACGATGGTGATGCAGCCTGGTTCCAGCGGCGTCGGCGGCATGTCGATGAGCGGGATGAACATGAGCGGATCGACGTCCGGTGGCCAGGTGCGTCACCTCGAGGTGCACATTTGCACCGCGTCCGGGAACGTCGTCACCGACGCGAACCCATCGATCCGGCTGCGCGACGCCACCGATGGCGCGGTCACCCCCGTACCCATCGCCGTGATGCAGGGCGTCACCTCGGGGACGTCCGACCTCCATTACGGCAACAACATCAGCCTGACGCTCGGCGATGCCTATTTCGCCGAGGTCGCCGTCAACGGGGTGACCGCAAGCCTGCGACTTCCGCCGGCGTAGCGCGGGGATATCTGGGTGCGTATTGCAGTCGTCGGCAAGGGCGGCGTGGGCAAGACCACGATCGCGGGAACCATGGCGCGGCTGCTTGCGCGGCGCGGGCGCAAAGTGCTCGCTGTCGATTTCGATCCCAACCCGGGGCTGGAGCTGACCCTCGGCATGGACAGGACGGATGTGGGTCTCCCCGACGCGGCGCTCGAGGAGGATCGTTCCAAGCCATATGGCTGGAAGCTGGCAGCCGGGCTCAGCGGGGCCGACGTGGTGGCACGGTTCAGCCGCGAGGGGCCGGACGGTGTCAGGTTCCTCGGCTTCGGCAAGATCGACCGCCCCGAACACGATGTGAAGCGATCATTGACCGCAGTTCGCCAAGTGGTGCAGGGCTTCGACGAACCCGGCTGGGATGTGATCGGCGACATCGAGGCGGGGCCTACCACCCCGTTCGAGGGGTACCACCAGTTCGCCGACCGCGCGCTCATCGTGGTCGGGCCGGGCTGGACTGCCGAGCTCACCGCGCGACGACTCCTACCGTTGCTCGGGGACATGCCGTCGTTGGTGATCGGGAGCCGTCGTCAGGAATGGGGACCGGACGGCTTATACATGGACGCCTACATCCCTCCTGATCCATGCTTTCAGGAGGCGGACCGGCTCGGCCTCGCTCCGCTCGACCACTGTGAGGGTTCCCCTGGCGTGACCGCTCTTGGCGACCTAGTACATCGGCTCATTGCCGCGGAGGTGACCGTATGAAACTTGCCGTAGCCGGCAAGGGCGGCGTCGGCAAGACCACCATCGCAGGCACACTGGCGCGCCTGCTGGCACGGATGGGGCCCGACGTCCTGGCGCTGGACTGTGACCCCAGTCCCAACCTCGGCATCCCGCTGGGACTCAGTCACGCGCAGCTGCTCTCCATCCGACCGGTGTTCAACACGCTCGTGGAGAGCGGGCACACCCACAACGACCCCAAACCCGACCCGGAGGAACTGTTGCGCCGCTGCCAGACCACCGCCGCCGATGGGGTGACTCTGCTCGCCACCGGCGAGGTTGTGCGCCGCGGTGACGCGTGCATGTGCTGTGGTTCCCACGCCAGCACGCGCGCGCTCTTCAGCGACCTCTCCGGCGACGGTCGGATCATCGTCGCCGATCTCGAGGCGGGCCTCAACGACTTGCTCTGGGCGCGTCCCGGCGGCGGCGACATGCTCCTCTGTGTCGCCGAGCCAAGCGTCAAGTCCATCGACATCGCCGCTCGTGCCTGCCGCATCGGCCAGGCTCTCGGTGTGTCGCTGGTCTTCGGTATCGCCAACCGGTGCACCGAGCCCGAGGACCACGCCAGGGTGTCCGCCGTGCTCGGCGTCCCGGTCTACGCTCTGCCCGAGGACCCCGCGCTCGCAGAGGCCGATCGCCTCGGCGTCGCGCCCCTCGACCACGACCCGGATTCGCCGGCGATGGTTGCCATGCGGGAGGTCGCCAGCCAAGTCGCCCACACCATCAGAGGCGTGGCGACACCGGCGTGAAAGCGCTGACCGGCTGAGCGGATGCGATTGGCCATCGTTGGCAAGGGCGGCGTGGGCAAGACCACGATCGCTGGCACGCTCGCGCTCACCCTCGCGCGGCGTGGGCGGCGCGTCCTGGCCCTCGACCTCGATCCCAACCCAGGGATGGCGTGGACCCTGGGAATCCCGCCGCAGGACGACACACTGCCGGTGCAGGTCGCGGAGCACGACGGTGCCGGGGCAGCGCCGAACGCCTGGCACCTGCTCGACGATGTCGACATCGAGACGACTGTCCAGATGGCGTCGACGCAAGGTCCGGGCGGGGTGACATACCTCAGCCCTGGCAAGATCTTTGGACCCGAATTCCTCGATGACACCTCGGCCTTCGGGGTACGCGAACTGGTGCGCGGGCTCGATGAGAGCTGGGACGTGGTCGCCGATATCGATGCCGCCACCGCGGTCTCCTGCGGGCGTCACCTGCAGTTCGCCGACCACCTGCTGCTGGTGGTGACGCCTCAACCGGCGTCGGCGATCACGGTCAAACGACTCGAGGACCTGCTGCACGGCTGGCGGCTCGACGTGATCACCAGCATGTTCGACGACGATGCGGCGCCGCGACCCGGAGCGTTGGCCCGCGTTCCATTCGACCCGAGCATCAAGGAGGCCGACCGCCGCGGCGTGTCCCTGTTCGCGAACTACCCGGACTCAGCAGCCGTGGTGGCGATCGACGACCTCAGCTCCCGGCTCCTCGACATGGGATGAGTGGGTCGCGGGTCAATGCGACGCGCAGTTGCTGCAGGGGTCGAAACTCCGCAGCGCAATGAGCGCAGTCACGCCGCTCGGCGCGCCCACTTCCTCGAGGGTGGGCGTCTCGTCCACGGCAGCCTCGGCCGGCCCTCCCGGTCCGATGTTGAAGGTACTTGGTCCCACCACCTGGTAACGATCGAGGCGGTGGCCGTCGAGGCTCAACCAATGACCGAGCATCCCGTCCCCGGCAAAACCGACGCCCCGCCGCTGGCCGCGCCTCGGCACCGGGAAGGCAGCAGATGTCTCATGACGACCCTCCTTCTGCAGGTCGAGCA
>JALYZN010000078.1 GCA_030948845.1 Candidatus Dormiibacterota bacterium
CCCGCCAGGCGGGCCCCACCAGCGTGGTCGCGTTCGCGTCCAGCTCGTCGCGCAAGCGGCTCGCCTCCACCACGCCTGCGCCCGTGGCCGCATCGAGAGGGCGGCGCACGGCGTCGAATTTCGAGCCTGCCTTGCGGAGCAGGTGCAACCCGAGGCGGGCGGCGTCGCGGACGTCGGTTTGCGGTCCAAACCCGGGCGGAGCCGCGGCCGCGCACACGGCGAGCTCGGCCAGGCGAGCCTGGCCGTCGCTGTCGATCACCACGGTCTCAGGGCCGACCTGGCCGTGGAAGAGGCCGCGGGCATGCAGGGCGGCGAGGCCACCAAGAATGTCGTGGACAGCAGCGATCGCACGTTCGGGGGCGATCGATCCGCGGCGGAGCACGGCTGCGAGCCCCGCGCCATCGCACCACTCGCCGATCAGCCGAAAGGTACCGCCGTCGTCGACAAGGTCGTACACCGCCAGCAGGTGGGGATCGCGCACGACCGTCGCTTCCCGACCGATCTCACCGAGCCGCTGGATGAACCCCGGGGTGGCGGCCAGGTCGGGGCGGACGTCCTCGATCGTGACGCGCAGACCGCTGCGCCGGTAGCGGCCGTCGCGGATCGTGCCGGCCCAGCCCTCGCGGACCGGCTCCCCGACCTCGTAGTGGCCGCCCCCTCCCGGTCCGGCGATCTCTCCGCCGTAACCGGGGGGATCAGGGGTAGATGCCACGAACGGCGGTGGCGTCGGCGACACGCTTCACCGCGACGAGGTAGGCGCCGAGCCGGAGCGAGACGTGGTGGACGTCGGCCTGCTGGCACATCTGTGAAAAGGCGCGGCGCAGGATGCGCTCGAGCTGCTTGTTGATCTCGCCCTCCTCCCAGAAGAAGGACTGCAGGTCCTGCACCCACTCGAAGTAGGAGACGGTGACTCCTCCGGCGTTGGCGAGGATGTCGGGCACCACCACCACGCCGCGCTGCTCGAGGATGAGATCAGCGTCGGGGGTTGTCGGGCCGTTGGCTCCCTCGATGATCACCGACGCCTGGATGCGCCCGGCGTTGCGCGCGGTGATCTGGTTCTCCAGCGCCGCGGGCACGAGAATGTCAACCGGCAACTCGAGCAGCTCGCTGTTGGTCACTGGGCGCGAGCCCGGGAACCCGGCGACCCCACCGGTCTCGCGGCGGTGGTTGAGCAGTCCATGCACGTGGAGTCCCATGGGGTTGTAGACGCCACCGGACACGTCGGATACCGCGCAGATGCGGAAACCGCGCTCGGCCATGAGCTCGGCGCTGACGCTGCCCACGTTGCCGAACCCCTGGACTGCGACGGTGGTGGCGTTGGGATCGCGGTCGAGGCGCTTGCAGATCTCGATCGCGGCGATGGTCACACCGCGTCCGGTGGCGCTGGGCCGCCCCTCGCTGCCGCCGATGTCGAGCGGCTTGCCCGTCACCACCGCGGGGATCGAGTAGCCGGCCTCCATCGAGATGGTGTCCATCATCCACGCCATCACCTCGGCGTTGGTGTTGACGTCGGGGGCGGGGATGTCGGAGTCGGGCCCGATCAGAATGCTTATCTCGCTGGCGAAGCGACGGCTGAGACGCTCCAGCTCGCGGTGACTCAGCTCCTTCGGATCCACCACGACCCCTCCCTTGGCTCCGCCGTAGGGGATGTTCATCAGTGCGCACTTCCATGTCATCCACATGGAGAGCGCCTTCACCTCTTCTAGGTTGGTCTGGGGGTGGAATCTGATGCCACCCTTGGCCGGACCGCGCGTGGTGTTGTGCTGCACGCGATAGCCTTCGAACACGCGCAGCGATCCGTCGTCCATCTTCACCGGGAAGCGCACCAGCAACTCCCTGCGCACCTCGCGCAGAACCGCGCGGAGTCCCGGCGACAGGTTGAGGATCTGCGCGGCATTATCGAACTGGCGCTGCGCGTTCAGCCAGGGATCATCGGCCGGGAGCGCGGGAGCCGGCGCGGTCGCGGTCACGCGGCCAGCCTACCAGCCCGAGATGGATGCGAACAGACGATCCCTATACTCGCGCCATGGCCACCAAGGCTGAGGCGACACCGCAGCAGGCGCACGACGCAGTGAGCTCCGGCGACGCAGTGCTCATCGACGTTCGTGAAGCGTGGGAATGGGAACAGCTGCGCATCCCAGGCGCGGTCCTGATCCCGCTCGCAGAGGTGCCGCAGCGTCTCGACGAGATTCCCGACGATCGCGATGTCTATGTGCACTGCCGGCTTGGCGGACGCAGCGGTAAGGCGGTCGAGTTTCTCCACGAGCACGGCCGGCCGCGGGCCATCAACATCGTCGGCGGCATCGAGGCGTGGCAGGACGCGGGACTCGAGGTTCAGGCTGGGGGCTGACGCCGCGGGCGAGGGTCGCCCGCTAGTGGTGCAGCACGAGCACCAACACCGCGAGCGCGCTGATCAGCAGCATCGCCACGAGGATCAGCACGGTGTGCGAGTACGCGCCGGGGCTCGCCTCGTGGGCGCTAGGGATGACCGGTGCGCCGGCTCCGGGGCGCGCCGGCGGTGGGGCGAGCGGGGGCACCGGTTCCATGGCCGCCGCGGGTGTCCACGGCCGGGGTTGGCCGGGTCGGTCAGCCGGCGGTGGGGGACCCGCGACACGCGGTCCCTCGGTCGCCTCGCCGTTCATGCGTCGGACCGTAGCGCAGCCGGCCCGGGAGCAGTCAGCCCGCTGCGTACCATCGCGCGGTGCCGCCCTCTCTGCCCGCCCTCGCCCCTCTGGCCGGGCTCCTGGTCCTGCTCGAGCTGGCGGCCGGGACCGTCGCCGTGAGCACCGCGCTGGACCAGCTAAGCAGGGTGGGGCGCGGTTTTGCGGGGACGACCGCGGCCATCTGCGCCCTGATCATGGGCGCGGACCTGCTGCTGATCTCGGCCAGCTCGGACTTCGGCGGGCTGCTGCACTCCCGCGTCGACGGCGCTGCGGTGGCGAGCTTCGTCCACTGGGCCGTCGCGTTCACAGCCCTGCTCGCCGCCGACGCCCTGTTCGCGGCGGTCGGCACCGAGATATCCCGTCGGGTGGTCGCGGGCGCCACGGTCGCCGTCGGCGTGGTGGCGGTTGTCACCGCCGGCCTGGCGATCGGCCCGGCGCTCGGAGGAGCCGGTGCGGCGACGCTGTCATTCCTGTCGGCTGCGCTCCTCGCCGGCAGCGCGCTCGCCGGGATGCTTCTCGGTCACTGGTACCTGGTGACGCCGAGCATGTCGTTCCGCCCCCTGCGTCTGTCCATCTACACCGTGTTCGGCGCTATCGCCGTGGAGTGCGTAGTGATCGCCACCGCCCTGCTCGGCGCCGGGGGCAGCCGTGAACGCCTCGTCTCCGGTGACCAGGCATTCCTGTTCTGGTTGCTGGTGATCGGCTCCGGCGTGCTGTTCACCGCAGCCGTCAACGCATTCACGCTGTACTTCGCGAGGATCCGCGCCAACCAGCCGGCCACCGCGATGCTCTACGTGCTGATCATCAGCGTGGTCATGGGCCTCGTGCCGGCGCATCTCGTCTACCTGGTCACCCGTGTGGCAATCTGACCCTCATCCCGCCGGGGCTGTGGCCAGCCGCGCCTCGGTCGATGTCGACACGGCGGCACCGAGCCCGGCAAGGATCAACGCGCCTCCCACGATTGTGGCGAGAGCGATGCGCTGGCCGAGGATGAGAAAGGCCAGCAGCGCCGCCAGGGGGGGCTCGCCGAGGAAGGAGAGCGAGACCGTGCTCGCCGGGAGCCGGCGCAGCGTCCAATTGAAAACGGTGTGGCCTCCGATGGTGCACACCGCGGCGAGGCCGAGGCAGGCGACCAGGGTGCGCACGCTCGGTGCATGGAGCGTGCCGCCCGCCGCGGCGACACTGACCGCGGCTACGCTGACGACCGCGTAGACCACCGCGGAGTACGCGGCCACCCCGGCAAGCCGTCGCCGGCTCCTGCCGATCAACAGGTACCCGGCGAGCGCAATCCCGCCGGCGAGCGCCAGGAGGTCACCGCCGAACGCCTTTCCCCCGGCGGTGAACGCCCCGGCGCAGGTGACCACCGTGCCGGCCAGCGCGAGGACGATGCCGGCGATGACGCGCCCGCTGACAGCGTCACCGTGAAGGCGCGCGCCCAGCGGGGCGACGATCAGCGGATGCAATGAGACGAGCAGCACGCTGGCCGCCACCGACGTGTACGCGAGGGAGGCCGTCCAGGTCAGGAAGTGGGCCGCGAGCAACACACCGGCGACCGCGGTGAGCAGCGAGTCACGACGCGATCCGCCGACCATGCGGACGCGCAGCTGCGGGGTCGCCCACGGCGCGAGCAGGCCAACCGCCAGGGCCATGCGCAGCCACACAACGGTCGCCGCATCCGTGCGCGCCTCGGTGATGAGAATCGCCGACACCGACACCGCGACCGTCGCGCCGACAAGCGCCAGCGGCGCGGCACGTCGTGAGATCACGCGCTGTCGAGGACGCGCACGTCAGCGAGGTTGCGATAGCGCTCGTCGTGGTCGAGGCCGTAGCCCACCACGAAGTCATCGGGGATGCCGAACCCGCGCCAGTCGACTTGCACCGGTTGTGTACGCCGCGCGGTCTTGTCGAGCAGGGTGACCAGACGCACGGACCGGGTGCCGAGTTCGGTGAGATGGCGGCGAACCAGTGCGGCGGTGTAGCCGGTGTCGATGATGTCCTCGACGATGAGCACATCCCGTCCGCGCAACTGCACAGCTGCGGTGGCGGACAGCGCGGGCCGTCCACTGCTCCGCGTAGCGGCGCCGTACGACTGAACCGCGACGAAGTCGATCTCGACGGGGATGGTGAGTTGCCGCGCCAGGTCGGCGGTGAAGATCAGCGCTCCCTTGAGCACGCAGAGCAGCACCACCGGGCGATGCAGGCCCTGGTACTGGGCGTCGATCTCGGCGGCGAGCTCACCGATGCGGCGCTGGATCGAGGCAGCGTCCACGAGCGTCTCGCCGAGGCCGGCTGTCGGCGTGCTCATCGCCACAGTGTAGGAACCGCCTCAGCCGGACCGCGCCAGGGCCTCCCAGCGATCGTAGAGCTCGGCGAGCGCGCCGCTCAACCGATCGTGTTCCCTGCCCGCCGCTGCGCCGGTCTCGATGTCGGCGAAGGTATCGGGGTCGAGCAACCGGTTACGTGCCAGCTTGAGCTCGGCTTCGATGGCGGCGATCTCCTCCTCGAGACGGCGAACGTCTCGTGACGCCGACGTCACGGCGTCGGCAGAGGTGCCGCGGGTGCGCGGCGCGCCACCGGCTGCGGAACGCGACTCGCGCTCGAGCTCACGGCGCTCGCGGTCGCGCACGCGGAGCAACTCTGTGTATCCCCCGAGCACCTCGCGGATGCCACCGTCCTCGATCGCCCACGTCCGGGTGGCGACGGCGTCGATGAGCGCGCGGTCGTGGGTGACCAGCACCACCGCCCCGCCGTAGCCGGTCAAGGCCTGCTCGAGCACCTCCTGGGCGGGGATGTCGAGATGATTGGTCGGCTCGTCGAGGAGCAGCAGGTTGGTCTCCTCGAGCGCCACCTTGCCGAGCAGCAGTCGGGCGCGCTCCCCACCACTCAGCTCACTGACCAGCTTGTGCACATCGTCACCGCCGAACAGCAGCGCTCCGAGAACGGTGCGCGCCCGTTCCGCGCCCACCGGGTGATCGGCGAGGAGGTCCTCCATGACGGTGCGCGCGTCGTCGGTGGAGTACGCACTGGCCCGCTCATCGTCCCCGTCGTCGCGACCCAGGTCCTGACGGTACAGGCGACGATGGGTGCGCGGTCCGAGCCGGATGGTGCCTTCGATGGGGGCCAGCTCGCCGGCCAGGGTGTGCAGCAGGGTCGACTTGCCGGAGCCGTTGGGGCCGACCACGGCGATGCGCTCCCCTGGGGCGATGCTCAGCGGCCGCAGGTGCAGCAGCGCGGAGCCGCGCCCCACCTGCAGCTCGCTGGTCTTGAGCAGGATCTGCGAGGTGGGGGCGGTCGCGAATCGCAGGCGTGGGCGTCTGTCGCGCGGCGGTGCGCTCACCCGCTCGATGCGGTCGAGCTGCTTCTGCCGGCCACGTGCCTCCTTGGCGCGCTGTCCCGCCTTGTACTTGCGGATGAACTCCTCCTGGTGGGTGATGTGCGCCTGCTGTGACTCGAACTCCTTCTGACGTCGCGTGCGCCGTTCCCCGCGCAGGCGGACGTACTGCGTGTAGTTGCCCGGGTACTCCTCGGCCACACCACCACCCAGCTCGAGAACCGACGTGCACACGCGGTCGAGGAAGCGCCGGTCATGGGAGACGAGCACGAATGTCGCGCGCACTTCGGCCATGAATTCCTCGAGCCACTCGATCGAGGCCAGGTCGAGGTGGTTGGTCGGCTCGTCGATGAGCAGCAGGTCGGCGTCGGCGACCAACAGCTTGGACAGCTCGACGCGGCGCTTCTGGCCGCCGCTGAGATGGCGTGGATCGCGGCCCTGGAGGGTCTCGTCGATGCCGAGCCCGCCGAGTGCCTCGCGCGCCCGCGCCTCGAGGTCGTAGCCGCCGGCGTCCTGGTATGCGTGCTGCAGTTCGCCGTAGCTGGCCATCACCGCGTCGAGGTCGTCCGGGCGCGCACCCATTGCCGCCTCGAGCCTGCTCAGCTCGGAGTGCGTGGCGAGGAGGTCCTCGCGCGAGGCGAGGACCTCGTCGAGCACCGTCGCGCCGACCGGTTCCGGCGCGTCCTGGGGCAGGTGCGCGGTGCGCAGGTTGCGCGCGCGCTCGACCACACCCTCGCTGGGCTCGAGCGTGCCCCCGATGACGTCGAGCACAGACGTCTTGCCGGCGCCGTTGGCGCCGACCACAGCGACACGGTCGCGCTGCTCGATGCCCAGCGAGACCCCGCGGACGATCACCTCGGCGCCATAGGCGACCGCAACGTTGTCGAGCGTGAGCAGCGGCATGACTAGGTGACGTTCACGCCATCAGGCGCCGAGCGAGACCGCCGGGACGTGTCCGGCGAGCGTGCCCGCCGCGGCGCCCTTCAGCTGATCGAGGGTGACCGGGCCCTCGAACCGGTCGGCCACCACGCCGCTGCTGTTGACGAAATACACCCACGGGTCGCTGCGCAGGCCGAACGCCAGGAAGGCGGGATTGTTGGGCAGTGCGTTCGGCTGCACGAAGGCAGGCCCGGGCGGGATGTCGTCCTCGATGTGCTGAAAGGAGAGCTGCGCGCAGTACTGCGTGCAGAGCTGCTTGAGGATCGCCACCGTCGGTCCGCACGTCTTGCTGGGGCAGAAGCCGGGCTCCCCGAAGTACAGCACTATGGGACGGTGCGCGGCGAGAGCCTGCGCGACGGTGACGTCGTGCCAGGTGTCGGGGGGCACGCCGCTGTCCACCATCGACAGGGCCACGCCGGCGTCGGTGACGACCTTCTGTGCAATTGTCGGCACTGGCATCCCCACCGCCAGCTCAGGGCCTCTGGTGGCGACGGTGACGAACGCGTTGCCGCTGACCGGTGAGCCACTCGAGCTCGTGCCGTTGACCACGTAGTCGTATTGGCCGGCGCTCGGAAAGGTGGCGAGGCCGACATACACGGGGATGCCCCCGTACACGGAGGCGATGTTCTCGAGGGGCCGGACGCCGATCGAGGCGCCGCCGGGTGCGAGGATCTGGACCGAGACGTTGGCGGCCGTTACCGGCGTGGCCCGGCCATCGAGCAGCGCGATCGAGATGCGGTTGACCCCGACCAGCAGCGTGCTGTTCTGCGGCTGCACGTTGAGCGGTTGCGCCGCCCGCGTGGTGCAACCGGTGGCTGCGCAGGTCTCGGTACCACCGCAGCTGGCAAGGGGCGATGCCAGCAGTGCAGCCGGCACCAGCAGCCAGCTGTGCCTCACACGGTCGCCTCTGCGGGCATCTCGTCGCCGTCGTCGACCACGGGCGTATCGAGGGGCTCGCTGGCGTCGACCAGCGCGTCCTCGAGGCGGAGGATGCGGCGCAGGATCGCCACCGAGGACGCATACGTCGAGTCCATGCCGAAGTAGGACAGGCCACGCGCGCCCAACGTGCGAGCCTGCGTGAACGGCGTGTCGGATGCGTAGTGGATGACCCCGAAATCCACCGGCAGGCGCGAGAAGTTGACCGGTTCTCCCATCGGATAACGCGCGGCCTCGCTCATCTCGTACATCGCGCAGCAGTACGGGCCGGCCTCCATCTCCACGACGGAGAACGCCTCGCGGTGATAGAAGTCGAGATAGCCGCGGTTCTGGAGGAAGGTTCCCTTGACGGTGACCGCGCGTTGATTGTCGAGGCCGCTGCCGAAACGCAGGTAGGGGGCGATGTCGGAGACGCGGAAGGCATTGTCCAGCCAGAAGGTGCTGCCGGAGTGCTCGTCATGGATGACACCGGAGATCATCACGTCGCCGACATCCGCGTTCAGCGTTGCGGCCTTGCCGAGGACGTAGACACCACGCAGCTCGGCCGCCGTCTCGGCGACCTCGCGCAGGATGTTGTAGGCTGCCAACCCCAGCGGATAGTCGACGTTGACGATAACCGCGCGGCTGGCACGGAGAGCCGCCGCCTGCACAGGACCGAGACGTTCGTCGAGCGTGGCCGGATCGAGCCGGTCGAGCGCGATCACCTGGGCGGCCACGTCGAGGGCGGTGCGGCTGTTCACGGCGATGACCCCCGCCTCGCGCTCCTCACGCCGCATCGCTGCACGCTGGCTGTCGCTGAGCGCACCGCGCAACCACATGCGCGCGGCGTAGTAGAGGAGGTTGTCCCAGTTCCCCTGGGCCCGGCCTTCGCGAAACGCGCGCAGCTCGTCGCGCACGTCGTCGGGGCCGCCGCCTTCCACAGCCGCGATGAGTTCGTCCTGGTGGCGCCGGGCGAGGCCGGTCACAAGGTTCCCGAGGCTGTGCGAGTTGCTGCTGACGAAGTAGACGGGGCGGTCGAGCAGGCCTTCGGAGCGCATCAGCCCGGTGACCTGCTGCCACCAGCGGCGCGTCACCCGCGCGTAGCCGACCTGGGTGCCGCCGAGCATGCGGATCCGCAGGGAGAGCCGACGCCGACGAAGCTGCTCGAGCCGCGTCGCGAACGCGAGGCCCCACACCTCCTGGAGGTGCGCCCAGTCATCCTCGGAGCCGCCGCAGGCCGCGGCCAGCTCCGCGGGAGTCGCCCCGTGGTCGTCCACGTTGTGCAGCACCGCGTGCAGCTTGTTCCACTCGATCTGGAAGGCGACCAGGGTGGGGATGAGGTCGTCGACGTCCGAGGCTGAGGCGATCAGCACTGCCAGCGTTCCCCGGCCGTCGTCGTACCAGCGCCGGCGCCGTCCCGGAGCGCCGATCTCGGTCTGTGACTCGAAAGAGCCGAATCCACGTCTGGCGAAGATCTCGGCAGACTGACCCATGACCACCAGCTCGGCGCCGAAGATTTCCTCGGGAAGGCGCCGGACGGCGTAGAGGAAGGCACCGAGGTCGAGCGCGGGCGAGTCGGCGAGCGCGTGGAGGCTGCTGTGCATTGCGCGGTGCGAGGCCTCGAGGACCCGCAGTCGCGTCTCGCCCGAGCTCCGCAACACCGTCGTGTAGGTTCGCCGGTAGACCTCGACCGCGTTTGCCAGGGTGGCGTCGTCGGGTGCGTGCTCGGTCGACATCGGCCCTGGGAGGGCGGCGGCGGTCGGTCGAGGTCCGGGCAGTCCCATGCCTCCATTCTCCCGCGCGCCGGGCCCGTCCAGCCCTCCCGCCTCTCTGGCCCGCACCTATGCTTGCCCCGCCATGGGATCAATCGCCGTCACCGGCTCGGTGGCCTACGACACCATCATGGTGTTCGGGGGCCGCTTCGCAGATCACATCCTCAGCGACCAGGCGCACATCCTCAACGTCTCGTTCCTGATCGACCGGCTCGACACGCGGCGCGGCGGGACGGCGGCCAACATCGCCTTCACCCTGGCCCTGCTCGGTGAACGACCGATGCTCTGCGCCGCCGTCGGCAATGACTTCGCGGAGTACCGCGCCGCGCTCAGCCAGGTTGGCGTGGACACCTCGAGGGCGCTGCTCTGTGACGACATCGGCACCGCCACCGCCTTCATCACCACCGACCTCGACGACAACCAGATCACCGCCTTCTTCCCGGGGGCGATGGGACGGGCCGCCCGGGTCAACCTCGAGGCCCTGTCCGACGTCGAGCACGTGGTCGTGGCCCCGGACGCCCCGGACGGCATGGCGCTGCACGCCGAGCAGGCCACGCGGATGGGTGCGAGGCTGGTGTTCGCGCCCGCTCAGCAGCTCAGCTCGCTCACAGACCAGACCCTGACCACGGGGCTCGACGCAGCCTGGTTGGTGGTCGGCAACGACTACGAGCTCGAGGTCATCCAGCGCCGCACTGGGCGTGACGTCGCAGCGCTCGCCGCCGGGGGCGCGATCGTGGCCCGAACCCGGGGCGCCCAGGGCAGCGAGCTCCACATCGACGGCACCGTGCACCAGATCCCGGTTGCCGGAGCGGCGAGCGTGGTCGACCCCACCGGCGCCGGGGACGCGTACATCGCGGGACTACTCGCCGGACTGCGCGCCGGACGCCCCGCGCCGGTGGCGGGGAGGATGGGCGCACTCGCCGCCACCTACGTGATCGAGCAGCAGGGCCCGCAGAGCCACGCGTACACCAGGGACGACTTCGCCGCGCGGTACGCGGAAGCATTCGGCGAGAAGCTCCTCGCCCTCTGATCGCTACAGTCTTCGACATGGAAAACGCCGTCATCGTCAGCGCGGTTCGCACCCCGGTCGGCACCATGGGAGGTGCATTCGTCGAGGTTTCGGCGCCGCAGCTCGGCGCGGTGGCCGGTCAGGAGGCGCTGCGCCGCGCCGGGATCGACGCCGTGGACGAGGTGCTCATGGGCAACGTGCTCTCCGCCGGCCTCGGCCAGAACCCGGCGCGACAGGCGGCGCTCGCCGCCGGCCTCGCTGAGAGCACGCCGTCGATGACGGTCAACAAGGTCTGCGGATCCGGTTTGAAGACCATCGCGCTGGCCGCCCAGGCGATCCGCGCTGGGGACAGCGAGGTGGTCCTCGCCGGCGGCATGGAGAACATGTCCCGGGCGCCGTACCTCGTCGAGAGCGGGCGCTACGGCTACCGGCTGGGCGACGGCCAGCTCGTCGACGAGATGATCCGCGACGGGCTATGGTGCGCCTTCGAGCACTGCCACATGGGCACCACCGCCGAGAACGTCGCCCGCGAGTACGAGGTGAGTCGCGAGGACCAGGACGCCTTCGCTGCCGCGTCGCAGCAGAAGGCACAGGAAGCCATGGCGGCCGGTCGTTTCCGCGACGAGATCGTCGGTGTGCCGGTCACCAGGCGGAAGGAGACGGTCACCGTCGACGTCGACGAGCACCCGCGCGCGGGGGCGACAGCCGAGTCGCTCTCTGCTCTGCGCCCCGCCTTCGACAAGGAGGGCAGCGTCACCGCCGGCAACGCCAGCGGCATCAACGACGGTGGTGCGGCGGTGGTGGTGATGAGTGAGTCGCGGGCGCGCGCCGAAGGCCGTACCCCGCTGGCGCGCATCCGCGCCTACGCTAGCGCCGGCGTGCCCCCACGGGTGATGGGCATGGGCCCTGTCCCCGCGGTGCGGGCGGCTCTCCAGCGTGCCGGGCTGTCGGTGGGAGACATCGACCTCTTCGAGCTCAACGAGGCTTTCGCGGCGCAGTCGGTGGCGGTGGGACGAGAACTGGCAGTGCCCGACGAGAAGCTCAACGTCAACGGCGGGGCCATCGCCATCGGACACCCCATCGGCGCCAGTGGCACGCGCATCATGGTCACGCTGCTCCACGCCATGCAGCAGCGCGACGCCACCATCGGTGTGGCCGGAATGTGCATCGGCGGTGGTCAGGGCATCGCGATGGTCGTCGAGAGGGTCTGAGGCTCACACCCAGCGCGGCTGGCCGCTGTTGCCCACGATGTACGACTGGCGGAGCTTCCAGTCGATCAGCTGTTTCCCCTGCACTGTCAGCGTGAGCACCTCGCCGCGACGCACGTCGTCGGAGAGCATCTCGTCGAATACGAAGTTGCCGAGGCTGTACACGATGGGCCTGCCCGCGTAGGTCTCGAACGGCTGGATGACATGGGGGTGCGAGCCAACCACGAAGTCGGCCCCGGCCTCGATCGCGCTGCGCGCCAGCGATTGCTGGTGGCCGGACTCGGTGTGCTGGTACTCGATACCCCAGTGCATGAAGACGATCAGGAAGTCGACGTGTGGCCGCACCGAGGCGATGTCCGAGCGCATCAGCGCGGTGTCCAGCCAGGCGTGGCCCGGCGAAGTTCGGGTGGCGGCGAAGCTGGTCGGGGCGATCTCGCAGTAGGCGAGGAACCCGGCGGTCGTCGTACGCACCGTCCTCAGCACCGGCGAATGGGCGGCATTCAAGGTCAGCCCGGCGCCGACCGGCGTGAGCCCGTGCGCGGGCAGCTGCGCGAGCATGTCGGTGAACGCCGCCCGGCCGTAGTCGCCGCTGTGGTTGTTGGCGAGCGAGACGATGTCGAACCCGGCGGCGTTGAGCCTTGCAAAGCTCCTGGGGTCGGCGCGGAAGTGATAGGGCTTGTTCGGCACAGGCGCGCCCAGCGCCGACACCACGCATTCCAGGTTGCCGACGGTGAGGTCGAAACCCTCCAGGTAATCGGCCGTCTCGTTGAAGGGATAGCGGTCGATGCTGGCAAGGATCTGCGCGTTGACGCTGCGACCCAGCATGACGTCGCCGGTGATCGCGATGGTCACGGGGCGGGTATCGGGTGTAGCGCTGGGTGACCCTGAGGCGCTCGACGACGGCGGGATCGTCGCCGAGCGTGCCATCCCGGGTGAGCTGCTGCGGGCCGGGTCGTCGCTGCAGGCCGCGAGCAAGCCGGCGATGGAAACCGTGCCCACGCCAAGGCCGATCCGGCCGCCTCTGATGAGGATCTCCCGGCGACTGATCTGACCGCGCGCTGGGCCGGGCTCCTCAGTGCGCATCGGGGCATTCTCGCCGCCGCGGGCGTGTCTCGTTGTGGCATTGAGCCACTGATCTGTTGCCCGAGCGCGACGGACCCGTCCGGGCTCGCATGAAAGCATGGCTGCCGTTGTGGTGATTGAGCAACGGATCTCCAATCGATGACGCGCGGCCTGCCCCGCGTGTTGACCGGGCCCATGGTCGTCACCGTGTTCCTGACAGCAGGAGGTTTCGGCGCCTCCGCGAGCTCCCCGGCGACGGCTCCCGCGGCCAAGCCGGGGATGATCTCCGTCGCCGCCAAACAGTCGAGCACCGGAACATACGGTGCGCCACTCATCGACGGCTGCTCGTGGGCCACGTGGGTGTCGCGCTGTCAGAACCTCACCGTGTACGGCAACGGCAGCTCATTCGACGACGCCGGCTGCGGCGCTCCCAACGGCTGCACTTTCGGGCCTGAGTTCCAGTGCACCGAGCTGGCCCAGCGCTACGCGTATTACGCCTGGGGCGAGCCCGCCGTCTGGGACGGCTACGGCGGCGCCAACGGCAGTGCGGCTCAGTTGTGGCAGGCGGGGCCGGCGCTTCCTGTTCCCCTGCAGCAGTTCAATCAGGGTGGCGGCATCCCTCCGCAACGCGGGGACTTGCTCATCTTCGGCCCCGGCTGGCTGGGCAGCTACTACGACGCCAACGGCCACGTCGCGGTGGTCACCTCGGTCGGCTCGTCAAGCCTCACCATCGTCCAGGAAAACGGCACCGCCAGCGGTTCCGACACGTTCGGGCTCAGCGGCACCACAGTCACAGCCAACGGCTACACCCCGGTGATCGGCTGGCTGCACAACCCGGTGATGTCAGGCAGCGGCGGCGGAAAGCTGAGCGCGTCCTCGTCGGGCGGGCAGCAGAACCTCTTCTGGCAGGGCACCGACAACCACCTGCGCGAGGCGTGGGCGGTCGGCACCACCTGGTACGGCCCCACCGACCTCACCGCGATCTGGAAGCAAGCGGCGCCACTGACCTCTCCCCCGAGCGCGGTCTTCGCCCCTGACGGCAAACAGACTGTGTACTGGCGCGGGGCCGGTGGTCACCTCTGGCAGTCCGTGTACACCAACGGGTGGTCGACCCCGGCCGATCTTTCAACAGGATGGACGAGCGCCCAGCTGCTCCAATCCGCTCCGAGCGCCGCGATCGCTCCTGGTGGCGAGCAGATGGTCTTCTGGCAGGGTGCAGGCGGAAGCCTCATGGAGGCGTGGTTCGCCGCAGGCACCTGGTACGGGCCGGCGGCCATCTCGTCCGGCTGGGGCGGTGCTGGTCCACTCACCTCCGCACCCAGCGTGGCGATCAGCAACGGCGGCCTCCAGTTCGTGTACTGGCAGAGCACCAACGGGCACCTCTGGAAGGCCTGGTATGGCAACGGCTGGAACGGCCCGACCGACCTCAGCAAGGGCTGGGGAGGTCAGGGACCACTCGGCTCGGCACCGTCCGTCGTGGTCGCCCCCAATGGCGACGAGTCAGTGTTCTGGAAGGGCAGTGACAACCACGTGTGGGAGGCCTGGTACAACGGCACCTGGAACGGGCCCGCCGACTGGGATTCGCTGGGCAGCATCGCCACGCCTCCGACGGCGACCGTCACGGCGGGGGGCAGCCTGGTGCTGTACTGGCAGAACACTGCCGGTGACCTTGCCTCGTCAACGTGGAACGGCCGCTGGAATGGGCCGGCCGACCTGTCCGCCATGTGGGGAAACACCGGGCTGCTCGGCAGTGCGCCGGCGGCCGCGCTGACGCCCGACGGCAGCACCCAGCTGACCTTCTGGCGGGGGGCCAACGGCCACCTTCTCGAGGCCTGGTACACCGGCAGATGGAACGGGCCAATCGACCTGACCAGCCGCTGGCCGGCCTCCGCGGCGTTGGCGTCGGCGCCGAGCGTTGCGGTCACGCCCGACGGGGGCACGCAGCTGGTGTTCTGGCAGGGAACGGACGGCCACTTCTGGGAGGCCTGGTACACCGGCAGCTGGAATGGCCCGGTGGATTGGACGGCGCGATGGGGAACCGGCCTCCTCGGCTCCGCGCCGAGCGTGTGGGTCTCGCCGGACGGACGCCAGCAGACCGTGTTCTGGCGCGGCGCTGACGGCCACCTCGATGAGGCCTGGTTCGCTGGCTCGTGGAACGGGCCCGTCGACTGGACAAGCCGCTGGGGCTCCGGTGTGCTCGCCTCTGCCCCCAGTGCGGTGGTCACGCCGGACGGCGCCGAGCAGCTGGTGTTCTGGCAGGACGGAGCGGGCCATCTCAAGGAGGCCTGGTACGCGGGTTCATGGAACGGTCCGTCGGACTGGTCCACGGCATGGAGTGCCAGCGCGCTGCTGGGATCGTCTCCCAGTGTCGTGGTGACCTCGACCGGCAACCAGCTGATCTTCTGGCAGGGCACCAACGGGCACTTGTGGGAGACCTGGTGGGGTGGTGCTCGGAGCGCACCGATTGACTGGGCGGCGGCGAGCAATGTCAGCGCACAACTGGGCTCCGCTCCCAGCGCAGCCCTGGCGGGCAGCGAGCAGCTGGCATTCTGGCGAAGCCCGAACGGCCATCTCACCGAGTCGTGGTGGGGCGGCGCGTGGCCGACGCCGACCGACGTCAGCGGGATCGGCCCGCTTTCCTGACAGGCCCGCGGAGCCTCAGACCAGTACTGCTTCCTCGACCGCGATGCCGGCGAAGACGTCCGTCTCCGGCAGGGTCACGGGGACGCGCGAGATAACCAGCTGGAACGACTCCTCGCCGAAGTGTTCGATGTTCACCTCTTCGGGGATGGCGAGCAGCGGCCAGTCGGGTCCGATCTGGCTGTGGTGCGCAATCATCGCCTCACGCTTGCGACGGATGCCCTTGCGAACGTCGACGGTCGTGGTGATCCACGCATCCGGGGTGACGAAGGGCAGGTCCTCGGGGTTCTCGACGCCGAAGGGCGGCTCCATCCCCGCCGCCTTGGCGAAGTCGGCCGCTTTGCGCAGGAATGACACCGGGATCGACGTGTAGTACAGCTTGGGCACGCGCCACGGCTCCCCTGCCGCTGGGTACAGCGACTTCATGTGCGCGGCCTCGACGGCCAGCAAGGTCACGCGGTGGGTCTGGATGTGGTCGGGATGACCGTAGCCGCCGACCCCGTCGTACGTGACCACAACGTGCGGGCGGAAGCGCCGGATGTGCTCGACCATCCGCCCCACCGCCTCGTTGACGTCTGCCTTCCAGAATGCGTCGGGGAGCTGGTTGGTGTCCGCACCCCACATGCCTGAATCCCCGTAGCCGAGAAAGTGGACCTCGTCGACGCCGAGGATGGCGCACGCGTCGCGCAGCTCCTGCTGGCGAATCTCCGCTAGGTGTGGTCGCGTCGTCTCCTCCGGCATGTCCTCGGCGACGATGGTGGCGAGCTTGCCGTCAGTGCAGCAGACGTTGACGGTGCGCACGCCGCGGTCGTGCGAGATAGCGAGCAGGCCGCCCATGGTGATCGACTCGTCGTCGGCGTGGGCGTGCACGGACAACAAGCGCAGCTGCTCAGGCATCGCGCTATTCCTCGGTCACCGTCACCGTGCGCATCACGTCGCCCTGGCGGATCTCGCCGATCACCTCCATGCCCTTGACCACCTGGCCGAAGAGGTTGTACGCCTTGGCCAGCTTGTGTCTGTCGTCGACGGCGCAGATGAAGAATTGTGACCCGTTGGTGTTCGGACCGGCGTTGGCGCAGGCCACTGCGCCGGCGATGTACTCGCCCTGCACAGGCTCATCCTCGAAGCGGTAGCCCGGACCGCCGCGGCCTGAGCCCTCCGGACAGCCGGCCTGGATGACGAAGTCGTCGACGACGCGGTGGAAGGTGAGACCGTCGTAGAAACCCTCACGGGCCAGGAACACGAAGTTGTTGACGCTCTTGGGCGCGCGTGCGGGGTCGAGCGACATCACGATGTCCCCCTTGTCCGTGGCGATCGTCGCCGTGTACTTCTTGGACGGCTCGATGACCTGCTCGGCGTGCGTGTAGGTCTTGGGCATCGCCGCAGTGTACCGAGCAGGCGCGCCCGGCGAGCCCGGCGCGGAGACGGCTCAGGCGGCCGGCGTTGGCGTCGGGGTGACCGCCGCGTGGCCAGCGGCGCCGTGGGTCTGCAGGAACTCCAGGAACTTCTGCGCGTCCTTGAGCAGCTGGGTCCCTGGCTCGGCCATCAGCGCGTCGACCTTCGTCTTGGCCATGGCCAATCCGGCTGCCTCCTGCGCGGCGGTGATCCTGCCTGCGCTCACCGCGTGAGCGGCCAGCTTGTTGATCTGGGCGAGGATCGCGGTCTCGATGGCCGGGGCCTTGGCGCCGGCGATGTCGTCGACGGACTTGCCCGCCTCGAGCTGGCTGCGCACCGAGGCGATGCTCTGCCCGGTCTGAGCGGCGAGCAGGCTGAGAGCGCGCTCCATGACGTGCGCGCCGCGCGTTGCGTATGTCCCATGCTTCGGCTTGGCGTGAGCCGGCGGCGTGGTGGCGCCTGTGGAGCCGGAGCTCGACGACACCGGCGCGGCGGTGCTGTGCTGGTTCGCCACGGCGTAGCCGATGCCGCCCCCTGCCGCACCGAGGACGATGACGCTCGCGGCGGCAGCAGGGAATGCATGGCGGCCGACCCAGCGGGCGGCGGTGCGGACAGGTCTCAACATGGTTCGACTCTCTTGTGAGGCGGCTTGTGACGTGAGCACATTCTCGGCCCTGCCCTGGCCGCCAGCCCTGAAACGCCCCTGAGAAGTCACCACACCGCGGCACGCCGTGCGATGACCGGCCGTCGCTGGAAACGGTCGGGTAGAGTCACCGGCGCCCATCGCCCCGCGATTGCAGGAGCACGCATGAACGTCGTCGTCTGCGTCAAGCAGGTGCCGGATCCCAACTCGCCCGGCCAGCTCGATCCAACCAGCCACAGGCTCAGGCGCGATGGGGAACTGGTTCTCGACCCCGGCGACGAGTTCGGTGTCGAGGCGGGCCTGCAGTTGGCGGAGAAGCACGGGGGTGAGGTGACCATCGTCAGCATGGGCCCCGACCGCGGCGTTGACGCCGTCCGCAAGGCGCTGGCCATGGGTGCAGCCAAGGGGGTGCTCATCACTGACGACGCCCTGGCGGGATCCGATGCACTGACCACCGCCAAGGTCCTCGCCGCGGCGATCCGCAAGCAGGAGTTCGACGTCATCATCACCGCCACCGAATCGACCGACGGCTACACCGGGGTGGTCCCGCAGATGCTGGCCGGCCTGCTCGACATCCCTGCGGTGACGTTCGCCAAGTCGGTGGTGTACGAGGGCGACACGCTGCGGGTCGAGCGCCAGACGGAGACCGGCATCGAGGTCGTCGAGGCCAAGCTGCCGGTGGTCATCAGCGTCACCGCCGGCGTCAACGAGCCGCGCTACCCCTCGCTCAAGGGGATCATGGGCGCCAAGCAGAAGCCGCTCGACCGCCCGACGGTCGCGGACCTGGGTCTCGATGGGCTGGGAGGAGCCTCCGCCGGCCAGAAGATCACCGCCGTCGCCGCGGCTCCGAAACGCGCGGCGGGCGAGATCATCTCCGACGACGGCGAGGCGGCCAGGCGGATCGTCGACTTTCTGGCCGACAGGAAGGTGATCTGAGTGGCCGTCGTCAAGACGTGGGTGTTCGCCGAGATCGTCGACGCCAAACCCGTGGGCGCCGTCCTCGAACTGCTGACCAAGGCACGTTCCCTGGGCGGCGCCGTGGAGGCGGTGGCGCTCTCCCCGCAGGCCGAGGAGACCGCGGCTGTGCTCGGCGAGTACGGGGCGACCACCCTGCACGCCGGCACCGATGCGGCGTATGGCGAGCTGCTTTCCGGCGGCCCCGCCGCAGATGCGATCGCTGCGCTGGCCGCCGACCAGAAGCCCGATCTCATCCTAATCGCGTCCACCTACCTCGGTCGCGACGTCGCCGGGAGGCTGGCGGCCAAGCTGGACGTACCCGTGATCGCGAACGGGCTCGATGTCTCCGCCGACGGTGCGGTGTCGGTGCAGTCCTCGATCTTCGGCGCCACCCAAGACGTGACCACCGCCTTCGAGGGCGAGAAGCCCGCCCTGGTGCTGATCAGGCCCAAGTCGTTCGCCGCCGAGAGTGGTGGCGGGAGTCCCGCCACGGTCACGCCCATCGCCACCGACATCGCCGAGCAGCACCGCGCCGTCAAGGTGACCGAGCGGCGCCAGGAGGAGGCCTCCGGTCCCAAGCTCGAGGAGGCGCCGGTCGTCATCAGCGGCGGGCGCGGTCTCGGCGACCCCAAGAACTTCGAGCTGCTCGAGCAACTGGCCATCCTGATCGGCGCCGCCGTCGGGGCCAGCCGCGCCGTGGTCGACGCCGGTTGGGTGCCCTACGCCATGCAGGTGGGCCAGACCGGCAAGACGGTCAAGCCCACCGTCTACATCGCCGTCGGCATCAGCGGAGCGATGCAGCACACCGTCGGGATGAAGAGCGCCCAGACCATCATCGCCATCAACCGCGACGCCGATGCCCCGATCTTCAAACTCGCCGACCTCGGCGTCGTCGGGGATGCGCTGAAGATCCTCCCCCAGGTCATCGAAGAGATCAAGGCCCGCAAATGAGTGAAGGGGGAACTGCGTTCCCCCTCAGAGCAGCCCCAGCTCAGCGGTGTCAGTTGCGGCGACGTGAGGTCGCCTGCGCTGACGGATGAACTGGAACAGCGCATTTTTGGGCGAGTGCCGAAATGCGCGAAAGTGGTCTGCTGAGGCGCAGCCGCCCTTATACTCGGCCGGCCATGGACGACAAGGTCATTGTCGACCTGCTTGGTCAGGTCGGCAATCTCTTCACCTCCAGCCTGGAGCTGAAAGAGACCATCGACTTCATGTTGAAGGCCGCCTCCGACCTGGTGGCTTGCGACGCCGCCACCGTCTTCCTGCTCGACGACGATGGCAGGAGCCTGAGCGCCATCGCCACCTTCCCGTTCACCGAGTCCGTCGCCCAGGTGGCCACCTTCGAGCTCGGTGAGGGGATCGTGGGATGGGCGTCGCAGCGCCGCAGAGTGGTGTCCGTGGCCGACGCCACCATGGACAGTCGCTTCAAAAACCTACCCATGGCGCACGCGCCGCGCAGCTGCCTGGTCATGCCACTGCAGTCGCCGCAGCGGCTGGTCGGTGCGCTCACCATGGCGCGGCGGGAGGTGAGGCCGTTCACCACGGTTGAGCAGGCGCTCATGCAGGTCATCGCCAACCAGGCGGCCATCTCCATCGACAACGCCCGCCTGCACGCGCGCCAGACCGTGCAGTTCGCCCAGATCGCCGAGCAGAAGCGCGAGCTGGAGCGCAGCTACGCGCAGATCAACGAGATCTCGCGACTGAAGAGCGAGTTCCTGGCCAACATGAGCCACGAGCTGCGCACCCCGCTGAACGCCATCCTCGGGTTCAGCGAGATCCTCAAGGACAACCTTGTGGCGCTCGAAGAGGAGCAGCGCCACGAGTGCTTGGAGAACATCCACACCTCCGGCAAGCACCT
This sequence comes from Candidatus Dormiibacterota bacterium, assembly GCA_030948845.1. Lineage (GTDB taxonomy): Bacteria > Chloroflexota > Dormibacteria > Aeolococcales > Aeolococcaceae > Aeolococcus. The sequence goes on from JALYZN010000078.1 coordinate 20,393, forward strand.
GCTCGAGTTGGTCAACGACGTGCTCGACCTCAGCAAGATCGAGGCCGGTCGGATGGAGCTGAGCTACGACGACTTTTTCGTCAACAACGCAGTCCGCGAGGTTCACAACGTGATTCGCTCGCTGAGCGAGCGTCGCGACATCGACCTCTCCATCGACGTCATCCCCGAGGACCTCCTGGTGCGCGCCGACAAGAGCAAGTTCAAGCAGGTGCTCTACAACCTGCTCAGCAACGCCATCAAGTTCACGGCCCAGGGCGGGCGGGTATGGGTCAAGGCTCGAGCCGAGGGGGAGGACACGCTCTGCCTGCAGGTAGGGGACACCGGTGTCGGCATCCCGCGCGAGCACCATGAGCGCATCTTCAACGAGTTCTACCAGGTCGACAGCGCCACCACGCGCCAGGTCGAGGGCACTGGGCTCGGCCTGTCGCTGACGCGGCGCATCGTCGAGCTGCACGGCGGCAGGATGGAGCTCGAGAGCGAGCCCGGGTCGGGCTCGGTGTTCACGTTCCGACTCCCGCTGGGCGGGCTGCAGACCCCCAACGGCAGCCACCACAATCGCATCCTCCTGGTCGAGGACAACCGCAGCAACCGCGAGCTGGCCACCATGGTGCTCACCGGCAACGGGTTCGAGGTGGACATCGCCGTCGACGGCAACGAGGGTCTGCACAAGGCCCGGAGTTCCACTTACGATCTCGTGCTGATGGACATCGAGCTGCCGGGCATCGATGGCCTCACCGTCACCCGCATGCTCAAGTCCGACCCCAAGACATCGTCAGTCCCCGTTGTTGCGCTCACCGCCAATGCCATGAAGGGAAACGAGCAGGAGGCACTCGCCGCCGGTTGCTCGGGATACATCTCTAAGCCAATCGAGGTGGCGAACTTCGTGCAGAGGATCGCCACGTACCTGGAGACCGAAGCCTCATGACCGGAGCCGGAAAGACCATCCTCATCGTCGAGGACGACGCCCCCAGCCGCGAGGTAGTCCGGCTAGCGTGCAGCGCGCAGAACCACACCCTTCTCGAGGCGGCCAACGGCGTCGACGGGTTGGCCGCCGCGCGCGAGCAGAACCCCGACCTGATCATCCTCGACATCAACCTGCCGGGCATGAGCGGTCTCGACGTCTGTCGCCGTCTGCGCTCCGAAGGTGCACGGGTGCCGATCATCATGCTCACCGCCAAGGCCGACACCATCGACGTTGTGGTCGGCCTCGAGTTGGGCGCTGACGACTATGTGACCAAGCCGTTCGAGGTGCGCGAGCTGATGGCGCGCATCGGTGCCCACCTCCGTCGCAGCGAGATCTCCTCGCAGGAGCAGCCCCGCGACCGCTTCGAGTTCCCTGGCCTGACCATCGACCTCGGCCGCCGCCAGGCGTTCCGCGACGGCGAGGAAGTGATGCTCACCCTGACCGAGTTCAACCTTCTAGCGCTGCTCGCCTCGCGTCCCGGACAGGTGATGAGTCGCGGCGAGCTGCTCCGCCGCGTGTGGGGTTATGAGGTGGAGATCGAAACCCGCACTGTCGACGCCCACGTGTACCGGTTGCGCCGCAAGATCGAACCGGACGCAGAGAAGCCGACGTACATCCACTCCGTGCCAGGGATCGGCTACCGCTTCTCGGGGTAGTCCGTACGGGGGCGGGCGGTTGGCGGCAAATACCACAGGGCGTGCTGCTCGGCCACGAAGCCCAGCAGGACGCCGGTGCGTCTCGCTCCGGCGGCGCCCCCTTACCGACTCAGTAGATGAACCCGGTGATCGACCAGAACTCAGAGCGCGGGATGGTGCGGTGGTCCACACGCCCCCAACCGCCGCCGCCCCCGTAGTAGTTCATCTCGGAGACGATGAAGCTGCCGTCGGGGTTGACGCCCTCCACGTACGCGACATGACCGAACCAGCCGGTATGGAAGACGACGATGGCGCCGGCGACCGCGACGTGTCCCTCGGGACGGATGCCGTTGGCTGCACCGAACCACCAGCCTGCGTTGCCGGCCCACGTGACGGTGCGCCGCGACGCCGCGTAGTACGTGCACTGGCCGTAGGGGAAGCCGTCAGCCACCGCTGCGTGTGCCTCGGGTACGGATGGGACCCCATTGGCCGCGCGCGCGAAGTAGCGGCCGACCAGCGCCCCCGAGGGGGCGGCGCTCAGCGGGATCTGCAGGTAGCTTCCGGCGGGACGCGGGGTGTCCTTGGTCAGCACGTTGTAATCGAGGATGACCCGGGGATCGAGACCCAGCCGCTTGGCGAAGTGGCTGGGACGCTCGTCGGGCAGCACCTGGACCAGGGCGGCGGCGCTCGGGGGGATGAGCAGGGCGGTCCCGGGCGCTGGCTGCGCGCCGGGGCGGAGCCCGTTGGCCCAGCGGATCGCGGCCGGGTCGGAGTGATCGCGCAGCGCCAGGGACTCGACGGTTTCGCCGCTCGAGACCACCACGGTCTGAGCGGGCCGAGCCGCGATCGGGGGGACGACCGCCGGGCTCTGGATCACGGCGCTGAGGATGATGTCGCCACTGGCAGCAGGCGCGGTGATCACCGCTGCCATGGGGGAGGAGTCGCGTGGGGCGAGCGTGGGCAGCAGCGCCGCCGCAAGCAGGACCCACGCGTGCCTGACGAGCCGATGTCGGTTACCGCGGATGGTTCCCCCTCCAGAACGAACCGCCCCACGGGACGTCGTCGATCGTTTCCCCTTACGACCTGGCCGCGCCGGAGGCTAACAAAGGCCGGTGCCCACAGTCAAAACGACCCACCCCTCCCCCCGGGCACCCCCGTACACTAGCTGGGATGACCGGACCGCGGACGCGCGGCGCCCGGTAGACAACGTCACGCACGGGCTGGATCCTGCCGAGGGTCCCCTGCGCAGGTCCACGTGGTGGTTGCCGCGCGCCGCCGCGATCCTCATCGCGATCAACCCGCCAAAGAGGCGCCCGAACGCCTGCTGGGGAGTTCCGGCTCTTGCGTCGCCCCCACTCCTCGACTGGTGCTAAATCTGATATTGACACTGTCGCATAGAGTGCTACCATGCGCGTCCATGAGGAAGTACAAACCCGTCGAGCTGCCGCTGAAGGATGTGCCCACCGAGTTCGCCGAAGAGCACGCGATCTGCCCCAATTGCCTCGACCGTGAGGCGGGGGTGATCGGCAGGCTCGGGCTGCGCCTGGTTTTCAGGTGTCAGCGCTGCCGGGTGCGCTTTCACCGCCAGACCGCCATGGTGGGGCTCATCTGACCGTCCGCTGAGCCGGCACAGCCTGCAACACTTGCCTGCCGTGCCCGTCTCGCCCCCGGCCCATCTCGCGACCATCCGCCGCGGGACAGCCCTGGAAGCGGTGATCCGCGGCAACGTCGCCGTGGTCGGCAGCGCAGGCGAGATCCTCGCCGCCGCGGGCGACCCCGGGAGTGTGACCACGCTGCGGAGCTGCGCCAAGCCGGTGCAGGCGCTGCCTCTGGTGTGGTCCTTCGAGCAGCTGGCGCTCACCGACGAAGAGGTGGCCATCGCCTGCGCCTCGCACGGCGGCGAGCCGGTCCACGTGGCAGTGGTGCGCCGGCTCCTGGGGCGATCAGGCCTCGACGAGAGCGCGCTTCTCTGCGGGCCGCAGCTGCCCATGGACGAGCCGTCCGCGGAGGCCATCCTGGCAGCGGGCGGCCGGGCGGGGGCAATCACCAACAACTGCTCGGGGAAGCACGCCGGCATGCTCGCGGTGTGCGTATCACGCGGCTGGAGCGTGGCCGACTACACGGACTTCGACCATCCCCTCCATGCCGAGATCCGCCGGATCATGACCGGGTTGGCCGGAGTCGACGTGGACAGCGCCCCCGTGGGCATCGACGGCTGCGGTCTCCCCACTCATGGCCTCCCACTCTCGGCGCTCGCCCGCATGTTCGGCGCCGCCGCGGCGGAACCGGCGTTCCAGCGCTGCCAGGAAGCGATGGCGGCCCATCCTCACCTGGTGGCCGGGCGCGGCCGGTTCGACACCGCGATCCTCTCCGTCGCGGGGAGCCGTCTTACGGTCAAGGGCGGGGCGGCCGGCGTGTGGGTCGCGGCCCGTCGCCCGGCCGGTCCCGGCCTGGCCATCAAGCTCGAGGGCGGCGACCAGTCCGCCATCTCCGCAGTCGCCCTCGCCGTGCTCCAACGCCTGGGCTGGTTGAGCCAAGCCGAGGCGGCCGATCCCCGGCTGGCCGGATTCGCACGACCGTCGGTGCGCAACTGGGCGGGAGCCGAGGTTGGGGCGGTCACCGTCGAGCCCGGCTGGGCCGAATCACTGGCACGCTGACCTCCCGGGGCGGCCATCCCGGCCGTGAGGGACAGCGTCCCGCGGTGCTATAGTGACCAGAGAAATGTTGACGCCGATGTCAATTTGGGGTCGGCTTGACGCGTTGACCGCCGCGATGCATGGTCATGACGTGACGCTCGACGACAGCTTCGAGGAGGCTCCGCATGCCTGATCAGAGCCACGTGGGCCGCCGCTACGAGGCCGGCGGCCAGGTGGTGGACGGCAGCGGAGCCGAGGCCTTCGCGCAGGCCATCGCGGGTTCGGACGAGGTCTTTTCGCCCGGGACGGTGCCCCCGACCTACGCCGCCTTCTACTGCCTGTTCCCCACCCTCTACCAGCTCTTCAGCGACGCCGAGGTCGGGGTAAACCTCGCCGGTCTCGTCCATGGCGAGCAGTCCTTCGAGTGGCCCACCCCGGTGCGCACCGGCGACGTCGTCGACGCCACCGCCGTCATCGCATCCGTCGAGGAGAAACGTGGCATGACCTTTGTCGGCATCGAGCACGAGGCGCGCAGGCAGGACGGCGAGACGGTGTGTCGCGGCCGTTCGCTGATGATCATCCGATGAATGACGCCGCCACAGCCATGCTGAGCTCGGTCGCCCTCGGGGACGAGATGGCTCCGCTCAGCCGCACAGTCACGCAGCAGCAGATCAGCGCCTACGCAGACGCGTCCGGGGACCACAACCCGATCCACGTCGACCCGGAATTCGCCCGCTCGGTCGGCCTGCCGGGAACCATCGCGCACGGGCTGCTCGACATGGCCATCCTGACCGAGGCGGTGGCGCGTTGGGCGGGCGGGTACGAGCAGGTGGCCTCTGTCGCCTGCCGGTTCTCCAAGCCACTGCTGCCCGGCGAGACCGTCACCTGCACCGGGCATGTCGTCGCCATCGATGAGGCGGACGGGATCGCCACGCTCGAGGTCGAGGCTTCCTCGAGCGGCGGCGAACGCGTCCTCACCAACGGCCGGGCGACCGTCCGGCTCTCACGCCAGAGGGGTTAAGACAATGGGGTTCGACTTCAGCTTCACCCAGGAACAGGAGGAGATTCGCAAGCTCGCCCACGAGTTCGCGGTGAACGAGATGCGCCCGGTCGCTGCGGCGTACGACGAGAAGGAGGAGACGCCTTGGGCAGTGATGCACAAGGCGCACGACCTCGGGCTGGACGCGGCGAGCGGATTCCCGGAGCAATATGGCGGGGGCGGCATCGACCTGATGAGCTCGCTGATCCTGACCGAACAGCTGGCCTGGGGCGACGCCGGCATCGGTGTCTCCATCAACGCCACCGGACTGTGCGGTGCCGCGATCCTGGCGATGGGCACCGAGGAGCAGAAGCAGAAGTACATCAGCCAGTTCTGTGATCCCAAGCAGCTGCGCATCGGCGCCATGGGTCTCACCGAGCCGAACAGCGGCTCCGACTCAATGGCACTGGAGACGACCGCCACCAAAGTGGACGGAGGCTTCCTGCTCAACGGCACCAAGCAGTTCTGTACCAACGGCGGGATCGCCGACATCATGGTGGCGTTCGTCACCACCGACAAGTCGGCCGGTGCCGCCGGCATCGCCGGCTTCGTCATCGAAAAGGACACCGCAGGAATGCGCCAGGGGCGCAAGGAGTCGAAACTCGGGGTCCGCGCGTCGCACACCGCCCAGGTCATCTTCGAGGACTGTTTCGTCCCCGAGGAGGCGCGGCTTGGCTTTGACAAGGAGGGCAACGCCACCGGTCCGGGTGCTGTCGGCGCACTTCTCATGCTGGAGGCGACCCGCCCATTGGTGGCCGCCGGCGCCGTGGGCATCGCACGCGCCGCCTACGAGTTCGCCCGCGACTACTCGCTCGAGCGCCACGCCTTCGGCAAGCCGATCGCGCGTCATGAGGCGATCGCCTTCAAGCTCGCCGACATGGCAACCGAGATCGACGCCGCTTGGTTGCTCACCCTGCGTGCCGCCTGGATGGCCCAGAACGGGATCCCCTTCGCGCGCGGCGAGGGGTCCATGGCCAAGCTCATGGCCGGCGACGTCGCCATGCGGGTGACCGTCGACGCCGTCCAGGTGCTGGGTGGATACGGCTACGTCAAGGAGTACCCCGTGGAGCGCTTTATGCGCGACGCCAAGATCTACCAGATCTGGGAAGGCACCGCTGAGATCCAGCGCCTGGTCATCAGCCGCCTCATCCTCGGTGAGCGCAAGGCGCTGGCCACGCGTCCGCGGGTGATCAAGCAGGACCCCCTGGCAGTCGAAGCGGTCGCGGCCGCCGGCTGAGCGAAGGGGGACAAGTCCCCCCTTCGGGCAACCCCCTTAGCGGTGTCAGCTCCGGCGACGTGAAGTCACCTGCGCTGACGGTCTCTCATTGAGCGGCGCTGGCGCGCCGCTCTTGGCCTCGTTTGATTTCGGCTTCAGCCGCTTTGCGGCTGTCCCAGCCTCGTACCCGGCTTGCTTTGCCTGGTTCGAGCTCCTTGTAGATCTCGAAGAAGTGGGCGATCTCCAATAGCAGAGGCTCGGGGACGTCGTCGAGCTCCCGCCATTCGACGCGCGTGTCCGCGCATGGGACCATGAGGAGCTTGGCGTCCGGGCCGTGCTCGTCGGTCATCCAGAACACGCCGAGAGGACGGCAGTAGATGTGGCACCCCGGGAACGTCGCCTCACCGAGCAGAACGAGCGCATCGAGTGGATCCCCGTCCTCACCGAGCGTGTCGACGACGAACCCGTAGTCCGCCGGGTACCGGGTGGCGGTGAACAGCTCGCGATCGAGCCGGATGGCGCCGACGGATTGGTCCCATTCGTACTTGTTACGGCTCCCCTTGGGCACCTCGATGACGACGTCGACCTCGAGGAAGTCGGTCACAGCTGGCCGTCGCCCTTCAGCTTCACAGCACTACCCTCGCCACCATGATGCCGGCGGAAACCGCTACAACCCCGAGAACGGCACTCCCCGCCATGTTGACAAATGCAGCCAGCCACTCCCCACGTCGAGCAGTCTGACGGTCTCAAAGGCGAGTGTAGAGAAGGTCGTGTGCGCAGCGAGGAATCCGACGGTGAGCCCGGTTCTCAGCCATCAGCCGCTGCGCACGGCGTTTGCGGCGAGTCCCATCGCCGTCGGGTCGTGGCGACTATAGCTGCGTCGCCCCAGGCGCGGCGGGGCAACATGGCGCTTCGCGATAATCGACAGCCGCCGTCCATCATCTCCCTGGGAGAGAGCTGAGAGATGTTCGACCTCAGCGGCAAGGTAGCCGTGGTCACCGGAGGTTCGCGCGGGCTCGGCCGCGCCGACTGCCTGGCGCTCGCGCGTGCGGGCGCGGACGTCGTGGTGACCGACATCCTCATCGAGTCCGACCCCGGCATCCAGGAGGCCGCCGACGGCGCCAACTCGGCGCTCGCGCAGTTGTTCACCTCACAGCACGCGGTGTACTCGGAGCAGACCAGCGAGGAGATCCGCCAAATGGGCCGGCGCTCCGCGGCCATGAAGATGGACGTCACCAACCGCGACCAGGTGGCCGAGGTGTTCGCCCAGGTGAAGAACGAGTTCGGCTCGATCGACATCCTCGTCAACAACGCCGGCACCCTCGACCACATCGCGCAGATCGAGAACCAGGATGACGATCTCTGGGAGCGCGACCTGCGCGTCAACCTCACGGGCGCGATGGTCTGCACCAAGGCGGTCTGGCCGTACATGCGCGAGCAGAACTGGGGTCGGGTGATCTACATGGCGTCCGTGGCCGGCACCCTCGGTGGCTTCGGTCAGGCGTCGTACTCCACGACCAAGGCGGGCCTGATCGGGCTGGGCAAGTCGATGGCCCTGGAAGGTGCGCGATACGGCATCACCGCCAACGTCATTGCGCCGGGGATCATCAGCACCGAGGCGTTCAAAGCCGGCAGCCCGAAGATGAACGACCGCATGGTGCTGCGCACCGCGCTGCGCACCGCCGGCGAGCCCGAGGACATCGCGCACACCATCTGCTTCCTTGTGTCACCGGAGGCGCGCTACATCACCGGCCAGGTGCTCACCGTCGCCGGAGGCATCGATCTCTTCGTCTACTAGCGCACCGGTGACCACGCGACCACGGTCCGACCAGCTCGAGGTTGGCGTCACCTACTGGCCGGCGGCGGTCGGCCCCTACATGTGGCACGAGTTCCCGGTGGACACGGTGCGGCGCGACCTCGCCGCGATCGCGTCGCGGCGGATCCCGACGGTGCGGGTGATGCTCAGCTGGGACGCGTTCATGCCAACCGACCGCGCGCCCAATCCGCACCGCATGCGCGACCTCGAGACTTTGCTCACCGCGGCACGCGAGCTTCAACTGCAGGTGGTGCTCACCCTGTACGCGCAGTCGATCGGCGACTGCGTGATGCTGCCCCCCTACGCCATCGACCGGCGCGCGCCGCGCCGCGGAGTGCGCTGCGTGACCGACGCACGCACCGTCGACGGCGGCCCCCGCGACATCTACAAGGATCCGCTCATGCTGGAGGCGCAGGTGCGCTGGCTGGACGCCCTGCTCGCCAGTTTCGCGAGCCACCCGGCGGTCGCCGCCTGGGACCTCGGCCATGACCCGGCCACCACCGTGAGGCCGGCGCGAATCGTCGACATGGTGGAGTGGACGGCTCTGCTGGCTGGGCGCGTGCACGCGCAGGACGAGCGGTGCCGACTCACGCTGGGCCAGGGTGACGTGGTGCGTGGTCGTGCGGTCCGGCTGGACGCCATCGCCGAGCATGTGGACGAGCTCGGCCTGGTGGTCCGGCCGCAGCGGCTCCCGCTGCCGGGGCAGCCGCTCGACCCGGATCGGGCGGTGTTCGTCGCGGAGCTCGCCCAGGCACTCGCCGGCGGCTCAGCGCCACTGGTGATCGAGCTCGGCGTCGCGTCAGGCGACGTCGACGCCGATCAGGAACTCGACGCTTTCGTGGACCATGTCACCGCCCCGGCTGAGCTGGCCGGGCGCCGCTGCGACGAGATGCTGCAACGCCTCATCACGTCAGGTGTCGCCGGCCTGCACTCGGCGGCGTGGTCGGACTGGGGCGAACGCCTGTTGGTGGCTCCACCCGGTGACCGCAGGCCGTGGCTGGCGCGGCTGGGAATCCTTGACGGCGCTGGGGTTTCCAAGCCCCTCGCGCAGGCCTGGGAATCGGTTGTGAGTCGGGAGCGCACGGTCGCGGTGCGCTCGCCGTATCCCGCCAGCATAGACGTCGAGTCGTACTACGGTAACCTCCCCGACTCGCTGCTCGACCTGCACGCATCGTGGCAGGGCGATCGGAGTGACCGGCCTGCTATTCTCGACTGAGCGTCGACACGGAACGGTCTCTCCGCTTGCGGTCACGCTCTCGGTCGCGGTGATCGCAGGTCCCCGGCGCTGACCCGGGGCGTCCCTGTATGGGTCGGTCACGCGAGCGTGTGCTTGTTCGATGTCAGCACGAGTCCTGGAGGACCACAAGTGCCCGCTGGCCGTATCAAGATGATCAGTCCCGACCGCGGTTTCGGATTCGTCCGCGGTGATGACGGGTCGGAAGCGTTCTTCCACCGCACCGAGCTCACCACCGTCGACTTCGACAGCCTCGAAGAGGGCGAGTCGGTGACGTTCGAGGTGGTCGACAGCCCCAAGGGGCCGCGCGCTCGCAACCTGCAGAAGGTTGGCTGAGCAGATCGCTTAGCGCGATCCAAAAAGAGGGAAGCTGGCGCTCTCCTCTTTTTCTTTGTCTCCCTCCACCGGCTCGCCGCGTCCGTCGAGCTCCAGCATTCGCCGCGCGGCTGCGCGCACTCGCTCGCGGTCCAAGCCGCGCAAGCGGATGATCACCTCGCGCGCCTCGGTCTGCGGGTAGGACCCCGCCGCCACCTCCGGAAACTCCTCGGCCAGCCGGCGCATCGGCGTGTACAGCTCGGCCTCGGGGACGCCGCGGTACCGCACCTCGACCACCACTGACGCGGTGCTGCCCCTGAAGAAGCGCGGGATCAGCTCCTCCTCGACGATGGTGGTGAACTCCCGCGGTACCCCGGGCAGGATGAACAGCCAGCGATCCGGCGGCAGCTCGTACGCCATTGGCGGCGCCATGCCGCGACGGTTGGCCAGGACAAGGCCGCCCGCGGGGACCATCGCGCAGCGCCGGTTGCCCTCGCTGACCACATCGTCGGCCACCCAGCCGGCCGCATGCATGCGCGCCACGATGGCGGTGATGTTGGCCAGCGCGATGGGGTTCTCCTCGAGAGGGCGGCCGAGGGCGGCGGCCACGGCCTCGAAGGTGCGGTCGTCGGGGGTCGGGCCGATGCCGCCGCACACCACCACCCGGGTCACCCCGCTGTCGGCCACCGCCCGCTCGATCGCGCCGGCGACATCATCGAGGCGGTCGGCTACCACCTCGATGCGACACACCGGGAAGCCCGCGGCGAATGCGCGGGCGGCGAGGAAGGCGCTGTTGGTGTCATGGGTGTGCCCGGAGAGCACCTCATCGCCGACGGCGATGATCACCGTCGCAGGCGTCTCTGCCATCGGTTCGAGCCTACACGGCCAGCGTCGCGTCAGGGCCCCCGCTGGCTACAATGCCGCGGCTACTCCACCGGCGGTCGCCACGCGCAGTGCCGCTTGCTAGGAAGGACCACATGACGATCAATGTCCTGCTGCCCATCGCCGCCGCCGGCGTCCTGGGGCTCGCATACGCGGTCTACCTCATCTTCTGGGTGCTCCGTCAGCCCGAGGGCAACGAGCGGATGCGCGAGATCGCCCTGGCCATCCAGGAGGGCGCCAAGGCGTACCTCAACCGGCAGTACACGATCATCGCCGCGATCGGGGCGGTCATCTTCCTCTTCCTGCTCTTCTCGCTCGGCTGGCAGACCGCCGTCCTCTTCCTGCTCGGCGCAGCTCTGAGCGCGGCCGCCGGGTACGTGGGCATGAACATCTCAGTGCGCAGCAACCTGCGCACCGCGGAGGCTGCTCGCGGGGGCCTTCAGCCGGCTCTGCGCATGGCCTTCAGGGGTGGCGCTGTCACCGGCCTCATGGTGGTCGCCTTCGGGTTGATCGGCGTCGTCATCGCCTACGGGCTCTTCCAGAACATCGACTACATCGTCGGCTTCGCCTTCGGCGCGTCGCTGATCTCGGTGTTCGCGCGGCTCGGCGGTGGCATTTACACCAAGGCCGCCGACGTCGGCGCGGACCTGGTCGGCAAGGTGGAGGCGGGCATCCCCGAGGACGACCCGCGCAATCCCGCCGTCATTGCCGACAACGTCGGTGACAATGTCGGCGACTGCGCAGGCATGGCCGCCGACCTCTTCGAGACGTACGGCGTCACGGCGGTCGCGGCGATGCTGCTCGGCGGCCTCCTTTACAAAGGCACGACCGGGCACAGCCTGGCGTTCATCATGTACCCGCTGATCCTCGGGGGAATCAGCATCGTTGCCTCGATCATCGGCACGTGGTTCGTGAAGATCCCTCGCAACGGCTGGATCATGGGGGCGCTGTACAAAGGCCTGATCGCGGCGGTGGTGGTGGCCATCCCGCTGTTCTACCTGGCCACCCGCGTGCTCGACAACAACGGCGAGTTCAACAACACCGCGTTCACCGCCGGCGCCAACAACCTCTTCTGGTGCGCGGTCATCGGGATCGTCATCACCGTGCTGATCGTGGCCATCACCGAGTTCTTCACGGGCTCGCAGTTCTGGCCGGTTCGTACCATCGCGCGCGCCTCGCAGACCGGCCACGCCACCAACATCATCGCCGGCCTCGCGATCGGCATGGAGGGCACCGCCATCCCGGTGCTGGTCATCGGCGTCGGCATCCTGGCGTCGGCGGCGCTCGCTGGTCTCTACGGGATCGCCATCGCCGCCATGGCCATGCTGTCGATGACCGGGATCGTTGTCGCCATCGACTCCTACGGACCCATCACCGACAACGCCGGCGGCATCGCCGAGATGGCCGATCTTCCCGAGTCGGTGCGCAACGTCACCGACCCCCTGGACGCGGTCGGCAACACCACCAAGGCCGTAACCAAGGGCTACGCGATCGGCTCGGCGGGGCTCGCCGCCCTGGTGCTGTTCGCCAGCTACACCGACGTTCTCAAGAACCATCACGGCGGGGTGCCATTCAGCTTCGATCTCTCGCTCAGCAACGGCGTCGTCATCGTCGGGCTCTTCCTCGGCGGGATAATGCCGTTCCTGTTTGGAGCGCTCTGCATGCTGGCGGTGGGGCGCGCCGCCGGCGGCGTTGTCATCGAGGTGCGCCGCCAGTTCCGCGAGATCCCCGGCATCATGGATGGCAGCGGCAAACCGGAGTACGCCCGTTGCGTGGCGCTGGTGACGGCGGCTGCGCAACGCGAGATGATCATCCCGGGGCTGCTCCCGGTCGCGGCGCCGCTGCTCGTCGGCTTCATCCTGGGACCACAGGCGCTGGGCGCGATGCTGCTCGGCACCATCGTGGTCGGACTGTTCGTGGCGCTGCAGATGACCACCGGCGGTGGCGCCTGGGACAACGCCAAGAAATACATCGAGGACGGCAACTTCGGTGGCAAGGGAACCGACACCCACGCCGCTGCGGTCACCGGCGACACCGTGGGTGATCCCTACAAGGACACGGCTGGCCCGGCGATCAACCCGATGATCAAGGTGATGAACATCATCGCCATCCTCGCGGCGCCGACCATCGCACTGCATCACCTGCTGTACTGAGGCGCGCGGCATCGAACCGCAACAGGGGGCGGACGTGGACGAGTACCAGCTCGAGATCCAATCGATCCGCGCGACCCTCAACCGGCTTCGCGCCGACGAAGCCGACCCCGAACTGATCGAGGAGTACGAGGCCGAGCTGCGCATCCTTATGGCGCTGTACGCGGCTGCGATGGAGACGCTCGAGACGGGCCGAAACGACGCGCGCCTGCGCACCGTTCTCGCCGAGCTCGACTACGGCGACTGGACGATGGAGAACGTGTACTCGTTCGTGTACGACGCGGCGCTGGACATGGACGAGTCCGGACACGACCTCGCTGCCCGCGTCGGACAGACGGACTTTGTGGGAGCGCTGCTCGCCGCGAGGGAGTAGCGCGCGCGTTCAGCGAGCGCCCGCGGCCTCCAGCTCGGGCTCGGACTCGCCGATAGCTTCCACGGGCGCCGGCGCGGGGATCTTCTTGCCGGGATTGAGGATCCCCGTCGGATCGAACGCCCGCTTGACGCGGCGCATCAGGGCAACCTGGTCGGAGCCCAGCTGGCGCTCGACGAACGCCAGCTTGGCCGTGCCCACCCCGTGTTCCCCGCTCAGCGAGCCGCCCATCGACAGCACTGTCTCGAAGAGCTGCTCGGCGGCCGCCGCAGCGTGGAGCCGGTCACCCGGGACCCGGGGGTCGATGAGGAACGTGGTGTGGATGTTGCCGTCGCCGAGGTGGCCGAAGTTCACCACGCCGAGAGTGTTATCCAAGCCGATCTGGCGGCTTCGCGCGACCAGCTCGGCGACACGGTCGCGCGGGACCACGACATCCTCGTTGACCTTGCCGATCTGTACCTTGGCCACCGCCGCGCTCACCGACTTGCGCAGCTTCCACAGGCGAGCGGCCTCCTCCGCGCTGGCGGCGTGGTCGAGGGTGCGGGCTCCGCTCTGGGCCAGCGCCGCACGCACCGCCTCGCCGTGGGCGTTGACCTCGCTGGCGGTTCCCTCCACCTCGACGATGAGCAGCGCGCCGGCCCCCGGTGCCACGTCCCCCGCCCCCGTCGCGGCGATGGCGTCGAGCGCCGCGCGGTCGAGGAACTCGAGCGCCGCCGGCACGATGCCGGACTCGGTGATCGCCGCCACCGCGGCCGACGCCGCGTCCATGTCATCGAAGGTGCCGGCCAGCGTGACCCGCGCGGCTGGGGCGGCGATCAGGCGGAGCAGCACCTCGGTGACCACCGCCAGGGTTCCCTCCGAGCCGCACAGCAGCGGGATCAGCTGCGGTGCGTCGGCGCCCTCGCCGAGCCGCGCCACCCGGCCGTCGGCGAGCACCACGGTCAGCCCGGCAACGAAGTCCACGGTGGCGCCGTAGCGCAGGGTGTGCGGGCCGGCGGCGTTGCAGGCGACGTTGCCGCCGATCGTCGACGTGGTCGAGGAGCCGGGGTCGGGCGGGTAGTAGAGACCGGCTGCGGAGGCGCGGGCGTGGATCGCTGCGGTGACCACGCCGGCTTCCACCGCGATGCGCTGCGCCTCGGTCTCGAGCGCATGCACCGCCGTCATCCGGCAGAGGTTGAGGATCACGCCGCCGTCGGCCGACGCCCCGCCGGCGTAGCCGGTGCCGGCGCCGCGCGGCGTCACCGCCACACCGTGTGCGGCGCAGACCGCGACCACCCCTGAAACCTCGCCGCTGGACGCCGGGAACACGACGGCTTCGGCGAGCCGTCGCATCCCCGAGGCACCGTAGGCGTCGTAGCCGTACGCCGCGAGATCGGCGGGACGGGTGTAGACGTGCGGCGTGCCCACCTGCCGTTCTAGGTCACGGAGGACGTCGCGGCTCAGCATGAGTCGCCATTCTATTCACAGGAGGCCGATGCCCCTTGACATGCGCGAAGTTCCCCCCTCGAAGGCCTCTGCCATACTCGAACGCGAATGAGTGACGCCTCGCCGCCGACGGTGCTCGAGCAGGCGCTCGCCACCGTCGTCGATCCCGAACTGCGCCGGCCGATGATGGAGCTCGGCATGCTCCGCGACCTTCGCGTCGAGGGGTCGGTGGCGCACATGCGTGTCGTCCTGACCACCCCGGCGTGCCCCCTAAAGGACCAGATCCGCGGCTCTCTGGAGGCGGCGGTGATCGGCACCGTGCCAGACATCGAGTCGATCGAAATCACGTGGGATGCCAACGTCACCTCCACCCGCGGACTTCCCGGCCGCCAAGAGATCCCGGGGGTGCGTAACGTGCTCGCCGTCAGCGCTGGCAAGGGCGGAGTGGGCAAGACCACGGTCAGCGTCAACACCGCGATCGCGCTCAGCCTCACCGGTGCGCGCGTCGGCCTGCTCGACGCCGACGTGTACGGACCGAATGTGCCGATCATGATGGGAATCACCGCCCAGCCCGAGCCGGGCGCCTCCAACCGCATCAGCCCACTGAGCGCGTACGGCATCAAGGTGATGTCTTTCGGCACCATCCTCAAGCCCGGCCAGCCGGTGATCTGGCGCGGTCCCATGCTCGCCAAGGGCCTGCGCGAGTTCCTCTACGAGGTGGAGTGGGGCGAGCTCGACTACCTCGTCGTAGACCTCCCGCCGGGCACTGGGGACGTCCAGCTGAGCCTTGCGCAGAGCGTCCCAATGACCGGCGCGGTGATCGTCACCACCCCGCAGGACGTATCGCTCGCCGACGTCAGTCGCGGCATCGAGATGTTCGCGCAGGTCAAGGTTCCGGTGCTCGGCATCGTCGAGAACATGAGCGGCTTCGTCTGCTCGCACTGCGGTGAGACGACGGACATCTTCGGCAGCGGCGGCGGCCGCGACCTCGCCCAGAAGTACGACGTGCCCTTCCTCGGCGCGATTCCGCTCGATCCGCGCATTCGCCTCGGCGGCGGCGACGGCCAGCCGCTCATGGCCGCGGCCCCCGACAGCGCCGTCGGCCGAGTATTCCGGGAGGTCGCGGCCCACATAGCCGGGCGAGTGAGCCAGGAGAACTTCGCCAGCACCGCGGGGCCGGTGATGCCCTCCGGTCCGCGCATCCCACTCCGCCCGTAGTCACCGTGGCGACGCCGCGGGTCGCTCCACGCGCCGTCACCACGCCGTCTGCCCTGGAAGCCGGCACGCCGATGATCGCGGTCGAGGCGACGGAGTCACGAGGCGCTGGACCGTCCCGATGGTTGCTGATCGCGCTGGCGGTCGGCGCGTTCATCAGCATGGCGGACGCGACCATCGTCGCCGTGGGGCTGGACCCGCTCGTGCACCACTTCGGGGTGCCTCTCAGCGCCGGCCAGGAGGTGCTCAGCGTGTACCTGGTGGCGATCACCGCGACCCTGCCGACGCTGGGACGGCTCGGCGATCGGTTCGGCCGCCGGCGCGTCTATCTGAGCGGCTTCGCGTTCTTCGCGCTCGGATCGGCGATGGCTGCATTGGCACCGTCGTTCGGGGTGCTGCTCACCGCCCGGGCGGTGCAGGCGGTCGGCGGTGGTGTGCTCACCGCGGGCAGCCTGTCGCTCATCGCCCAATGGGCACCGCGAGGCCGAACCGGCCGTTCCGTCGCCGTGCTGGTCATAACCCAGGCATTCGCGGGTCTGGCGGGACCTCCGCTCGGCGGGGTGCTGGTCGCCGTGGGTGGCTGGCAGGCGATCTTCTGGGCGGGCCTGCCCATGGCCGCCATCGGCGCCGGCCTGGCGCTGCGGTTCGTTCCGGCCGGCGAGGAACGCCGCCCCGTGCGCCTCGACGTCGCCGGCTCGGTCCTTACGGCGACGCTACTGCTCGGCGTCGGCGCCGGCATCGCCTCGATCGGGGGGCCAGTTGTCGGCACGGCAGGGCCGGAGGTGTGGTTTTCGGTGGCCTGGGTCAGCCTGCTCCTGCTGGTGCCCACCGAGCTCATCGCTCGGCGACCGGTCATCGACGGCCGGCTGCTGCGCAACCCGCGCTTCGCCGCCGCGACCATGGCGACGCTGCTGAGCACGGGCACCCTGATGTCCTGCTTCGCGGTGCTGCCGTTCTGGCTCGAGCAGGCCCACGGCACCGCCCCGATCGTTGCCGGCCTGGCATTCGTTCCGATCGCGCTTGGCATCGGCGTCACCTCACGCCGCGGCGGCCGGCTCAGCGACGCGGGAAAGACCAGGCGGACCACCGCCGCCGGGATGGGGCTGGCCGCGGCGGGCTTCGCATGCGCGGCGATCGCGGCGCACACCGACGCATGGTGGTTGCTGCTGATGGGCATGCTCGTGCTCGGGCTGGGCAACGGGTTCTTCTCATCGCCGAACACGGCGGCGGCGATCCGGGTTGCGCCCCGCGACGCGCTCGGCAGCGCCGCTGCCTTCCTGTCCACGGCGCGCAACGCGGGGGTCATCATCGGGCTCGCCGTCACCGGTGCCGTGTACACGGCGACAGTCCACGGCACCTCGAGCGCCGACGGGGTGGCCACCGGGACGTTCGCGGTTGCCGCCGTCGTGTGCCTGCTGGTCGCGGCGCTCACCGGCCGTGCCTACCGCGGCACCAGGTGAACGGCTAGCCCAGCACCTCCTGGATGGCGCGGTGCAGCGCCGGGATGGCGCCGACGTCGTCGGTGAAGACGCGCACCAGCTGGTTGTGCTGGGGCAGGCGGGCGATCATCTCGGCAGTGTGGGTGCGCTCCACGGTCCCCTTGATGGGATCGTACATGGCGACGAACCCATGGTCGGCCATGGGGTTTTCCGGCGCGATCTTCGCCGACACCACATCCACCTGGACGCGCGCCCGCGCGGCAACCTCGGGGACAGCGTCGAGAAGACGCTGTTGCAACGTGGACAGGTCGATGCCGCGGTGGGCGATGGTCTCGTAGGCGAGGTGCCAGTGCAGATCACGGCGGAGCAGCCTGCCCCAGGCGTCACCGAGCCGGCGCTCCTCGCTGCGGGCGGGCGCGCGCAGCCAGCGCTGCGCTGCCTCGAGCACGGCCCAGTCGTTGAGCTGGAGGTACGCATCGCGATTCTCCAGCGGGTTTCCGGGGAGGAGCACGTTGATGGTGTCGGCAAAAATCTCGTGCATCGAGAGGTCGAAGCGACGCCCGGTGCGGTGGTGGTAGACCTGCGTATACATGTAGAGCCGTGACGCCAGGAACATCTGCAGCGCGCCGGAGGCGTGCATATGCAGCACCATCGTGTCGCCGGCGATGAAGGAGTAGTGGATGAGCCTCTGCACGTCCACCGGGCCCAGCGAGATGCCGCACATGTAAGCGTCGCGGCGCACGTAGTCGAGGTTGTCGACGGTGGCCGGGCCGCAGAGGATGGGCTTGCACGCGCGCAGCCAGCCGGGCGGTTCATAGCCCTCGATGCCGGCGTCGGCCATCACCCACGCCACCCAGCGCGGGTCGACGTGCTCTCCCGCTTCGAACACCCCCGACGGCGAGGCGTGCAGCGAGCCGATGAGGTCGGCGAGCTCTTTCTCCACCAGCGAGCGACCGATGTCCTCGTGGTCGATGCCCCACTGGGCCAGCACCTCCTGGTCGAAGAAATGCCCGAAGGGACCGTGGCCGACATCGTGGAGAAGCCCGGCGAGGCGCAGCGTCTCCTCGACGCATGCTGGTGAGGGCGCGTCCGGAAAGGCCGCCCGCAGGGACGCGTCGACGCGGCGCGCGAACAGGCTGGCGAGGTGCATGGCACCGAGCAGGTGGACGAACCGCGAGTGCTCAGCGGACGGGAACACCCACCACGCCGACTGCAGCTGGTGGATCCGGCGCAACCTCTGCAACCATGGCGTGTCGAGCAGGTTGCGCTCTCCCGGCTGCGTCGAGGTGCCTTTGGTGATCTCGATGTAGCCATACAGCGGGTCAGCGATCAGGTTGACCTCGCTGAAGCGGTCCGCCGCGGAGAGCGACCCGCTAGTCACCGAACCTCGACATCTCTGGGCACCCCTCCCACACGCTGACGCAGGCGGTCTTTATACGCCACACGTGCGTTCCCGCAGGAAGCACATTCATGACGGTCGGCGATGATGCAGGGGTGCAGGCATCACCCACCCTCGCGGGACTGGCCGTCGCCGCCGACGCCATCGCCGCGACCTCCTCGAAGCGGGCCAAGGTGCGGCTTCTTGCGGATCACCTCGTCGGGCTGGACCTCCCGCACCTGCTCGTGGCCACTCGCTACTTCTCGGGGCGCGTCTTCCCACCCGGCGATCCGCGCACCCTCAACGTCGGCGGCGCCGCCCTCTCGAAGGCGCTCCGCGAGGTCGCTGGTGTCGACGACGGTGCGCTCAGCGCGGCCTACCGCCGCCACGGCGACGCCGGTGACACCACCGCCGACGTGCTGAGGGCGCGGCCACCGGCCGCGTACCCGGGCGTCGACCTCCTCGACATCGATCAGGCCTTCCGCGCCATCGCTGCCGCCGCCGGTCCCAGGTCACGCGAGACCGCGCTCGCCGAGCTTCTCCGGCGCTGCTCACCTGACGAAGGTCGCTATGCCGTAAAGCTGGTGACCGGGGACATGCGCATCGGGCTGCGGGAGGGCCTCGTTGAGGAGGCCATCGGCACCGCGTTCGGGCGCCCCGCGGCGGAGGTTGCCCGCGCGGTGATGCTGCTCGGCGATCTCGGCGAGGTGGCCTGCTTGGTGGCGCGCGGCGAGAGCGTGGATCGCCCACGCTACTTCGCGCCGCTCCGTTTCATGCTGGCGTCACCGGTGGCCGACGCAGAGGAGGCGGTGCGCCGAATGGGCGACGACGTGTGGGTTGAGGACAAGTACGACGGAATCCGCTGCCAGCTGCACCACAGCGGCGGGCGCGTGGCCCTCTACAGCCGCGACCTCAACCAGGTGACCGAACAGTTTCCCGAGGTCGCCGAGGCCGCCGTCGACACCGCCGACGTCATCCTCGACGGCGAGATCCTGGCATTCCGCGACGGTAGAGTGCTGCCTTTCCACGACCTGCAGACGCGGCTCGGACGCCGCAACCCGTCGCAGGCGGCGCGCGACGCGGTTCCGGTGATCTACGTCGCGTGGGACGTCTTGCTGCATGGCGAGGAATCGCTGCTCGACACCCCTTTGCGCGAACGCCGCAGTCGACTCGAGGCACTCTCGCTCGGCGACGGTTTCGCGCTCGCCCACCTCGAGCCCGCGGTCGGGGCCGCCGCGGTCGACGACCGCTTCGCGGACGCGCGGGCACGCCGCAACGAAGGGCTGATGCTCAAGGACCCTGATTCGGCGTACACGCCGGGACGTCGCGGACTCGCATGGCTCAAGCTCAAGCGACCCCTGGACACGCTCGACGTCGTCGTGGTGGGCGCCGAGTGGGGCCACGGCAAGCGTCGCGGCGTGCTCAGCGATGTCACGTTCGCGGTGCGCAATGGCGCCGGGGACCTCGTCACCGTGGGAAAGGCGTACACGGGCCTCACCGATGCGGAGATTCTCGAGATGACTGGCCTGCTGCTGGACATCACTATCGACGATGGTGGCCACTACCGCACCGTGCGCCCGCAGATCGTCCTCGAGGTCGCCTTCGACGCGGTGCAGCAGTCATCGCGTCATCGGTCCGGCTATGCGCTGCGCTTTCCACGGATCGCGCGCTGGCGCCACGACAAGCCCGTAGAGGAGATCGACACGCTGGAGCGAGTCGCCGCCATCGCGGAGAGCCAGGCGCACGACCGCGAGCAGCTCGTCGACCCGGCGGGCTGAGCGCGGATCAGCCTTGCGGGAAGAAGGAGGCGAAGAGCTCGGGCGTGTCCATGGCCGGGTCGCCGACCTGCTCGAAGGTGTTGAAGCGAGCGCGCAACGCCGTGTACTGAGCGGCAAGCGCAGGATCGCCGTAGGCCTCGGTGGGATCCCACGGGTGCAGGTAGCGCACTGCGGTGATGCCGGCCTGGAGCATCTCTTTGAGGCACCCGAAGCACGGTTGCGTGGTGGATGTCAGCGAAGCACCAAGCGTCTGCTGTCCGAACCGGGCGGCGGTGAGAATTGCGTTCTGCTCAGCGTGCACGCAGACGCAGATGTCGTAGGCGCCCCCCCGGAGGGCTGTGTTGGTGTCGCGCTGCGAGCAGCGATGACAACCGCCCTCGCTGCAGTTGGGCATGCCGAACGGCGTGCCGTTGTAGCCCGTGCTCACCACCCTGCCCTCGCGGGTGATCACCGCGCCGACGCGGCGGCCGAGGCAGTCGGCGCGGCTGCGTGCGGCCAGGGCGATCAGGAGGAAGTAGAGGTTCTTGTCCGGTCGCGGGGTTGCGCCGGACGTCGGCCCGGTTACTGCGCTGCTCACCACTCCACCCTAGCGCGGCGCCGCCGCCTGGCGACGCGACGGCGTAGGCTGTCGGCCCGCGGGCGGGTAGCTCAGCCGGTTAGAGCACGGGGCTCATAACCCCAGGGTCGCAGGTTCGAATCCTGCCCCGCCCACGTTCAAAATGCCTATAATCGACTCACACACCGCCGTGGTTGATATCAGTTTGATATCAAAACATCGGCGGCTCTCGGCGGACGTGAGGGAACGATGGCGGTCAAGCAGCGGGGCCACGGCGAGGGGTCGATCGGCTTCTACGGTGGCCGTTGGATCGCGCAAGCGAGCGTCGACGGCGGCGCACGTCGCCGGTTCTACGGCAAGACGCGATCCGAGGCCAACGCCAAGCTCCAGGCCGCGCTCGGGGCGGTGCGGGCCGGCCTGCCGGTCCCGACGGACCGCCTGACGGTCGCCGAGTACCTGGATGACTGGTTGACGGGGGCGAGCCGGTCGCTACGGCCCTCGACCGC
>JALYZN010000095.1 GCA_030948845.1 Candidatus Dormiibacterota bacterium
CGTCACCGGCTTGATCGCGGGGGCGGGCTCCGGCGCCGGCGCAGCGGTCTCGACCGCGACAGGAGCGGTCCTCGTCCTGGCGGCGCGGCGCCGCTTGCTCGCCGGCACGGCTATTCGTCCAGCTTGAGGACGGCCATGAATGCCTCCTGCGGGATCTCGACGTTGCCGACGCGCTTCATCCGCTTCTTGCCCTCCTTCTGTTTCTCGAGCAGCTTGCGCTTGCGGGTGATGTCGCCGCCGTAGCACTTGGCGAGGACGTCCTTGCGCATCGCCGAGACCGTCTCGCGGGCGATGATCTTGCCGCCGATCGCTGCCTGGATGGCGACCTCGAAGAGCTGGCGCGGGATCAGCTTGCGCAAGCGGTCGGCGAGCCTGCGTCCCTGGAAGGCCGCCTTGTCGCGGTGGACGATCATCGACAGCGCGTCGACGCGCTGGCCCCCGACGAGGATGTCGAGCTTGACCAGCTTCTCCGCGCGGAAGCCGGTGATCTCGTAGTCGAGCGAGGCGTACCCGCGGCTGCGTGACTTGAGCTGATCGTAGAAGTCGTGGATGATCTCGCCGAGGGGCAGGTCATAGATGAGCGCCACGCGATCGCCGGGCTGGTACTGCATGTCGAGGAGCTCCCCACGCCGCTCCTGGCACAGTTCCATAAGCGGGCCGACGTGGTCCTTGGGCACGAAGATCGTGGCCCGCGTGCGCGGCTCCTCGATCACATCGATGTGGGCCGCGTCGGGGAGCATGGCGGGGTTGTCGATGGCGACCATCTCTCCGCTGCGCATACGCACCCGGTACTCGACTGTCGGAGCGGTGGTGAGGAGCTCGAGGTCGAACTCGCGCTCCAGCCGCTCCTGGACGATCTCCATGTGGAGGAGCCCGAGGAATCCGCAGCGGAAGCCGAAGCCCAATGCCACCGACGACTCCGGCTCGTAGACCAGCGAGGCGTCATTGAGGTTGAGCTTGCCGAGCGCCTCCTTGAGGTCCTGGACAGCGTCCGAGTCGATCGGAAAGATGCCCGCGAAAACCATCGGGGTAACGGTCCGGTAGCCGGACAGCGCGTGCGGCGCAGGGTGCGCCGCGTCGGTCACCGTGTCGCCGACCTTGCTGTCGCGCACGTCCTTGACGGAGGCGACGACGTAACCCACCTCGCCAGGACTGAGCGAACCCGTTGAGGTCATCTGCGGCCGGAAGACGCCCACTTCATCGACGATGAAGTCCTTGCCGGTGGCCATCATGCGGATGCGCTGCCCCTGGCTGATGACGCCGTGCTTGACGCGCACATACACGATGACGCCCCGGTAGGCGTCGTACTTGCTGTCGAAGATGAGCGCCTGCAGCGGTGCGTCGACATCGCCGGACGGGGGTGGCACCCGGGCCACGACTGCCTCGAGGATCTCGTCGATGCCGAGGCCGTGGCGGGCGCTGGCCAGCAAGGCGCCGTCTCCGGGCAGGCCGATGACGTCCTCAATCTCCCTGCGCACCAGCTCGGGGTCGGCGGCGGGGAGGTCGATCTTGTTGATCACCGGGATGATCTCGAGGTTTGCCTCGAGCGCGGCGTACACGTTGGCGAGTGTCTGCGCCTCGATCCCCTGCGAGGCGTCGACGACAAGGAGTGCCCCTTCACACGCTGCCAGTGACCGCGACACCTCGTAGGCGAAGTCGACATGGCCGGGCGTGTCGATGAGGTTGAGCTGGTACGTACGGCCGTCAACCGCCGTGTAATCGAGGCGCACCGCCTGTGCCTTGATGGTGATGCCACGCTCGCGCTCGAGGTCCAGGGTGTCGAGCAGTTGGTCCTGCATGTCGCGCATCGCCACCGTGCCAGTCCGCTCCAGGAGTCGATCTGCGAGCGTGGACTTGCCGTGGTCGATGTGGGCGATGATGCAGAAGTTGCGGATCAGCCCGAGGGCGTTGCTGGACACGAGCGGCCATGCTAAGCGTTGCACCGCGCCGCGCCCGCTCCCATATGATCCGGCCATGCCCACCCGCAGGCGCGTGACCCCAGGTCGCCACGTCGCCCCCGACCCCACCGGCGGGAAGCGGGCATTGGTGCTATGCGGGGGTGGCATCACCGGGCTGACCTACGAGATCGGGGCCCTGCGCGCGCTGGACGACCTCCTGGTGGGGAGCAGCGTCAATGACTTCGACATCTTCGTCGGCACCAGCGCGGGTTCCATGATCGGAGCACTCCTGGTCAACGGCATCACTCCGACCGAGATGGCGCTGGGGCTCGAAGGCACCAACCAGCTGCTGCGCCCACCGTCGCGATGGGGAATCTACAGGCCGAACATCGCCGAGGTCGCCGGCCGCGTTGCCAAGCTGCCGCACCTCACCCAGGAGATCGTATGGGAGCTGGCCCGCCACCCAGGCAAGCTCAACCCGATCGACATCCTCGGCATGCTGAGCCCGCTCATCCCCTCCGGGGTCTTCAGCAACACCGAGCTGGTGCGCTTCCTCGAGCGGCTGCTCACCCGCGAAGGGTTCAGCAACGATTTCCGCGACCTGCAGCGGGAGCTGCACATCGTGGCCTGCGCGCTGGACTCCGGGCAGCGGGTTGTGTTCTCGCGGTTCAACGAGCGCGCCCACGTTCCCATCTCTCTGGCCGCGGCGGCCAGCAGCGCGGTCCCGATGCTCTTCCGGCCGGTGCGTATCGAAGACATCGACTACGTCGACGGCGGCATCAAGGGCATCTCCGCGATCGACGTCGCGGTGGACCGCGGCGCCACCCTCATCGTGGCCATCAACCCGATCGTCCCGGTGGACACGCGCAACCTCAGGCCGCCCGAGGGCATGCGTGAGCTCGTCGGCGACCACCTCGCGGACATGGGCATGCGAGGCGTCTACAACCAGGTGTTCCGGGGCATGCTCCACGATGGGCTGCTCGACCACATCAAGCTGGTGCGTCACAACCATCCTGACGTCGACATCTTGCTCATCGAGCCCCGGCCGGACGACGAGAAGATGTTCTTCCACGAGCTGATGTCCTACAGCGCCCGGCTGATGGTTCTTCAGCACGGTTACGAGTCGGTGAGCAACGGTCTATACGACACCTGGGGATACCTGCGCCGGATCCTCCCCAAGCACGGCATCCACATCTCGCGGCGCAACATCGAGCGCAAGCCGGTGATGGTGCCGGTGGCCAGCTACAGGACGCCCAACCTGTTGCAGCGGCTGATGCGCCAGACCGTGTTCGCTCGCCGGCCCTTCCTCTCGCTGGTCGACGATGAGGACGAGGCGGTATGACCGAGCAGCAGGGCCACCCCGGCAACCAAGAGGTCGAGAAGAGCGGCGGATCCCCCGTCGAGGAGGGGCCACCGACCACCCCCGAGGAGGCGCTGGACCAGGAGTCCGACGACGGCGGCGCCGAGCAGCGTCCCGACACCGACCAGCACGGGCACGAGCCCGACGACGCCGGGGCCGCCTAGGATTCGTCGCGGTTGACGGCGCGCCGCATGACCTCGCCGAGGTCGACGTTGCGCTTGCTGCCGGCGACCGACGGCTTGACGCGGTGCGCGAGCACCGCCGGCGCGACCCGCTCGACGTCGGCGGCGGTGGCGCGGTCGCGGTTCTCGTAGGCCGCCAGCGCCTGCGCACTCTTGCGGGTCACGATGTCGGCGCGGTGGCCGTCGACCTCCAGCTCGATGCCGAGCGCGGCGATCCCGACGAGGATGTCGCGGTCGATCTCCACGTCGGGAAGGGTGCGGATCGCCCGCGCGATCCGTTGTGCCTCGGCGTTCTCCTGGGAATCGAAACGCTGCGCGAAGGCCTCGGGATCCTCCTCGAACTCCTCACGTCGCTCGACGATCTCCACGCGCTGGGCCACGTCGTGGATGCCGGTGACGTCGACGCACAGGCCGAAGCGGTCGAGCAGCTGCGGTCGGAGGTCACCCTCCTCGGGGTTCATGGTTCCGACCAGGATGAAGCGCGCCGGGTGCGACACCGACACGCCCTCGCGCTCGACGGTGTTGAGACCCATCGCGGCGGCGTCGAGAAGCACATCGACGATGTGGTCGTCGAGCAGGTTGACCTCGTCAACGTAGAGGATGTTGCGGTTGGCCTCGGCAAGAACCCCCGGCTCGAAGCGCTTCTCGCCGGTCTTGATCGCCGCCTCGATGTCGATGCTGCCCACCACCCTGTCCTCGCTGGCGTTGATGGGCAGCTCCACCACGCGCATCTGACGGAGCTTCCGGGGCAGCTCCTCGCCCGCGGCGCTGCGCGTGCTGCAGTCGAGGCACTGCTGCTCAACCGGATCGGGGGGGCAGCCGAACTGGCAGCCCACGACGACGTCTTGTTCGGGGAGCAGCCGGGCGAGCGCGCGCACCGCCGTCGACTTGGCGGTGCCCTTCTCGCCGCGGATGAGAACGCCACCGATGGCGGGGTTGATGGCGTTGAGGACGAGCGCCTGGCGCATCGGCTCCTGGCCGACGATGGCGCTGAACGGGAAGACGGAGCGACCGACCTGCATGTCCCGATTGTCCCTGTTTGTCGCCAACTCGCGGCGCGGTGGTCAGCGCGCGCGGAGGCTGCGCTCGACCCCGGCGAGGATCGCGCCCTGGCTGAGGTCGTACAGCCCCAGGTACTCGCCTCCCGAACGCTCGGCCAGGTCGAGGCAGGCGTTGAAGCCGTACCCGCCGCTGAACAGCTGCGACCGCGCCGGGCGCGCCGGGCCTGCGACCGCCGGCAGCGGCTTGGCGCCGATGTGGTCGCGAGCGGAATCGATTACGAGCATGCGAACGCGCTCTACACCGATCTGTGCGGCCAGTCGCTGCGCCTCGAGCAGCGGCTCCTCGCCGAACAGCGAGATGTTGCCGCGACCGTCGCTGATCAGAACCATGAGCGGGTAAACCGACGAATCGCGGAGTCGTTCGGTGCGGACCACCTTGAGCCCCGCGACCAACCCGTGCGTCAGCGGCGTGGTGCCGCCGACCGCCAACCGCTGTAGCCGTTCCTCCGCGAGGTCGACGCTGGACGTTGGCTGCAAGATGACCCGGGCGCTGCGACCGGAGAACACCACAAGCGACACCTTGTCGCGACGGACGTAGGCGTCGCGCAACAGGGAGAGCACGGCGCCCTTGGTGGCCTGCATGCGCTGTTCGGCGTCCATGGACGCGCTGGCGTCGACGACGAAGACGATGAGCGTCCCGGTGCGGCGACGGCGCACCTTCTGGCGCAGGTCCTGGCGCTCGAGGTGCAACACCGGTGCATCGACCACGCCCGCCGCCGCCGCCTCGTCACGGCGCCGAAGCTGGTGTGGAGCGGCGGCGCGAACGGTGGCATCGAAGGCGACATCGGACGTGTGCTCGGTCTGTACGGCGCGCACGTAGCGACCGCGACGGTCCGGGCTGCGCGCCTGGCTGCGCTTGCCGGCGGCCTTGCGGCTGCGACGGTCACGCGGGAGGCTGATCTTGCGAACCGGGAACAGCTCGCCCGAGTACAGCTGCGGCGGACCCGAGGCCGTCGACTCGGTGGCACGCGCCTGGTCGCCATGGGAGGCACCCTCACCCTGCTCCGCCGACGTCGTGGACTCCTGCGGGACCTCGGTGTCCTCTGACTCCGCGTTCGAGTCCGACTCGGCCGCCGCTGTCTCCGTATTCTGGCGCATCTCCTCCATCCGCTCGCGCGCCGCCTCGACGGGCGACGGTGCGCTGCTGCTGTCCGTGGGACTGTCGCGGCGGCGATGGGCCAGGGCCAGCTCCGCGGCAGTGACCACGTCAGCGGCGCTCACCATCAGGTCCTCGATCGCCGTCGCCGGGTCAGTCGAGCCCGCATCCTCGAAGGCCTCGGCCTCGCGCCACGCGCAGATGGTCTGGGCGGTGCGGCTGATCACGATGTCGGCACGATGCCCCACCGCTCCTGCCTCGATGCAGATGAGCGCGATGAACTGACGCATGGACGCGCTGACGCGCACCAGCGGCAGCAACTCGGTGGCGCGGGCGATGACGGCGCGGAGCCGTTCCTGGTCACGATCCTCGTCGGGCGAGGTGTCCTCGGCGGCACGACGGTCCCGTTGCATCACCCGTACGCGGTCGTCGAGCGCCTGCAGCCCGCCGACGTCGACGCACAGCCCAAAGCGGTCGAGCAGCTGCGGGCGCAGCTCCCCCTCCTCGGGGTTCATGGTGCCTACCAGCATCAGCCGGGCCGGGTGCGACAGCGACACACCTTCGCGTTCCACGGTGTTGACACCCATGGCGGCGGCGTCCAAGAGGACGTCGACGAGGTGGTCGTCGAGGAGGTTGACCTCGTCGACGTAGAGCAGGTTGCGGTTGGCCGCGGCGAGAAGCCCCGGCTCGAATCGTCGCTCGCCCCGCTTGATGGCGGCCTCGACGTCGATGCTGCCGACCACCCGATCCTCGCTGGCGTTGACCGGCAGCTCGACGACACGCATGGGCCGCGACACGGTGTGCAGCGTCTCGCCCGCGTGCGCTCGCGCCGCGCACTCCTCGCACCACAGCGCCGGCGCGCCCGGGTCACAGTGGAAGCGACAGCCGGCGACGACGGCGACGTCGGGTAGCAGCACCGCCAGCCCGCGCACCGCTGTGGACTTGGCGGTGCCCTTCTCCCCGCGGATGAGCACTCCGCCAATGGCCGGGTTGACGGCGTTGAGGAGGAGCGCCTGCTTCATCGTGTCCTGCCCGACCAGGGACGTGAAGGGCAGGACCCCGGCGCGTTCAGTCACGCAACCATTCTGGCAGGGGAACGCAATTCCCCCTCGCCTCAGCAGCTTGCTTCGAGTCGATAGTCGAACGCATCGCCCGGGGTGACCAGCAGCACGTCACCACTGCTCTGCAGCAGCACCCGCCAGTCCCCGGAGTGCCCGAGGTCGCGGCCCGTGGTCGACGACGGGTGAGGCCGCCGCTGCACCTGGACGTAGGTGCTGCCGAGGTAGCCGATGACCGCCGGCGCGTCGTTCGGGTATTGGACGGTGATGGCACAAACGCCGGGAGCGGTGGTCTGGAACGCCAGCTCCGAGGTGTCCGGGTGGGCGTGGACCCACGCCGGCTGGGAGGTGGTGTCGCCGCAGCCGGCGAGCACCATCATCAGCACGGCGGCGACCAGCATCGGGACGATACGGACACGGCACACCCACGGTGCGCCGTGCGCCCCGCTCACGCGTGCAGGTCGGCGCCGATCGCGCGTCCCTGGGCGTAGCTCAACGTAATCGCCGTCCGGCAGCCGGGATGGTCGACGCCGGCCGCCACCGCGGCGCCGCCGAGCAGCGCGGCGCTCTGCTGGTCGTCGAGCGCGAAGAGAAGGTGAAAAGCCCCCGATCCAGCGTCTCCGGGGTCGGTGCGGCCCGCGACCCGACGTCCCGCCACCTCGAGGTACACGGCGTCCTCGACCCCGCTCAGCTCGCCGAGGCGCTCGGCGAGGGTCACAGGGTCGGCGACGTCGACGTACAGGGTCGCGGCGAGGTCGTGCGCCTCACCGGTGAGCTCCGAGAATGCGGCCGCCTCGGAGGCGATCCGCTCGTGGTCTGTGGTTCGCTCAGCTCGAAGCGACTCCTCGAGCGCCACGCGGACCGTCTCGCGGCTTTCGAAGACCAGCACCAGGTCGGCACCGAGCGCAACCCTGCGCTGCTCGGCGCTGGACGCGAGCTCGGCGCGGACGGCCAGCCGCTCGGCCTCGTATGCCGGGCCGGTGCGCACCTCGCTGGGCGGGAGCCGCTCCACCTCAGATGTCCACTGCCGCGGCGCGGCGGAGCACCCCGAGGTGGACGGACTCGGCCTCGACCAGGCTGTCGAACCAGCCGGCCGCGTCGCTCAGGCCGGCCGCGCGGGCGCTCGCGGCGAGCTCGGTGTAGCGCTGAACAGCCCGGCCCTCCACGTCGATCACAGCGGCAAGGTCGCCAGCCGCGTCTCCCCCGCCGGCGAGGGGATCGCCGGTCTCCTCGAGGAACTCGAGATGGCCGAACGCCTGACTGATCTCGCCGTCGGCGATGGAACGGAGGACGGCGGCGATGTCGGCGCGGCCCTCGACGTCGGCGCGGCGCGCGTAGAAGAGGCAGCGGACGACGCTCTCAGCCTCGCGAGCGAACGCCTCGCGCAGCTGCGTTCCGATGTCGTCCTTCTTGCCGGGCACAACTGAAAACCCTCCTGCCGCAGTTGGGCTGTCGAGGTCGCGAGCGTACCCGCTCCGACCCCTGTGCCGACAGGGCGAGAAATCCGACCACTCCAGTACCCTTTCCCGATGGCGACCGTCCCGTTCGACCGCAGCGCGCTGAAGGTCGGTCAGGTGCTCCTGATCGGTGGCCTCCTGATCGCGTGGGCGATCGCTATGGCTCGCCCCGCTGCCGCCGTCGCCCTGCCCGTATTCGCGCTGGTGCTCCTGGCCGGGGCGCTCTCCCCGGCGACCAGCGTGCCGCGCTGGCTGTACGTCAGCGTCCTCAAGCCACGCGGGATCGTCCGTCCGCGTGTCCGCGTCGAGGATCCCGCCCCTCATCGGTTCGCCCAGCTGGTCGGCGGCGTCTTCCTCGTGGCCGCCAGCGTGGCCGCGGCGCTCGGCCAGCCCACCATCGCCTGGTCGCTCGGCTGGATCGTGATCGCGCTCGCCTTCCTCAACTTCGCCTTCGACATCTGCGTCGGCTGCATCGTCTACGCGCAGCTGATCCGGGTGGGTGTCCTCCCCCTGACCCGACGCCACGCCGCCGCCGGCTGACGATGTCCTCGCTGCTGATCGCGCCCTTGGCCGCGGTCCTGGTGATCGCCTTGGCCTGGGTTGCCCTGGCGGCGCAGCGCTGGTGGCAGCGACGCCTGGTTGGCAGACTGCTCATCGGAACTCCAACGCCTGCCCGCCGGGACGAGCTACCGGACATCCTCTACTTCACGGGAGTGGACTGCACCGTCTGCCACGTCGCCCAGCGCCCGGCGCTGCTCCGCCTTCGCGGCCTCATTGACGACGTGGCCATCCGCGAGATCGACGTCGCACAGGAACCGACCTGGACGCAAAGGTACCGGGTGATGACGTTGCCGACCACCGTGGTCCTCGACGCGGTGGGAAGAACAGTCGCCGTCAACGCGGGCTTCACGTCCGAGGCGGTGCTGCGCGACCAGGTTGAGACCGCCCGCCGGTCGTCGCTGGACGCCTTCGCCTGAGCATGGCGAACCGCCGCGTGAGGCGGCGTGGTTCAATCCGGCGGTGACCACGACCGAGCCCCGGCATGCACCCGCGTCGTTGCCCAGCCCGAGCGACCTCTACAGCGTCGACGACCTGCTCAGCGACGATGAGCGCCTGGTCAGGGATACGGTGCGCTCGATGGTGCGCGAGCGCGTGCTGCCGATCATCGGCGACCACTTCGAGGCCGCGACATTCCCGCGTGAGCTGATCCCCGAGCTCGCCGGGCTCGGGCTGCTCGGCATGCATCTCAAGGGCTACGGCTGTGCGGGCGCAACCGCCGTCGCGTACGGCGTCGCCTGTGAGGAGCTGGAGGCGGGAGACAGCGGACTGCGCTCGTTCGTGTCCGTGCAAGGTTCGCTGGCGATGTTCCCGATCCGTGCGTACGGCAGTGAGCAGCAGAAGCAGAAGTTCTTGCCAGAGATGGCCGCAGGGACCATGGTGGGCTGCTTCGGATTGACCGAGGCTGACGCCGGCAGCGACCCCACCGCCATGCGCACCACCTCGACGCGCACGGGGAGTGGTTGGTTGCTCAACGGCAGCAAGATGTGGATCACCAACGGGTCGGTGGCCGACGTCGCAGTGGTCTGGGCGAAGACTGAAGACGGGGTGCGTGGCTTCCTGGTGGAGCGCGGCACGCCCGGCTTCACTGCGGCGGACATCCACCGCAAGCTGTCTTTGCGCGCGTCGGTGACCAGCGAGCTGCACTTCGACTCGGTGGAGCTGCCGGAGAGCGCGATGCTGCCCGATGTGAGCGGGATGCGCGGTCCGCTCTCCTGTCTCAACGAGGCCCGCTACGGCATCGCCTGGGGGGCCATGGGCGCTGCGCGCGCTTGTTTTGCGGCCGCCGTCGAGTACAGCAAGACGCGTCGAATGTTCGACCGGCCGATCGGAGGTTTCCAGCTTACCCAGGCCAAGCTCGCCACCATGGCGACCTCGCTGGTCCAGGGCCGGCTGCTGGCGCACCGCCTGGGCACGCTCAAGGACGAGGGGCATCTGCACCCGGTGCAGGTGTCGCTGGCCAAGCGAGCCAACGTGCGCGCCGCCATCGACGTCGCCCGCGAGGCGCGCACCATCCTGGGCGCCAACGGCATCACCCTCGAGTACCCGGTGGTGCGCCACATGAACAACCTCGAGTCCGTCCTGACGTACGAGGGGACCGAGGAGGTGCACACCCTCATCCTCGGCAAGGCGATCACCGGCGAGGACGCGTTCTCCTGATCGACCGACCCTCACGGCGTGGTCACCGCGTCCCATCCCTCCACCTCGCGGAAGGAGTGATGACCGCGCGCCGCGACGATGATGTGGTCGA
Source organism: Candidatus Dormiibacterota bacterium (assembly GCA_030948845.1). Taxonomy (GTDB): domain Bacteria; phylum Chloroflexota; class Dormibacteria; order Aeolococcales; family Aeolococcaceae; genus Aeolococcus. The sequence continues at coordinate 10,421 of JALYZN010000095.1, forward strand.
GCATTGGGATGCCGATCAGCGCAGCGGCGCTGCGCAGCGCATCGGTCACATGCCGGTCGGCTCGTGAGGGCGCGGGATCCCCAGAGGGATGGTTGTGCGCCACCACGAGCGCGGCTGACCCGGCACGCAACGCCGGAGCGAGCACGTCGCGTGGCGCCAGCCGCGAGCTGTTGATGCTGCCCACCGCCACCGTCTCGCACGAGATCGGTCGATGGCGGGCGTCGAGCAAGAGCACCCACACCTGCTCGCGGGAGGCGGAGCGCAGACCGCCGAGCAGCAGCACCGCCTCGCGAGGCGACGTGATTGCCGGACGGTCGTCGGGAAACCAGCGCTCCGCCAGCTCCCAGACCGCGGCCAGGCGACGGGCACGGTCCGGCGTGACGCCATGCTCGTGCACGAGCCCCGCCGCGCCGAGAACACGACGCTCCCAGAGCGGAAGCCGGGCCACCGTCGCAGCGCACCGCGCGACCGCAGGCGACGGCCGACAGCCGCCCAGCACCTGAGCGATGAGCTCTGCATCCGTCGGCGCACCCGCCAGCTCCGCGTCGGCGCCGAACAGGAGCGTACTCACACAACTCAGGGCTTGTGTATCCTCGCCGCCTGGCTAGTGGCGGCCGAGCACGAGCCCCAGGACGAGGATGACGACGAGCACGACGGCGATCCCGGCACCCGCGTAGGCGCTGTCCAGCAAGGCTCCCATCCTCCCCGCCGGACCAGCCGAGCCCGGCGGGGCCGGCGGAGGCGGCGGCCTCCCTCCGGCGGCGGTCGGGTGCAGGGTGTCGACGCTGAAGATCGCCACCCGACCGGCGGCGTCGTCGGCGACGTCCATGCGGTCGACGTAGCCGGGGGTCTGCAGCGCGCTCCGCCGCCGCCGGCCCGGGCGCTCTTCCGCCCCGGGTGCGGGCGCCGCGCCACCACGCCATTCCCGACGTGGCGGAGGTGGCGGTGGCGGGGGTGGCGGCGGCGGGTGGAGGCTGCTCAGAGCGAGAGGCGCCCCGACGGTGCCACGGCAGCCCATACTGCGTTGAGCCTGCGCTGGGCCACTCCGAGGAGCACCAGGCCACCGATCAACGGTACGGCGAGCAGCATGGCGCTGCCCACCGCCCTCACCTGCCGGTCCGTCGTTGTGCCGACGTGCTCCTCGACGCAGCGCAGTCGCTC
>JALYZN010000005.1 GCA_030948845.1 Candidatus Dormiibacterota bacterium
TTTCCGTAGTTGTGGCGGGTGGACAGTCTGGAAGCATTCAAAACCATGTGCTAGAGTTCCCTCGACAAGGTAGGCGCGCGGGTACCGACGGCGACGGGCACAAGGACGTATCGTACCAAAGCCCGGCCGATCGGCGCCCCTTGGTCTCTTGCGCCCTTGAGAGAGAGTTCTACCCCGATTTGAGTTCAATCAAACGCGGGCGCTCTCGGTCCGGATGGTGCGTTTTGGGCTTTTGCCGCGTCGCGCCGACAACCTCGCCTCTGCGCTGGTCTTACTCCTCGTCGGGGCAGGGGAGGCCCGCGTCACGATGACGCGAGCCCCCTTGTCAGCCCCGGCCCAAGATCGAAGCGGGGCCCGCTGGATTTCGTCGGCTCAGCGGATCTCCACGGAGGCGCCGGCGTCCTTCAACTTGGCGGCGGCGGCGTCCGCGTCCTCGCGGGAAACGCCCTCGCGCACCGGCTTGGGGGCACCGTCGACCAGGTCCTTGGCCTCCTTGAGGCCCAGGCCGGTGACCTCACGAACGGCCTTGATGGCGTTGATCTTGGCGTCGCCCGCCCCGGTGAGCACGACGGTGAACTCTGTCTGCTCCTCAACGGGTGCCTCAGCACCGCCACCGCCGGCTGCCGGAGCCGCGGCTGCTGCGACCGGGGCGGCCGCCTTGACGCCGAGCTTCTCCTCCATGAGCTTCACGGCATTGACGACGTCGAGCACGGTCCACTCTTTGAGGGACTCGACGAAGTCCTCTGGGGTCAGGGTCTTGGTTGCCATTGGTTGTCTCCTGGGCGGCGCTATGCGGCCGCGGCGAGCTGGTCGCGGTACGCCTCGAGCGTCGACGCGAATGTGGCGGTGATCGAATCGAGCGCACCGGCGAGCTGGGTCAGCGGGGATTGCAACGTCCCGGCGAGCTGGGAGAGCAGGGCGTCGCGAGAGGGAAGCTCGGACAGCGTCTTGACGCCGGCGGCGTCGAGGACCTGACCTTCAACAAGGCCGGCAACGGACGGCAGTCGCTTGTTGACCCTGAAGTACTCGCTCAGCACTCGGGCGGGGACGGCGAGGTCGGCGTACCCGAGCGCCAGCCCGACGGGGCCGACGAGCACCTCGCTGAACGCGGGCACCCCGGCGGACTCGGCGGCGCGGCGGGCCAGGGTGTTCTTGACCACGACGTAGTCGACGCCCTGGATGCGCAGCTGAGCGCGGAGTTCCTCGAGCTGGGCGACGGTCAGGCCGCGGTAGTCGGTGACCACTGCGGACGTGGCGCGGCTCAGCTTGTCGGTGAGGCGCTCCACCGCCTCCCGCTTGCGTGGGCCGGCGCGGGTGCCGCTCACGGCGGCATTCACGGACATGCGCTTCCTCCTGTTGCAGGAGCCTCCGGCGACACCCACCGCTGTGTGAGGTGGGCATCGCGGACAGCGCGTCGTCGGACGCTCAACCGCTTCGCTCACTCACCTATCGCAGGGGATTGAGGAGCACGGTGCCCCGCCTGCGGTCTTTGGCGAGAGGTTGCCTCGACGGCACCCTGGACTGGTTTGCGCGGTCAGGATAGCAGGGACCCGGCGGTCCTCAGCCGGCGCGCTGCTCCCGGCCCATCTCGACGTTGCCACTTGGACGCCGTTGAGCCCCCTTCTCCCTCCTTGACGGTTCGACGCTTTTGGCTACAATGAAGCGATTGGCCAGGGGCGTCGCCACGTGGTCTCGTAGGATACGTCGCCGGCCAATCGGGTTGGTCGAATCGTGAGCAGGGGGTTCGCAGGGTGGCTTCTGACGCTGCCGTCTCGGTCCGCGCTGGGGATGAGTGCGACCATGAGCTCGCCCGGCGGATCGCTGAGCAGGCGGGGCGCGCCCTGGTGGCCCTGCGCGACGGCGCCGGCCCCGACGCTGACCCTCAGCAACTTCGCGACCGGGGGGACAGGCAGTCGCACGAGCTGATCATGGAGCTGCTTGCGGAGCTGCGGCCGGGGGACGCCGTGCTCTCTGAGGAGGGCACGGATGACTCCCGCAGGCTCGGTGAGCGCCGCGTCTGGATCATCGACCCGCTCGACGGCACCCGGGAGTTCGGTGAGCCCGGCCGCGAGGACTGGGCTGTCCACGTCGCGCTGGTGGAGGAGGGGACACCGGTGGCGGGTGCGGTGGCGCTACCGGCGGCGGGCCTGGTCTTCGGCACCTCACCGCCGCCGGCGCTGCCTGTCGGTTCGGGCGGCCCACTGCGGCTGGTGGTCAGCCGGTCGCACACGCCCCCGGCCGCCGAGGAGATCGCCCGCCGCCTCGGTGCGGTGCTGGTGACCATGGGGTCTGCCGGCGCCAAGACCATGGCAGTCGTCCGCGGCGAGGCGGCTGCCTACGTGCACATGGGCGGCCAGTACGAATGGGATTCAGCGGCCCCCGTCGCCGTGGCGCTGAGCGCCGGCCTGTGCGCGACGCGCGCGGACGGTTCGCCGCTGCGCTACAACCAGCCCAACCCGTGGCTGCCCGACCAGGTGGTGTGCCGTGCCGAGCACCAGGACGCCATCCTCGAAGCGGTTCGCTCAGTAGTCGGTCACGGCGCGTGAGTCTCAGCAACTTCGCCACGCTTCACCTCCTGCTCGCCCTCAGCGTCATCCTCATCGCCGCGCACGGGATGGGCTTCCTCTTCCGGCGCGCGCGGCAGCCGCAGGTGGCCGGTGAGATCTTCGGAGGCCTGCTCCTCGGACCCACCGTCCTCGGCGCGCTGCGCCCCGACCTCGCCCACCAGCTGACGGCGGGCAGCGCGTCGACGACGGCGGTGCTCGGGGCCGTCTACCAATTGGGTCAGCTGTTGCTCATGTACTGCGCCGGCGCAGCGCTGCGCGCTCGGCGCCGCCCCGGTGAGGGCCGGACGACGAGCCTGATCGCGCTGCTCGGCAACGTGGTGCCGTTCGCCGCCGGAGCCCTCTTCCTCGGTGTGTTCAACCCCGGTCATCTGGTGGGCACCGCGCAGAACAACACCTCGTTCCTGCTCGTGTTCTGTTGCGGCGTGGCTGTCACCAGCATCCCGGTGATCTCTCGCATCCTCGCCGACCTCGGCATCCTCGGCACCTCGTTCGCGCGCATCGTGCTGAGTGTCGCGGTCATCGAGGACCTTGCCCTTTATGTGATCCTGAGCATCGCTCTGGGCCTGGTCGCGCCGGTGCACGGCGACAACTTCACGCTCGCGAGCCTGCTCTCGATCCATCCCGGCTCGGCGGCCGCCGACGCCTACTACGTCGTCGTGTCCATCGCCGCTTTCGCGGTGCCGCTGGCGCTCGGACGCTCATTCGTCGAGCGCCTCGGGTCGCACCGCATCAATGTCCTCGGCCGCGGCAACGCGCTGGCGTTCCAGATCGTGTTCATGATGGCCATGACCAGCGCGGCGCTGTTCCTGGGCATCTCCCCGATCTTCGGCGCCTTCATCGCAGGACTCCTCGCCGGCACGCTCACCGGCACCGCCGCCAGCGCGCAGGCGACGATACAGAGCTTCGCGTTTGGGTTCTTCATCCCGGTGTACTTTGCAATTGTCGGAATCAGACTCGACCTCATCCATCAGTTCGACCCTGCGTTCTTCACTCTTTTCCTGCTCTTCGCCTGCGCTGTCAAGGCGATGAGCGTGTACGCAGGTGCGCGCATCGCCCGCGAGCGCCGCGGCAGCGCGCTCAACCTCGCCGTGGCGCTCAACGCGCGTGGAGGGCCGGCCATAGTGTTGGCATCCGTCGCGCTCGACGCGCACGTGATCGCGCAGCGCTTCTACGTCGATCTGGTTCTGCTCGCGCTGCTCACCTCGATGCTGGCGGGCGCCTGGTTGGACCGCGCGCTCAGACGCGGCACGTTGTTCGAGGACGACCCCGTCAGCGGACGTTTGCGCGGAGGCAACGCGGCGCACCTGACAACCGTTGACATGACCGGCGATCCGCACGACGCAGCCAAAACATTGACAAGCCATCAAGCCGTCGATACCCTCTTCCACGGGCCACCGGCGGTCGAACAACGTGTCCCGGTCCAGCCGGGGGAGGGGGGAAGGCAATGACCAACGTGGAGTACGTCCGCTCGCCGCGTGTGAACGCCGTGGAAGGACCCTGTCGGGTCTTCCTCGTCCGCCACGGCACGACGCGCATGAACGTCGAGAACCGTTACCGCGGACGTGCCGACGTCCCCCTGGATGCCCAGGGCTACCAGGAGGCGGTCGACGCTGCGCGCACGCTCTCGCCGGCCGGGCTGAGCGCGGTGTACACGGGGCCGCTGCGTCGCACCATTGCCACCGCGCAGATCATCGCCGACGAGGCCGGCGTCCCCGACATCCGCATCCTCCAGGGTTTGATCAACCTCGACTACGGCATCTGGCAGGGGCTCACCGCCAAGGAGGCGGCCGCGCACGACCCGCGTGCATTCGAGCTGTACAAGACCGACCCATTGCGCTGCGTCTGCCCCGATGGGGAGCGCATCGCAGACGCGCAGGAACGGATGCTTGCGGCGGTCGAGCTGATCGGGTCACGACACCAGGGCGAGACAGTGGCCGCCGTGTCCCACGCCGTGATGATCCGGTTGCTGATCGCCAGGCTCGAGGGCGCAGCCGGCGAGGGCTGGCGCGTGCCGGTCAACCGCGGGGGTGTCATCGAGTTCCACGTGGCCGACGGCAACGTGGAATTGATCACCGCGGTCGGCGAGGGATCCGACGAAGAGGAGGCCATCGCCAGTCCCGCTCCGCGCGTGGCCAACGGGGGTTGACCCTCAGCTGACACCGCTCAGTTGTACTTCCAGCGCTTGAGCAGGGGCCAGCTCAGCAGCGTGACCACGCGCCGGCTGGAGCGCGGCAGCGAGCGAACCCATGCGTCGTCCTCGCGCATGACGACGTTGCCGTGCTCGAAGCGCATGTCATTGCCAACCGCGGTGTGATCAACGCTGAGCACCACCCCCGATGGTGAGATGAAGTCCAGGTCGCCGTCAGCGGTGGGCCTGCCCGCGAAGGCGGCGATGCGCCCCAGCAGCGTGCGCGGCTCGTGCACGACGTCCTCGTACCTTGCCACCAGGACGCGGGCGCCGAGAGCGCGCATGACATCAAAGAGCAGGTGATAGACGTTCCAGCGCATGGTGATCACCGCGGGTGCGTAGCTGTGCTTGTAGACAACGCGGTCGACGCTGTCGCGCATGATCTGCTTCTTGGTTGCGGAGTACGCCGTGCCCCTGCTGTCGCGCACCAGCTGGAGGATGCTCAGGTGCATGCCGGGAACTCCGCGCAGCACCAGCGCGTACGCGGGCGCCTTGGTCGAGTCGATGATCACCTCGTCGCCGCTGACGGTGTGGAGCGCGTCGTACATGCGACCGAGCAGCTGCTGGTAGCGGCGCAGCTTTCTCGAGAAGCTCGCTGACAACCCGGGGGCGAAGAGCAGCGGCAGGTGGCGCTGGCGGGTGACCTGCGGATGGAGGGCGACGAGCTCGCGCGCCTCCGCGGATTCCCACCCACCGAAGGCCGCCTCTCCGACGGCCTGCCAGAAGTCGCACTCCATGAACCGCTTGCCGCACCCGCAGAGGCGGTTCTCCACCAGGCTGTGGGTGGTGAGCAGCCCGAACTCGCCCGTGGACAGGAACCCCGGGATCTGGCCGAGCATGCGGTCGACGAGCGTGCTGCCGCTGCGCGTGCAGCCGCCGATGTAGAGAACTCTGGACAAGCTCGGAACCTCCGTGTCCTCCGATGATCGAGGACATTGCTCGGACAGCGACCTGCCCGGCGTGTCTCTTCGCAGCATTGTCACCGGCGGGCATGGTCCGGGCTGCGCCGCCGCTTCCTTAAAAGCGCAGTGGGCCGGCAACGCGAGTGCGT
>JALYZN010000008.1 GCA_030948845.1 Candidatus Dormiibacterota bacterium
GGGCGCCGCCGTGCCCATTCCCGCCTGAGCTACCGCAGCCCGGTGAGCACCGCCTCCGCGATAGCGGGCAGCTTCGGTGAGAGCGCGTAGAAAGCCCAGATGCCGTGCTTGGCGCTGGTGACCAGCCCGGCATCGCGGAGCTTGCCGAGGTGATGGCTCACCGTCGGCTGGCCGAGGTCGAAGGCCGCGGTGAAGTCGCACACGCAGATGGGTTCGTCCGCCTGGGCAAGCATGGCCAGCATCTGGAGCCGGGTGGGATCGGACAGGGCGCGCAGCAGCGCAGCGGCCTCATCGACCACCTGCGCCGGCAGGGGCTCGCTCAACTCCTGGCAACAGCCCTTGACGCGGGTCGTCGCCATCGGCAGCTCGCTCACAGGGGTCATCGGCGCATCATACCCATTGACACGCGTCGATGGGACGGCGTAACATCCCGCTACGATCAATCGACGCTCATCGATAGGAGGTGCGCTGTGCCGTGTGGCTGCCCGTGTCCCTGTGAATGCCCGTGCGTCAGCGGGTGCCTCTAGCCGTGTCTCGCGTTCAGCTGGCCATCAATGTCACCGACGTGGATGCGGCGGTCGCGTTCTACTCGAAGCTGTTCGGCACCGAACCGGCCAAGCGCCGCCCCGGGTACGCCAACTTCGCGATCGCCGAACCACCGTTGAAGCTCGTGCTCATCGAGTCAGTGGACGCCGCCCCGACGCTCAACCACCTCGGCGTCGAGGTCTTCTCCCCCGAGGAGGTCGTCGCCACGACTCAACGGCTGGCAGCCGCGGGTTTGGAGACCGCCGAGGAGAACGGCGTCGAATGCTGCTACGCGCGCCAGGACAAGGTCTGGGTCAGCGACCCGGACGGTGCGCCGTGGGAGGTGTACACCGTGCTCGCCGACTCGGAGCCGTCGCCGCGGACGACGCTCCGCGCCAACGGCACGTGTGGCGCCGGCGCATGCGCAACCGATGGAGGTAGCACCGTCGCGCCATGCTGCTGACGCGTCGCGCCCTCGCCGAGTTCGTCGGCACCGCGCTTCTCCTCATCGCCGTGGTCGGCTCCGGGATCGCAGCGCAGCGACGCGTGGTGGTGATGCCCCACCAGCAGGCCTCGTGACCCAGCCACAGCTGCCGCGCGCTCTGTCGTCTGCGTGCACAACGCCGGTCGTTCGCAGATGGCGCAGGCGTTCTGGGAGCGGCTCGGCGGTGAGGCGAGGTCCGCCGGCTCTGACCCGGCTGACCGTCTCCATCCCGCAGTGATCACCGTGATGCGCGAGGTTGGCATCGACCTCACCGAGCGCGCCCCACGCCGGCTCACGGGTGCCGACGCCGCGTGGGCGGAGGTGGTCGTCACCATGGGCTGCGGGGACGCCTGCCCGTTCATCCCGGGAAAGGTGTACCTGGACTGGGACCTCCCCGATCCAGCGGGACAGGATGTCGACGCGGTCAGACGGCTCCGCGACGAGATCCGCGGGCGTGTGGAGGAGCTAGGCCGCCCGTAGGCGCCGGCGCCGGCGCGGCATCACGGCGACTGCGATGCCCAACACGCCGACGGCCAGCAGAAGAATAGTGGTGCGCGCCTCGGGGACCGCGGTTGTGTTCGGCACCACGTTGTACGCGGGGAGGACGTCCACGACCGCGGGCAGGTCGGTGAAGTTTCCCGACCCGACCGGGGGATTCGGAGCCGTCGGTGACGTGTGGGTCAGCGTGTACGACGTAACGCTGTAAAGCACCTGATTGGCGGTGGGATTGCCCACCTGGCCAACCGGGACCGTGAGGTCGATGGTTCCGTTGGGCCCGGTCACCACCGCGCCGGTCGCGCTGCCCGACGACGGGTAGTACGCGTACTTGATGGCGAGGCCATCGCTCACCGGCGATGCCTGGCCACTGAAGTAGCGGAAGCCCGTGCTCGCATTGTCCTCCGCGGCTGCGAAGTACACCTTGCCGTTGAACCACCAGCGGGTCAGGTACGTCGCGGTGGGTTGCTCGGGAGGCGTGATCGGGGTCACCGCGTCCAGGTTGCTGATCACCAGGTGGATGTGGACGTTGGATCCGTCGGAGCTCGTCGTGCTGGTCAACAGGTTGAGCGCGGCATTGTCCGGACACGGGCACGCGGGCGACGCGAAGGGGAACGGATCGTGGTGGCCGCCCACGGTGACGGTGTTGGTGGGCACTGCGATCGGCGGCACCGTGCCCGCCGACGTGTAGAGGCTGGGCCCGGTCGCCTGCCGAACGAAGTGCGCAAAGGACGGCGCGGCCGCTTGGGGGGCCACCTCCTGGCCGAGCTGGTTGTTGCCGTCCGCGAAGCTCACCATCGCTCGGCCGTCCTTGTCGAGCACCACCCGGAAGAAGTCACCCAGCTCGCGGTCACCGCCCGGGCCCGTATTGGTGGTGCAGCCCAGCCCGGACAGGCACACCGGCTCAACATGATTGGGCCGGTCGGTCAGCAGCGACTGGGTCCAGGAGGCGAATGAGTGGTCCACGTTGGCCGCAAGGTTCTGCAGCAGGTAGACGTTCCAGGGGCCCGAGTTGGTGCTGGGCGCCGCGGTGCTCGACGAGCCGTAGAAAACGAGGTCGACGCGGCCGGCGTCGCCGGCCACGATCCAAGGCATGACCGTGGTCGCCGCGGGTGCGCCGTTCACGACGACTGGGGTGGTCCACGTAGTCCCCTGGTTGGTCGACTCGGTGAACATCACCTGGAAGCTGGCCGCGTCGGTGTAAGCCTCGTACACGATGCCCGACCTGTCGACCGCCACAGTGGGGAAGAGGACCGCGTTGCCGCCCGACGCGGTCGGCACTGCCGTCTTCTCGACAACCGGGATCGCCGCGGTGGGATCGATGACGGCCACGCCGACACCGCCATGTCCGGTCATGGCCAGATAGGTCTTGCCGTAGCCGGGTGAGGTGGAGCTGTTGTCGGTCACCGCGTTGCCGGCGACGGCCACGTCCGAGAAGCACGGCACCCCCTGGCCGGTCCCGTTCTGGCAGAGGTGGGTGAAGAGCAGCTGGGGCGCGCCGGCGGGGCTGGGAGCCGGGCTGGGCAGCGGCGCTGAGGTGATGAACTCCCCATACACCGGACCGGCCACGGGGTCAGTCGGTGTGGTGGCGTTCACCAGGCCGTCGCGCCAGATGTACCACTCGCGGTTGTGCTTGATGTCGGTCGAGAGCCACTGCCGGTCGGGAAAGCTGTTCGGCCGGTTGGGATTGGTGGCGGTGTCATTGGCCAGGCAGTTGGCGACGAAGGTGTTGCCGTGGTCCGGGCTCACGGCGGCAGGCACCACCGGCGCGCCACCGAGGTCGAAGAAGTACAGGTTGTTCGACTGGTCGGTCGAGATGTCCTCGTCACCACCGCCCGGACATGCCGTGTTCTTGCCGGCGCCCGGCGCGCCGAGTGTGTTGAACGTCTGCCCACCGTTGTCGCTGCGCTCCACGAACGATTGCGTGGTCGAGAACCCGAAGATCGGGCCCTCGTAGGTGGTGCCGTCCGGGCTCACCGCGATGGTTGGCTCCGTGCCGAGCCGGAACGGGTCCGCGACGGTCTCACGGCTGGGTGTGATGCCGCCGTCTCCATGGGCCGCCTGGATGGTGCGGGGCGCAGCGCTGGCGGAGAGCTGACCGGCGTACGTGGTCATCGAGACGGGGTCGCCGATGTCACCGTCGACCTCGACCACGTACTGAACCCCGGCCACGTTAGCAGGGAGATCCTTGGCGATCACCGTCGCTGGCGACCCGCTTGCCGTGGTGCTCGCCAGAACGTTGTTGTTGTTGTCCAGGATCGCGATGTCGGCCGTGCCGCCACTGGCTCCCGGATCAAATGTCGCAGTGGCCGTGACGCTGATGACGTTGGTGGCGGTGTACGCGTCGGTGGGCGCGTGCAGTTTGAACGCCTCGCGGTCGCAGCCGGCCGTGCAGGTTGGTGACGGTGGCCCGACCGGGTCAGGATTGCCCTGGATGGAGGCGCCCGTCCAGGTGATCGTGCTCGGCTGCGGCGCGCCCCCGGCGCCGACGTCCTGACTCGCGGGCGTAGCGGCTTTCAGCGGGACAACGGCGAGAAGGGACGTGCAGCCCACCAGCGCTGCCAGGAGGCGTACCCGACTGCGGCGCGGGTGACGGCGTCCCGGCGCCATGTCAGCGACCCGCCTCACGAATTTGCCACAAGGCCCGCACGGCGACGGCGGCGCAGCCCCACGCCGACGATGGCGACGCCACCGATGCCCAGCAACGCGGGCAGCCAGGGCGCCTCGGGGACGACGGACGCGGCCTGCGGTTGGAAATTGAAGCAGCAGGCGCCGTCGACCTCGAGCGGCAGCTGATCGAACTCCGCGTTGGCGTTGGTGATCGTGGACTGCCTGTGGGCGGAGCCGAAGGTGTACGAGCCCACCTCTTCCAGCAGGCTGGTCTGCGTCGGGGACCCGACGTCAGCCACCGGCACCGGGATGGTGATCGTGCCGGTGCCCGGGTCGACGGTTCCACCGGCGACGCTGAACCCGCCGGTCTGCGTGGCGGTCGCATCGAACGCCGGGGCATCCGGGTAGGTGGTGACATGCGGCTCGCATGCCGACACCGAACAGAGGTCGATGCTCTGCACGGCGCCCGCGTAGTACTGGAAGGCCTGGGGCACGCCGACCACAACGGGTGCCTCGGCGAGAACGTAGTAGATGACGTTCCCCTTCTGCCAGCGGGTCACGTACTGCAGGAAGGTCGCCCCTGTCACCGTCGACGCGGCGCTGGTCAGTGCCGTCGCGGTGAGGTCCTTGACGTTCATCGTGACCGTCAGCGTCTTGCCATCGCCGGACAGCGACAGCCGGTTGCCGGTGAGGTCGAGGCCGGGAACGTTGGTGCCGCCGATCACCGGGTACTTGCCGTCGCCGGCGGGGTCGGTCATGGCGGTGGTCGGGGCAGCCGTCGGCTCGCCGGGGCGGGTTGCCACGTCGTACCCGAAGAGGCCCGGTCCGGTGTCCTGCCGTGCAATCGTCACGACCGGCGCGCCGGGATGGTCGAACAACCCGGATGCCGGGGTGAAGCCGGGCTGGATCAGGCCGTTCGAAGTGTCGGCGTACTCGACGAGCGCCGCCCCCGTGTTGTCGATGGTCACGGTGAAGAAGTCCGCCAGGTTGCGATCGCCCTGGGCGGTGATGCAGCCGGTGCCGAGCAGGCAGATGTTGTTGTAGTGCATCGGGTGCTGGCTCGCTTGGACCATGGTGAGGTCCGCTGCGCCCAGCGCGTCGGCGCCGGTGCCGGTCACCTCCACGAAGCCGTTGGCGTCCACCGGCCAGACCACCTGACCCATATATGCGTACCACTTCTGGGCGGCGCTGGTGCTCGGGTCCGAGAAGGTGCTGGTGCCGTACCACACCGAGTCGGATCGGCCGGGGCCGCCCGCAGCCACCCAGGGGAAGACGTTGACGTTCGACGGCGCCTGGCTCACCTGCAGCGGCGTGGTCCAGTGCGACCACGGCCGCGAGGTGGGGAACAGCGGGTCGAACGCGGGTGCGACGGTGGTGAACACCTGGTAGGTGCTTGTGCTCGCGGTGGTCGTGCCGCTGACCGCGAAGGTGGCGTGCAGGTTGCGCGCGCTGTCGATCGAGGAGACCACGAACAGGAGTGACGGGGACCCGGTGAGCCCGGTGGCCACCGTGATCAGTGAGTTGCCGAGCGCATTTCCACCGCCGGCGGCGCAGGCGTGCGTGGTGCCGCCGATGGTGATGCTGGCCGTGTCGTCGAGGAAGCACAGGTTGCCGGCCGCGTCGGGGACGCCGATGTTGAGCTGCAGGTTGTTGCTGCCGCCGTCCGACACCTCGAGGACGTCGCCCGTGGTCTGATCGACCGACGGATAGCCATCGCAGCCGAAGTTGCCGTTGTCGTTGTTGGCCGGGGAGTAGTTGAGCCCGTCGGTGCTCTTCACCCAGTACGAGCATCCCGTCTGCGTGGTCTGGAGGTTGTTGTACTCCATGTAGGCGAGCGGCGCCAGGGCCTTGTCCGGGGCGACGCTGGTGACCCCGCTGGTCAGCTTGGGATCGAGTACGGCCAGCCACTGCCGATCCGACCCGTCGGGGCGCGTCGACGGGCTGTTGGCGGAGTTGCACCCGTACACGTTCTGCGGCGCCGTCGCTCCATGGTCCGTGGTTGTCGCGACTCGGTCGCACGCCAGCGCCCAGAGGTCGGCGTAATAGTCCTTCCCTGTGGAGTCGAGGCGCTGGTCGGTGTCACCCCCGCCCGGTCCATTCTTGGTGCTGCTGACCGCGGTGGGGGGCTGGCAGATCGACGCCACCTGCGCGGATCCTGCCTGCGGCGCGCACTCCTGGACCGTGCGGAAGGTCTCGCCCAGGTCTGCCGAAGCGTTCCAGATGCTCCGCTGCGTGCCGGTGCCCCACGGACCGCTGGCGTACACCGTCTTGTCGTTGGCCGGGCTCACCACGACTGTTGGCTCGCCATACGTATGCACGGGATCCACGACGTTCGGGGTGCTGAAGCTGATCGGGTCGATGGTCTGCGCGCCGGCGGGCAGCGCACGCATCCCCGAGATGCCCGCAGCCACGACCGCGATCAGTCCGATGCTGATGAGCGCGCGATGGCTCGCAGCCGCGTTCCCTTTGGTCATCCATCCCTTCCTGGTGGGCCCCGATATCCACTCAAACGAGCCGGGGGGGAAATCCTTGCGTGACGGTGCGACGGGCTCCTCCGCGGACTCTGTCCACGCAGTCAAGATCTGACGGCCGAAGGCTTCGGTGGGCGCCGAACACCGTCAAAGCTTGACAGTGGCCATGGCTGATGCGCACAGTTCGCGGCAATGGTTGGGCGGCGGAGCGGCGGTTCTTTGACGGATCTTCGGCGCGCCAACCGTCATGAGGCACTCACCACGTTGCGACTGAACGGCCCTCTGACCCAGGCGGAGATCTCGCGTGCCACGGGCCTCTCGCATGCCTCTGTGTCCAACATCGTCCGCGAGCTGACCAGCCATGGCCTGGCGCGCACCTCAGAGGTGCTGCGCAACGGCCGCAAGGTCGCCGAGGTCAGCCTCGAGCCATCGACCGGCCTCGTCGGCGGGATCGACTTCGGCAACCGCCACATCCGCGCAGCGGTCGCGGACTTCACCCACACCGTGCGTGGCGAGGCCTACGTGACCCTCCCCTACGGTCACGAAGCGGCCGCGAGCGTGTCCGAGGCGGCGCGCGTCTTCCGCGAGTTGCTCGCCAACGCCGGCGCAGACATCTCGGACGTCCAGGTGCTAGCGGTGGGCGTCCCCGGGCCGACCAACCGCGACTCGGGCCGCACCCTCTCCTCGGCGATCCTCCCCGGCTGGGCCGGGTTCAACGTTACCGCGGCCTTCGAGGACGCCCTCGGGGTCCGCACCACCGTCGACAACGACGCCAACCTGGGCGCGCTGGCCGAGGGGCTGTGGGGCGTGGGCCGAGGCTTCAGCGACTTCGCCTACGTCAAGGTGTCGACCGGAATCGGCGCGGGACTGGTCCTCAACGGCCAGCTTTACCGCGGCGTGGCCGGCACGGCAGGCGAGATTGGGCACACGACCATCGAGGAGGACGGTCCGCTGTGCCGCTGCGGCAACCGCGGCTGTCTGGAGATGTTCGCCGCATCACCGGCGTTGCTCGACCTGCTGCGGCGAAGCTACCCGGACGACTTCACCGTGACCGACCTGCTGCGTCTCACCGAGGAGGGCGACGTCGGCTGCCGGCGCGTGCTCACCGACGCCGGCCGCCACATCGGGGTGGCGCTCGCCAACCTCTGTAACCTGCTCAGCCCGCAGCTGATCATCGTGGGCGGTGAGCTCGCCGGCGCCGGCGAGGTACTCCTCTCGGCGATTCGCGATTCGATCGCGCGGCGCACCATGGCTCTGCCGGCGCACGCCCCCAAGATCACCACCGGGGCGTTCTCCGAGCGCGCCGGGGTGCTGGGGGCGCTGGCCCTCGCGCTCCAGGAGGGCGATAGCCCCGCGCCGTATGGGACACGCGACCATTCGGTATCCACTGACAGGGCATCCGCCCATCAAATCGCATTGGCTGGATAGCCACAGGAGGACCTCGGCATGCGCATCAACAGCAGAGGCTCGGGCTCGTTGACCCGGGCGACACGGTGGGGAGCGGTGGTCGGCGCGGCCGCTGTCGCCGCAGCGTGTGGCAGCAGCAACAACACGACGACGTCCTCCCCAGCGGGAGGCGGTGCGACCGTCCCGTCGGGGCTCAGCGTCAAGTCCTTTGACGCCTCGTTCTCGGCGATGAGCCAGCTCACCGCTCTGCACGGCGCCGGCCATGGGACTGTGGGGGTGATCCTGCCGGACGCCGCCACCTCCGCCCGCTACGTCGAACAGGATCTGCCGTCCCTGACCAAGGCATTCACCACGGCCGGGTACAGCAGCTCGGACTTCAAGATCGACAACGCCCAGGGAAACGACGCCAGCCAGCTGGCGGCCGCGCAGGCGGACATCGCCCTGGGGGTCAGCGTGCTCGTGTTCGACCCGCTGGACGCCATCGTCGGCGCCCAGATCCAGGCCGCGGCGCAGCGGGCCGGGATTCCCACGATCAGCTACGACCGCGCCACCTTCCAGGGCACGAACACCTATTACGTCAGCTTCGACAACGTCCAGGTGGGCAAGCTGATCGGGACGGGTTTCCAGTCGTGCCTGCAGTCCTGGAGCGTCACCAGCCCGAAAGTGTTCACCCTCGACGGTGGTGAGGACAAGGACCCCAACGCGGTCTCGTTCGCGCAGGGGTACAACTCGGTCGTCTGGGGCGACATGACCACCCCCGAGCCGGCCGG
>JALYZN010000009.1 GCA_030948845.1 Candidatus Dormiibacterota bacterium
CGCTTCAGCGACATCGACCTGGTGATCGTGCGTGAGAACACCGAGGACCTCTATGCGGGCATCGAGTTCGCCGAGGGCGAGGAGGTGACCAAGCGGTTGCTTGCCGAGATCGGCGAGCTTGCGGGGAGGTCGATGCGCGCGGACTCCGGGCTGTCGATCAAGCCGATCAGCGTCTTCGGCAGCGAGCGAATCGTCCGCTTTGCCTTCCGGTGGGCACAGGCCCATGGGCGCCACAAGGTGACGTCCGTGCACAAGGCCAACATCATGAAGCACACCGACGGTCTCTGGCTGCGTACGTCTGAGCGCGTCGCCGGCGAGTTCCCGGACGTGGAGTTCGACGATCGCATCGTCGACAACATGGCGATGCAGCTGATGCAGAAGCCGGAGCTCTATGACGTCATGGTGATGCCCAACCTCTACGGCGACATCCTCAGCGACCTATGCGCCGGGCTGGTCGGCGGCCTCGGCCTCGCGCCCGGCGCCAACACCGGCGATGAGATCGCCGTCTTCGAGGCGACCCACGGAAGCGCGCCGAAGTACGCGGGCAAGAACGTCGCCAACCCGATGGCGATGATGCTGAGCGGCGTGCTCATGCTTCGCCACATCGGCGAGAAGGACGCCGGTGACCGCCTCGAGGCGGCCATCGCAGTCATCATCGCCGACGGGAAGAATGTCACCTACGACATGAAGCCAAGCCGCGACGATCCCACCTCGGTGGGCACGTCGCAGGTGGGCGACGCCATCATCGCCGAGCTGCAGCGCGCCGCGGCCCTGTCCTGAGATGGACATCACGGGCACGCTGGTACAGCTGCGCGCGCTCCGCCCGGACGACGCGCCAACCATCGCCGAACTCCTCGCCGATCCGCGGGTGGTTGCCAACCTCGCGGAGTGGTCGCATGGACCGTATTCGGTCGAGCACGCGAGGACATTCGTGGCGTCGACGCTGACCGATGCACCGCTTCCCGACCAGGTCATCTGGGCGATCGAGCGCATCGCCGACGGCGCCTTCCTGGGTAGCACCGGTCTGCACGCCATCGACCGCCGCAATCGCCATTGCGGCTGGGGCATCTGGCTTGGTCCACCCGAACAATGGGGTCGCGGGTACGGGACCGAGGCATGCATGCTGGCGGTCGAGTACGCCTTCCGATTCCAGGCGATGGAGAAGGTGCACCTGTGCGTGTACGCCGGCAACGACCGCGCCCGGCGCAGCTACGAGAAGGCGGGTTTCGTCAGCGAGGGCATCCGCCGCCAGCACTACTGGCGTGACGGCGCGCTCATCGACGTCGAGCTCATGGCCGTCTTCCGCGACAACCCCCTCTACACAGAGCGGATCGCCCCCATCGCCTAGCATCAGTGGAGTGAAGGACAGGCTCCTCCAGTCTCTCCCGCTGCGCGCGATCAACCGCTTCCTCAACGCCCAGGGACCGAACTGGGCGACGATCATCGCCTGGAACCTGTTCTTCGCCTTCTTCCCGATGGTGTTCCTGGTGATCAGCGCGGTCGGGCTGGCATTGCACGATCCATCCACCCGGGCCACTATCGAGCAGCAGGTGCTGGCCGCGTTTCCGTCCTGCCAGGCCAAGCAGAGCAGCGGCGCCTCCTGCGAGCTCATCACCGCGCTCAACGACTTCCGGCGCAGCAGCGGGCTGTTCGCCATCGTCGGCATCCTCGGCCTGCTGTGGTCGGGAGCCAGCCTCTTCAGCGCCATCGAGAACGGTCTCAACAGCCTGTACCCGTGCAAGTCGCGTGACTTCCTGCAGCAGAAGCTGATGGCGATCGGCATGGTCATCGTCTTCATCGTCATGGCGCTGCCGCTGCTGCTCAGTGGCAGCCTGCTCTCACTGCTGCAGTCCATCCCCGGGTTGCCCGGCTTCCTGCACGGCGGCGTGGCCGGGATCCTTCTCCAGGTGAGCGCAGGCATCGTCGACGCCAGCCTGCTGTTCGGGATCATCTACTACGTCGTGCCGCACCGCAAACAGCATGTGCGCGACATCGTCGGCGGTGCCATCGCCGCCGGGGTGCTCTTCGAGGCGCTCACCCTGGTGTTCCCGCTGTACTTCAAGCTGGTGACCAACGCGCCCCAGTGGGGACAGACGTTCGGGCTGGTGTTCGTGCTGCTCTTCTACTTCTTCCTGCTCTCCCAGATCATCATGCTGGGCGGTGCGCTCAACGCCGAGGTCGGCCGCGATGCCGAGAGCTGTGAGGCGCCGGGGTTGCCGGCCGGCGGCCTTGACGGCCAGGCCCTTCTGAAGGAACCGGCCGTCGGATCCGCCACCCGCTGAGCCGAAAATCCTGCTCGACCCGTCACAGGTGTGTCGCAGGGCGGAAACCACAGCGCCGGGCCCGGTATACAGCGCAGAGTGTCGTCTGTGACGGAGCCGAGAAACCACGTGGATGGAATGTGATCGCAGGTGAGAGCACGCCCGGCGACAACGCGCTGACCGCGCTTGCGCTCGACGAGCCCGCCCGGATGCTCATCGACGACATCCTCGAGGCGGCCCGCGAGTACCTGGACACGGACGTCGCGTTTGTCGCCGAGTTCGCCGGTGGCGAGCAGGTGTTCCGCAATGTCGCCGGTGATGCCGCGCTCTTCCGGCTGAGCTCGGAGCTGCGCGTCCCGCTGGGGTGGATGTACTGCCAGGCGATGACCGACGGGACCCTCGGCGAGGCCATCCCCGACACCGCCGCCGACCCCATTGCCTCCACCATGGAGGTCACCCTTGAGGCCAACATCGGCAGCTACGTGGGCGTACCAGTGAGCCTCCCCGACGGGCGCATCTGGGGATCGATGGCCTGCGTCAGCCGCAGCCCCGATCACAGCCTGGGCAAGCGCGACGTGCGTTTCATGCGCATGCTGGCGCGCATCTACGCCGAGCAGCTGGAGCGTGAGGAGCGCGAGGCGGTGGCCCGCCGCCAGAAGCGCGCGCAGATCCGCGCGGTGTTGCGCGAAGGACGACTCACCACCGTTCTGCAACCGATCGTCGACCTGGTCAGTGGCACTGCCGTCGGCTTCGAGGCGCTCGCCCGGTTCGAGGGCGAGACTCCGCAGCCGCCCGACGTCTGGTTCGCCGCCGCCGGCGAGGTGGGCCTTGGGCCCGAGCTCGAGCTGGCCGCGGTGCGGTCCGCGCTCGAGCACCTCGACACCCTGCCGCCTGACACCTATCTGTCGATCAACGTGTCACCCGAGACCGCCGTGAGCGCCGAGTTCGCCACGCTCATCGAGAACGGCACCGACCGCATCGTCATCGAGGTCACCGAGCACGCCGCCATCGGCGACTACCCGCAGTTCAACAGCTCGGTGGCGCGGCTTCGGTTCCGGGGCATGCGCTACGCGGTCGACGACGCTGGCGCCGGCTTCGCAACCTTCAGCCACATCCTCAGCACCAAACCCGACATCGTCAAGCTCGACATGTCACTGATCCGCGACATCCATCGTGACCTGGCCCGGCGCGCGCTGCTTCACGGGCTCATCTACTTCATCGAACAGATCAACGCCACCGCCGTCGCCGAGGGCGTCGAGACGGTCGAGGAGGCCGAATCGTTGAAGCGCCTCGGTGTGCACTGCGCCCAGGGCTACTACTTCGGCCGTCCCGGCGAGGCGGTGCGAACGGTGGCGCCCAGCCGCCCCTCCCAGGCCGATCAGCGACGCGGCCGGGTCCGCCTTCTGCCGCTGGCGAAGTAATCTCTCGAGCGTGGAGCTCAAAGTCCGGCCGGCGATGTCGATGCAGGTGCCAGCGCACCGTCCCGAACATCACCGTGACGTCCAGGGCGGCGCCGCCCGCGCTGCCGTCTTCGGGGTCAGCGATGGGCTGCTCACCAACGTCTCCCTGATCCTCGGCGTGGCCGGTGCACATCCCGCTGCCGGTGTGGTCCGCCTTGCCGGCCTGGCCGGCCTCGTCGCCGGTGCGTTCTCGATGGCCGCTGGCGAGTACGTCTCGATGAGCGCTCAGCGCGAGCTGATCCAGCGCGAGGTGGCCATCGAGCGCGAGGAGCTGCGCCGCCACCCCGAGTCGGAGCATCGCGAGCTGGTGGCCCTCTACGTCTCCCGCGGCGTCCCCACGGGCGCAGCCGAAGAGGTCGCCACCGCCCTGGCGAGGGATCCCGAGCTCGCGCTCGAGGTGCACACGCGCGAGGAGCTCGGGGTCAATCCCGGCTCGATAGGGTCCCCACGAGCCGCGGCGGCATCATCGTTCGGCAGCTTTGCCGTGGGCGCCCTGATCCCGCTTCTCCCCTGGTTCTTCGGCAGCGGGACCGCAGCGGTGCTGGCGTCGATCATCCTCGGCGCCGTCGCCGCGCTCGCCGTTGGCGTCGCCCTGGCGTATTTCACCGGGCGTTCGCCAGTGCGCACCGCGCTGCGCCAGATCCTCATCGCCGCCGTCGTGGCCGCCGTCACCTACGGCATCGGGACGGCGGTGGGAGTGCATACCGGCGCCTGAGGTGCAGCCGTCCGGCCTCTTCGAGGTTCTCGCCGAGACGGAGACGTCGCCGCCGCGCTCCGCCCTCGAGGAGGAGTACGGCGCTGCGCTGCGTCTCGACAGCGACCGGGTTTCGGTCAACTTTGTCAGCACCATCGACGGCATCGTCAGCTTTGGCAAGGACACGGACGACTCGCGGGCGGTGGGCGGAGGGGTCGCTGCCGACCGCACCCTGATGGCGATGCTGCGCGCGGTCGCCGGCGTCATCGTGGTGGGCGCCGGCACGCTGCGGGCCACCGGCAATCACCAGTGGACGCCGCGCGCGCTGGCGCCCGAACGCGCTGCCGACATGGATGCGCTGCGCATGGCGGCCGGACTGCCGTCAGAGCCTGCCCCGCTCTTGGTGGTCGGCGGTTCGCACGCCCTGCCCCCGCATGCCGACGCCGTGGCTCGGCCGGCGGTGCCGCTCCACGTGCTCACCACCGACGGCGTGCTCCCCGCAGCCGAGGCACTGGCCCGGACCGGCACACCGACCGGCGCCGCACCGGTCTCCGCGGCGGCGGTCATCGAGGCGGCGCGGCAGCTGAGTGGGGGAGGACCGGTGCTGTGCGAGGGCGGCCCGCACCTCTTCGGCACCCTGCTCGACGGGCGGGTGCCGATCGACCTCTTCCTGACGGTGGCGCCGCAGCTGGCCGGTCGCAGCAACCACTCGGCAGAGCGGCGCAGCCTTGTCGAAGGAGTCGCGTTGCCGCCCTTCACCCGGCGCGGCATGCTGCGCTCGGTGCGGCGTGCCGACAACCATCTGCTGCTCCGCTACCGGATCGATGCCGCCGGCAACGCGTAGCTGCACCTTGCTGCGGACGGCCGCCGGGAGGCGTTGTGCGCGAGCGTTGCAGTGGGACAATCGCGGCGTGACCATCCCGCATTCGCGCACATTCGCATGGCGCTCGGCGCTGGTTCTCGTGGTGGTCCTCACCGCGATGGTGTTCGCGGTCCGTGGAACGTCGTCCTCGCCGCAGCCCGCCGCCACGTCGACCAGCGCCACCAATTGGGAGCTTCCCCGCCTCATCGGCATCGGCAGCGTGAAGCTGGCCGACCTGCGCGGTCATCCCGTGGTGCTCAACTTCTTCGCCTCCTGGTGCACCGCCTGCCGCGGCGAGCTGCCCGGGATGGCGACGCTGTCCCACCAGCTCTCCGGCCGGGTCACCTTCGCCGGGATCGACTCCCAGGAGACCGGCGACGGCCTGGCCATGGCGCGCCAGTACGGGATCGACGGCTGGCCGCTGGCGCGCGACGTGGGAGGCACGCAGGCCAGCGGGTTGCACGACTCGCTCGGCGCCCGCGGCATGCCGGTGACCGCGTTCTACGACTCCAGCGGCCGGCTGCTCAGCGTGGTCCCGGGAGCGATCGGCGAAGACGACCTGCGCGCCCGGATCCGCGCCCTGTTCGGGATCAGCGACTAGGCCGTCGGCCCGTCCTCCCTCTCCGCGCGCAGCTCCTCGGCGAGGCGCTCGGCTGCGGGGGTGAGCTGGCTGGGCAGACTCACGGACACCTCGGCGATGAGGTCGCCATGGCCGTCGCCGTGGAGCTTGGGCATCCCCAGGCCGCGCAGGCGCAGCCTCGCGCCGTTCTGGCTGGCCAGAGGGATGCGCAGCTGGGCGGTCGTGCCCCGCAGCGTGCGCACTGCGATCTCCCCGCCGAGCAGGGCAACGTCGAGCGGCACCTCGACCTGCTCGCGCAGATCGCTGCCGTCGCGGGTGAAGCGAGAATGCGGACGAACGCGCACGCGCACGAAGAGGTCCCCGGATCCGGCGCCATCACTGCCGGCGCCACCCTGGCCGGCGGCTCGCACTCGGGCGCCGTCCGCAACACCGGCAGGGATGCTGATCTCGACGCGACGCGACCGTCCGCCACCGCTCATTTCGATGGTTCGCGTGGTGCCGGTGTAAGCCTCCTCCAGGGTGATCTCGGTCATCCCCTCGACGTCCTCCCCGCGCCGCGGCGCCACCCGGGTGCGCGAGCGCGCGCCCCCGGCGGAGGAGCGTCCAAACATCGAGTGGAAGAAGTCGGAGAAGGGGTCGGCGTCGCCGAACATGCTCTCCAGCTCGTCCGGCGAGACGGTGCGGTACTCCACTTGGGGACCGCCGCCGCCGGAGCCGAACCCGTCCCGCGCCACACCGAAGGGGGACGGGCCGGGACGTCCCGCCTTGTCCCAGGCCTCGTACTCGCGCCAACGCGGGCCCACCTCGTCGTAGAGGCTGCGCTTCTTGGGATCGCTGAGCACCTCGTTGGCCTCGTTGATCTCCTTGAAGCGGCGCTCCGCCGCGGGGTCGTTCTGGTTGAGGTCGGGGTGATGCTTGCGCGCCGCCTTCCTGAAGGCGGCTTTGATCTCCTTCTGGGTCGCCGTCTTGGGCACCCCGAGGATCGCGTAATAGTCCTGAAAGGCTGTAGCCACTGCCCCACGTTGTACCCGATCGCGCCAGACGGCAAAACGACAGAGGCGACAATGCGCGGCGTCTTGACGGCCGGCGGCCGTCCGATACAGTCGCGCACCTATGAAGAATCCGCCGTCCGCGCGACGTGCGGCCCCGGCCGAGGTGGACCTGGTCGCTGGGATCGTTGGCCTGGCGTTCGCACAGGACCCGCTGTGGAGCCACGCGCTGGGGACCCTCACCCTCGAGCAGCGCGCACCGTTGTGGCACCTGTTCGTCGAGGGCGGGAGCCGGCACTCGTGGACCTGGCTGGCGGATGGCGGCGCCGCCGTCTCCGTGTGGATCCCGCCGGGAAAGACCGAGCTGGCGCCGGAGCAGGAGGCTCAGGTGGATGAGTTTGCCCGTCACCTCGGCCCTGGGGAGGCGGGTTTCCGCGAGCTTCTCAGTCGCTTCGAGGTCGCGCATCCGCACACCGAGCCGCACTACTACCTCTCGCTGCTCGGCACCCACCCAGAGCATCGCGGTCGCGGTGCCGGCATGTGGCTTCTCGCCCACGACCTGGCCCTCATCGACGCCGAGCATCAAGCCGCCTACCTCGAGTCCTCGAACCCGCGCAACGACGCGCGCTACCGGAGCGTCGGATTTGAGCCCGTCGGCGAGTTCACGTACCCCGGCAACGGGCCCGCGGTCACGACCATGTGGCGCCCGCCGCGCTGACGCGCCACCGGGTCGCGGCCAGGTCCCGGTTATCGTGGACCGGGTGACCATGGTTGGCCGTCTCCAGGCCCCCGAGCGCCACTTCCCCATCGCCCACGTCCCCGTCGACCTGGTCGCCACCACGTTCCCCCTGCGCCAGGGCGCGCACGACCCCACCACCCGAGTCGCCGCCGGCCAGGTCTGGCGCGCGCTGCGGACGGCGAGCGGCCCCGCGACCCTCCACCTCCGCGTCGATGGCGGCGAGCTCGTCGCGCGCGCCATCGGCCCGGGGTCCGCGCAGGCCCTCGAGCTCGCTCCGCGGTTGGCGGGTCTCCATGACGACCCGACCGCACTCCGCCCGCTGCACCAGGTCGTGGCGGAGGCCCGGCGGCGCACGCCCGGCCTCCGCCTCACCTCCGGCACCGGCGTGTTCGACGCCCTGGTGTGGACCGTTCTTGCCCAGAAGGTGGTCGGTTTCGACGCCCGCCGGGCCTACCGCGACCTCGTCGGCCGCCTTGGCGAGCCGGCGCCCGGGGACGCTGGCCTGTTCCTCCCGCCCGACCCCGGCCGCATCGCGCGCACCCCGTACTGGATCTTCCACGAGTGCAACGTCGAGCGCCGTCGCGCGACTGTCATCGTGGATGCGGCGCGTCGCGCTGGCTCGCTCGACGCGCTCGCCGCCCTGCCCCCAGCCGAGGCCCGCGCGCGGTTGCAGTCACTCCCCGGCATCGGACCGTGGACTGCCGCCGAGGTGACCGCTGTGAGCCACGGCGACCCGGATGCGGTGCCCCTCGGTGACTACCACGTGCCCAACGCGGTTGCCTACGCGCTCGCCCGCGAGCCGCGAGCCGACGACGCGCGCATGCTCGAGCTGCTCGAGCCCTACGCCGGCCAGCGCGGCCGCGTCATCCGCCTGCTCATGTCCGGCGGCCGCGGCGCGCCGCGGTACGGCCCAAAGCTCAGCCGACAGGACATTCGCGCTCGTTGAGCGGCCGGCGAGCATTGTCATGCGAACGGATGTTCGCTACACTCGGCCACCGTGGCCACCCTCGCCGATCCCGTCGCCGGCGCCCTGGCGCGGCTACGTGCCAGCGCGACTGTCGAGGGGCGCATCGTCCATGAGGAGCTGATCCCGGCCAACCCCGCCCAGTACGCGGAATGGCCGGCGTCGCTCGATCTTCGCCTGCTCGCCGCGCTGGACCGGCGCGGCATCGACCGTCCGTACATCCACCAGGCCGAGGCCATCGAGCACGCCCTCGCCGGCCGCGACGTGGTGGTGGTGACACCGACAGCGAGCGGCAAGACGCTCGCGTTTGCCGTCCCCGTGCTCGACGCATGGCTGCACGACCCGGACGCCCGCTCGCTGTGGCTCTTTCCCACCAAGGCGCTGGCGCAGGACCAGCTGGCGGGGCTGCAGGACATCGCCATGCACCTTCCCGACGGTCTGCGCGCCGCCACGTACGACGGCGACACAGCACCAGGACTGCGTCGCGCGGTGCGCAACGACGGCAACATCGTGGTCACCAACCCGGACATGCTGCACAGCGGCATCCTGCCCCACCACACCAGCTGGGTCCGGCTCTTCCAGCACCTGCGCTACATCGTCATCGACGAGCTCCACGCCTACCGCGGCCTGTTCGGCTCGCACCTTGCCAACGTGCTGCGCCGGTTGCTGCGCTTGTGCCGCTTCTACGGCAGCAATCCCACCGTCATCGCGTGCAGCGCCACCATCGCCAACCCGCGCGAGCTCGCCGAGCAGCTGCTCGAACGTCCGGTGCAGCTCGTCGATCGCAACGGTGCCCCTCGCGCCGCGCGCCGGCTGTGGTTCTGGAACCCGCCGCTGGTCGACGGCACCATGGGGGTGCGGCGCTCCGCCACGCTGGAAGCTCGACGGTTGATGACCGAGCTGCTCACCAGCAACCTGCAGACCATAGCCTTCGCGCGCAGCCGCTCCAGCGTGGAGGTGCTGCTCACCTACCTGCAACGGCTGCACCCCACGCCGCGAGAGGGTGGCACGCCGCCGGTGCGCGGCTATCGCGCGGGCTACCTGCCGCTGGAGCGTCGCGCCATCGAAGCCGGTCTGCGCGACGGCAGCGTGCGCGGGGTGGTCAGCACCAACGCGCTCGAGCTGGGCATCGACATCGGCAACCTGGATGCGGCGATTCTGGTCGGTTACCCGGGAAGCATCGCCTCGACCTGGCAACAGCTCGGCCGGGCAGGGCGACGCGACAGCGAGTCGCTCGGCGTCTTCATCGCCACAGACTCACCGCTGGACCAATTCCTGGTCAACAACCCGCGCTACGTCCTCGAGGCGCCCCCTGAGCACGGACTCATCAACCCCGACAACCTGCTCGTGCTCGGCGCCCACCTCCAGGCGGCCGCCTTCGAGCTCGCCTTCGAGTCTGGCGAGTCGTTCGGTGAAGCCGGCGTCGACACCACCAGCGCGCTCCTCGACCTGTTCTGGGACGACGGCCTTGTCCACCGCAGCGGGTCGCGCTACCACTGGGCCGCCGACGCCTTCCCGGCGGAGGCGATCTCCCTGCGCCGCGCCGCCGCCACCAACGTGGTGATCATCGATACCTCCACCGGTGCCGGAGGGCCAGGCCAGGGACCGCAAGGCCCGTGGGCGGGGAGCGGGGGTGGCCGTCCCGGCAGCGATGGCCGGGTGATCGGCGAGGTGGACCAGTTCGCAGCGCCCGTGCTGGTGCACGACGACGCCATCTACCTGCACGAGGGTCGCCAGTTCCACGTCGAGCGGCTCGACTGGGAGGAGAAGCGCGCCTACGTCCACCCGGTCAGCGTCGACCACTTCACCCTCGCGGAGACGCGGACCACCCTGCAGATCCTCGAGCGCTACGAGGGACCGGTGGGGGAGATCTGTCAGCGGTCCCTTGGCGAGGTGCGGGTGAGCCGGGTGGCCACCATGTACAAGAAGGTGCGCTTCCTCACCCACGAGAACATCGGCTCGGGGCCGATCACCCTGCCCGAGCAGGACCTCCACACCATCGCCGCCTGGCTGGCCTTCGACCCCGCCCGGCTGGCGCCCCTCCCCTGAACGCGCGATCGCGCAGGAGGTGGGCTGGCCAACCGTCTACATCTACGACTCGGTGGCGGGC
>JALYZN010000038.1 GCA_030948845.1 Candidatus Dormiibacterota bacterium
GGGCGCATCACCGCGCACGGGTACAGCGGTCGTGGGCACATCGGCTCCACCACGCTGCGGTTGGCCGGCAAGGTGGCGACCTTCGCTGCGGTCGCATTCCCCGATCGGCAGCACCCGCCGGTCGTCTCCGACGGCTCTGTCCGATTCGTCCAAACCACCGGAGGACGTACCGGCGTCCCGACGCCGCGCCACGTCAAGTACCCGCCCTTCGTGCAAATCTCGGCTCCGCTCGTCTGGACCACGCTGGCACTGACACTCCACGTCGACGGCAGCTCAGTTCACGACCTCGTTGGCGCCAGCTCGTTTCCTCGACACTGGATCTACGATCACCAGGGTCGGCTTTCGCACAAGTCGGGGCTGTTGGACGCCAAAGGCTGGTCCCAGCGGGCGTTTGGTGCGCATACGCCGTGGGGCGACGAGGATTCACCCGCCCTGGTGACCGAGGTCGAGAGCGCGCTGGAACGCGAACTCTCGACACGCATCATGCGCGGCGGTAGGAAGCCGCGAATCAGCAGCCTCCGCAAGGGTCAAGCGCTTGTCAGTGAGGGTGACGCGGGCTCCGAAGTTTTCGTCCTCCTTGACGGTGTTGTGGCAGTGGAGGTGAAGGGTGCTGTCCTCGGCGAGTTCGGACCGGGGGCCGTGTTGGGCGAGCGTGCCGTCCTGGAAGGTGGCATCCGCACCGCCACACTGCGCGCGGTGACGACATGCAGGGTGGCGACGGTCACGGGCGATGAGCTCGACCCGCAGGTGCTGTCGGAGCTAGCAACCACACACCACCGTGAAGATGTCTCCCAGTGACTGCTCACATTCTCGCCTCGGTCACTCCCTCGGCTTCGGCGTTGAGATCAGGGCCGCCAGCCGCATCAGCTCTCAGAACCTGACATCGATTCGTGACGCACGCGACGACGCGCGCGAGCCTTCCGGCCATTCGCCTCAACGCGGGAAGGAGAATTGCTGGCGTCGCCGCCGCGTGGACAGCGCGGCGGTCGCCGAGCCCAAGGGAAAGGGCCTCCCGCTCCCACCGGCCTGGGTCGTGAGAAGAATGCTCGGGTAGCCGCAACCACCAAATAGATTGGGATTCCAGGGCGATCCCGAGCCGCTGGTCGGAAACTCGGGCCGGGAGCGTGCGGCGACTGCCTGGCGCTCTCAGGTCGGCAGGTAGCGGAGTCCTTCCATGAGCGCGAAGACGGCCATGAGGCCGCCCAGTTCGAGCACTAGTCCGCGTTGCACCGAACGCATGGCGGCGATCAAGGTGTCAGAGGCGTCACCTGCCGACGATGGAACCATAGGGCGACGGCGCCCATCACTCCGACGCGATAGCCGGCACCGGGGGACCCGTCAAGGTGCCCCCGCCGGAGGAGAGCGAGGGGTCAGCCTCATGGCCAACCATGCTAGATGCTCGCGCGTGTTCGAGAAGGATCGGCACCCGCGGCCGCAAACGACTCTGCCAGCGTATCGCAACGCGCCGGGCCCGTGACCGGGATGGACCCTCGCAACGTGGTGCCTGCCCCTGGCGTGGAGATGACCTCCAGCACCCCGCCGAGTGAATCCAGCCGGTCCTCCATGTTGGTGAGCCCCGCACCGCGGGCAACACTCGCGGCATCGAAGCCCCGTCCGTCGTCGGCGACCTCGATACTCAGGGACTCGCCGTCGTCGCGCAGGCGCACGATCGCAGCCGACGCCTGTGCGTACTTCTGCACGTTCTGCAGCGCTTCGAGGGTGCAAAAGTAGAGGGCCGCCTCGGTCTCCTGGGGGTACCTGACCACACCCTCCGCGTGCACCGTCACAGGAAGCGTGGCCTTCGCCGCCTGCGATCGCAGAGCGGCAGGCAGACCCTTGTCCGCGAGCAGGGGCGGGTAGATGCCGCGAGCCAGGTCGCGCAGAGTCTCCAGTGCTTCATCGGCGTCTCCCTTGAGTGCGGCAAGGGTCGCCTTCGCCTTCTCCGGGTCTTTCGACGTGAACATCTCCGCCAGCCCGAGCTTTACCTTGATGGCGACAAGGTGCTGTTGGGCCCCGTCATGGAGGTTGCGTTCCAGCTTCCGGCGCTCGTCGTCCTGAGCTGCCACCAGCCGCTGCCGTGAAGCGCGCAGGTCGACGAGGCGCGCCTGCAGGTCGGCGGTCAGGCCGACGTTTTTGAGAACCAGACCGGCCTGGTGAGCGAGGTCGTCCATCAGCTTGACCTCGATCGGGGTGATCGATTCACCTCGTCGCTTGATGATCGCCAGCGCGCCGAGCACCTCGCCCTGGTGAAGCACGACGACCGAGCGATCGCGGCCGGGGATCGACAACTCCGAGCCCTCGACGTTTTTCAACTGCGGCGTGCCCGACATCGCGGTGCCGGTCGGGAACGCGGCAATGCGGCGCAGCCCGTGGCCGCTGCGCAGCCAGACCTCCGCCGACTCCGCGGCGGTGGCGTCAGCAAGCACACGCGCCATGTGGGGCAGCACGTCATCGGTGGCGTACGACTCAGCAACCCGCTCGGAGAACTGCGAGAGCAATTCGTACGGCGTCGCGCGCTTCCCGTACACGAAGCGGTTCGCTAGGTGCTGGACGCGCTCGCGCACGGGCTGGAACCCCACCGCAACGATTGCTGTGGCCAGGATCGACAGGCCGAGGTTCGGCTTGCCTCCACTGCCAACCAACGTGCCGATGCCGACCGCGATTCCCACATACGCGGCTGTGATGAACACGGCCAATGAGCTGTACACGATGGTGCGGCTGATGAAGATGTCGAGGTCATACAGCCGGTAGCGCATCACCGCCAGCCCGATCGTGGCGGGAACCAGCACGGCAATGGTGAAGAAACCTGCCTTGTTGGTGACGTCACGAACGCCGCTGAGAGAGCCCAGGATGACCAGTCCGAGCGCGGCTGCGCCGACGAACGCGAACCAGCGCAGCTGCCGCCGCTCCACGTCTCGCGAGCGGCGGAAGCGCACCACAAGTGCTGCGACGAGGACACCACTCAACAGCATCGGCGTCAAGTAGAAGACGGGACTGTCGGGGTTGGTGAGCCCGTCGAGCGCTGGCACGGCGAGCGGATTTGCCACGCTGGGGAGCCGGGGCGACAGCTGGATCGGCGTTGTGGCCAGCAGCGTCGACGTGCTCAGCAGGGCGCCGGCGGCGAGCACCACCCACGCCCCCCATCGCCAGCGGGGCCCAGGCAGCCGTCCGGTCGGGAAGAACAGGATCACGAACGCCACCAGGAGCGCACCAGCCCCGGGGGTGCCAAAGGTGCCGAACACCGTGGCCGGCCACCCCACCCAGCTCCTGGGCGAAGCGCCGCTCAGCAGCCCGCGCAAGGCGATGAAGTAAGCCACGAGGACGATGACGGCGACGGCAGCGATTGCCAGCAGCAACCACCCGATCGGGTTCCGCGGCCGTCGTGTGGCGATCAGCACGCCGAGGATGCCCACGATCGGGGCTTGGAGGAAATACTGGAACTCCGTCCTGGCCGGCGCATCGATTGCCTTCCAGTCCAGCACGAGCAGCACCAGGGCGACGACCAGGAGGGCCACAGAGCACATTCCGATCGTCCATGCGAGCCGAACCGCTCGCCGCTCCGAGCGTGTGGTCATGAGATACACCATATGCAACGGCTGAATGGCTGGCGATGGTGCTGCCGCCCCGCTCAGAGGGGTGGCTAGCACTCCGCGGTGAACCGGCGCCATGCCATGTCCTCTGCAATCGATCGACCTCCCGCGCACGGCGGTCGCGCCGGATGCGCTGACAGTACTTCTGGCCGCACGTGGAGGGGGCGTTACATGATCACCACGCTATTGGCAGCGGGCGCGGCCGAGCGCATCGCGGTGCGCCACAGCTCGCAGGCCCTAACACCACCTTCTGCAGGTAGGCCGTCTAGGAATTCCTAGACACGTAGTCTCGGCGAACTTCACGCGGTCGGCCGCCGACCGAAGCCGGGCCAATCCGTATTCAAATCACGGAGTGGAGCGGGAGACGAGGCTCGAACTCGCGATCCTTACCTTGGCAAGGTACCGCTCCAGCTCTGTCTTCGGGGGAGGTCAAAATGGCCGCTAAGCCACCACTTACCTCCAAGTTCCACGGGGATCCACGCTAATCCTACGGGGGCCCACACAGACCGCAACGCGGATCCACGCTGATCGCAAATCGACCCGGTGACGGGAGGGCAATAGAGTGCCTGGCGGGTGCGCCCACCGTCGCGGTGGAGCCCGATAGGGTTACTGACCAACCGAACCGGTCGCCGGTGACGCGGTCGGGGGCAGTGATCTCAGCCCGCTGCGACAAGGTCGTCCCCGATTGTACGAACAGTAGGCCGGTCCGGTGTACGACGCTGATCGCCGATACAGCGAACGAGGTGCCCACTCTCAACGCGGCCTGATAGTTCAGATGGTGCAAAGGGCTCGTACGCAGCTGGCACGCATGGCCAAGGTGTCCGCCGCCATCGGCTGTCGAGCAGGGACTCTCCGAGACGATCAGGTGGACCCCAGGACGTCAGGTCCCCGCGCACACGGCGAACACCTCGAAGGGCCCGCCATTGTTGCTGTTGTCACCGTTGTTCAGAAAGCTGACCCAATCCGATGCCGACGGAAACGAGGGGTTGACCCATCCGCTCGTGATCGGCCGCTACCGTCGCTTGGCCGCGGATGAGTTGATCGGCACGTGCACCGTCACCGAGGGCGGAGTCCATGTGTGCACACGCAGCTTGACGCCCAGACAAACCGAGTGCTTGGAAGTACAGAAGAAGTCTCGGCATCATTAGCCTGGGTGCGTGCCCAAGACGGTTCTCCCGCGAGGTCCGTCGACGATGAGGCCGATGATCGCCGGTCTACCGGCCTCGACGCTGATCGGCAGGGAATGGTCCCCGAGCCACGTCGCCAGCTGTTGCGTGTCAGTCTGAATCGCCAGCTCTGTGATCGAGGCCTGACCAAGCCACCGCGAACGTCCGGGAAGAGTCGCTCCGGGCGCCCATTCGATGAAGAAGGGCAGCGATGGATCGACCGCAGCCATTTCCATTCCTGCGATTCGCCAGCGGAGCACCTTGCCATCCCGTCCGACCCGCGACCCAGAGCGCGGCGTCAGGCCGAGTCTCCGGCTCACGTGGTCGAGGTCGTCCGTACGCACCGCCCAGCCCAGCAAATGCCCGCCATCGGTTGCCGCACCCCTGATCCAGCGCCCGAAGACGCTCCTGACAGCTTCATCCTCTTCGACTACGGCCACCAGCTCGAGATACGCGTCGCCAAGCGGGACGATCCTATTCATGGTTCCCCAACCAGGGTGGCGGCCGCCCTCGATCGACGCCAGTCCGTACTGGTTTTCGAGGTTCTCTGCCGCGTCGGCGAGGTTGGTCACAGCGATCAAGACGTGGTCTAAGAACATTGCGCACCAGCCTAGGACGGTAGTCCTCGGTCTCACAATACTGTGCGATGGGAGTGACCGCGCGGACGCTGCTGTGGTTAGCGGACAGAAGGAACGCGCAGAAGTTGATCTCGCGGGCTTCGTTGACGCGACGAGTGGCCCAGCGCTTCGTCGCCGGCGAACACATTGAGGAGGCGATCGACGCGCTCCGGCGACTCCACGCACGGGGCCTCGACGGGATTCTCAACCTGCTGGGCGAGGGCGTGACCGACTCGACGGACGCCGAGGGGGCTGCCATCGCATACGTCGAGGCTATCGCCGCCGCCACTGCTGCTGGAGTCCCCACGACGGTGTCTATCAAGCTCACGCAGCTGGGGCTCGTGTTCGACCGCCTCGAGTGCCAGGCTCGTCTCCGAAGGATCGGCGACACGGCAGCGGCGGCTGAACTCGGACTGGAGGTCGACATGGAGCAGTCCGATCACGTCACTGCCACCATCGACGCCTACCTGGGAGCCGGGTTGGCGACGCTGCCGCGGCTGGCCGTCCAGGCCTATTTACATCGCACGCCTGAAGATCTCCGGACGCTGATTCCGTTGGGGGTGCGAGTGCGACTAGTCAAGGGCGCATACCTGGAGCCACGACGAACCGCAATTCAAGATGCCCGCTCCATCAGCGGTCGTTTCGGCGAATTGGCAACGCTCCTACTCGAAAGTGGAGATGATCCGGCGTTCGCGACGCACGACTCGTCACTGATCGACCATGTTGCGCGCGAGGCTCGCCGGCTCGGTCGCGATCAACAGACCTTCGAGTTTCAAATGCTGTACGGGGTTCGCCGCGACCTGCAGCTACGACTCGCGGACGGTGGTTTCCGTGTACGCGTCTATGTTCCGTTCGGCTCTGGTTGGTATCCGTACCTCGTTCGGCGCCTGGCCGAACGGCCGGCGAACTTGCGCTTCTTCGCCCGCGCGTTGGTCGGCCGATAAGGGCGGGGTTGTTCGAATACGGGGATTTGGCTGGGAAGAGAGGATTCAAACTCCTGGCTCCTGAGCAACGACGCGGTGCAGGCTCTCGCCGGCCTTCTTCGCCCGTCAGTCTGCCGAGGCCAACCGATAGCGGAATGTGATGCCGTCTGGCGCGTTGGTACTCGCGCGACAAACCGCCCTCTCCCGCCGCCCATTGGCCGGCGCGCCCATACACCCACCTTCCGCGTTGAGTTTGACCCGAAAAGACGGACCACGCAGAAGTGTGGAACAACTGCAGCGTGTCCACCCCCTTGCTACTCCGCCGGAGCGCGCCCTGGGCCTCGAGCCGTGGGAAAAAGGTTTGGCTTTGTGTCTGATCCGCCGGGCAAATGCGGGTGTTGTAGTACGTGATGACCACCCTCACCGCACGCTGCACCGGCGCGAGGCGCGTCACTCTGCTCGGCTCAGCGCGCGGTCCCTAGACCCACTTTCGCTAGGTAGTGCGTCCAGGAATCCCTAGACCGCTACTTTCGGCGAAACCACCGCGGCCGCTGTCGACCGAAGCCGGGCCATTCCGTATTCGAATCACGGAGTGGAGCGGGAGACGAGGCTCGAACTCGCGACCCTTACCTTGGCAAGGTACGCTTCTAATTCTGTATTCGGGAGAGGTTGAAATTGGCCTCTAAACCAGTACTTACTCCCAACTTCCACGGGGCTCAACGCTGAGCACGCGAGGATCCACGCTGACCACACCGCCGTCGTCGCTGGACACAATGACGAGATGCCTGTGGGGGAGGGGCGATGATGCTTGTGAGGTCCGGCGCTCGAGTACAGGCGCCGATCATTCATCGTCGGGATATGGTGGCGCCGGGCCGGAAGGTGCTTCGGCCCGTGTGTGGTCCGCTGCGGCGGGAGGTTGGCTGAGGCTCACAACGGATTCCATCTGCCGGCGCCATTGGTCAACTGCGGCGCGTCCCTCTGGCGTGGCAGTGAGCTTCGCCACGAGAGCGTGAAAGGGGTGACGTCCACTCATGACCTTCTCTTTACCTGGATGGTCTCACGACCGTACGGGGCTTGCGGCCCTACACGCCCACCTTTCGCTTGCCGGCTCGAGACCGTCCTGCGGGTAACGGAGAGCGGGACCGGCTGGCTGAGGTCGTAGGCTTGCTGGTCGGCTGTCCCCCGGTGCTTGTCGCGTGCGTGCCAGTTGCCCGTCGAGGCGCAGGCTGACGCGCGCGCAGTCGCTCAACATCGCGCTCCAGGAGTTGCTTGATCAGTGTCTGGTACGCAACACCATGTTCGCGTGCAAGGCCGCGGATCGCCGTCAGAAGCTCCGCGGGGAAGCGGATTGAGATCGCTTGCTGGCGCTCGCGGTGGTTGGTCAGAACGGACGCAAAGTGACGGTCGAGCTCGTTCGAGGTCATCCCCTCGTACGGGTCTGGAAAGCGGGTGCTACTCATTTGAGGCTCTCCCTCTCGCGCCTGCCAGCCCAGTGAGCATGAACCGGGTAGCAACCGCCTCGTGATCGGGTGACCCACGCTACGGACAAGACTCTCCGTCCGACGCGGCACAGCGCGATCGTCGTCCCATGCTTCGGATCCGGAGCAATGTTGTCATCCCTGGCATTCTCCACCGCGTACGACACCTGGGCCTCGGCGATTCCAGGTCGGCCTGATCGACAAACAGATGCTTGCGGTTGTGCTGGTCCCAAATCGCGTGGCGTCCCGATCCCACGAGCGCTCAGTATACATCAACCGTATATACGCTGGAGCGCCGGTGGCAGCGCCCGGACAACGGGCGCCGGTGGCATGGTGTCGGGCGGTGACGGCGCCGGGCGGTTGGCGTAGATGCTGTCGCTGATCGAGTTGTCGAATTGGTGACAAATCACCGCGGCCGACAGACAATTGAGATCGAAGAAAGCACGTCGCGTCGCGGAGCACTCACAGAAACACCTTCCAGAAACAAGAGGAGATCAACAATGGCCGCAACGCTCAAGCTGACGCATAAAGCAATCGGAGTCGAGGTCCGACGTGGCACCTACGACATCGTGGTTGACGATCAGCGTGCTGGATCGCTCGAGATGAACGACACGATCGAGATACCAATCGAACCTGGGCGTCACACCCTGCAAGTTCGCAATGGCCGAAACTCCAGCCGAACTCAGACCTTCGACGCCGCCGAGAGCCAAACCATCGCCTTCCGATGCACGGGAAAGAGTTTTCTGCCGATCTTCCTCGCGTCCTTCGTCGTCCCAAGCCTGGCGCTCCAGCTCCGCCGCATAGCCGATGATTGAACTTGCCCCAACTTCCGCGGGGCTCAACGCTGACCACACGGGAGGCGGCGCTGACCTAAGCGGCGTCCACGCTGGTTACAAAAGCCTGGAACTTCTCCACGCGTGGGCTCGCCCTCTGTGCGATGCCGGCACGCTTCGATCTCGGGCGAGTGGTGCGGCTACTCGGTTGCGGCGGCGTGCTCGTCGTTGGTGAGGTGCTCCGCCCATTTGGTGGCGCCTTCGGTGAGGGCCAGGTGGGTCATGAACGTGGTGGGTGTGGCGCCGTGCCAGTGCCACTCGCCGGGCGCTGTGACGACGACGTCGCCGGCTCGGATCCAGATGGGTTGGCCGTCGCGGGCTTGGACAAAGCCTTCGCCTTCAGCGACGTAGAGCGTCTGGCCAAGGCTGTGCTGACAGGACTGCCCCTGGAGGACCGGGGGCAAGTCCCGCGCCGACTGCTCACACCCCGGCGGGTACTACACCTCGGATGAGAAGCACTCGAGGCTTGGGGCGACGGTGCCGGCAGCCTACCGTCGTGGCCGGGCCGTCCAGTCGAAGCAAGGCCGTTATGTCCGATCCGCCGGGCGAAGTGCGGGTGTTGTAGTACGTGATGATCATCGTCCTGGCGGGAGATGCCAGTGCCCGCCGCGTCGAGCCGCGCGCCTCGGCTCGCGGTCCCTAACACCACTTTCTGCAGAGTACGTGTCTAGAAATTCCTAGACACATACTCTCGGCGAGTTTCACGCGGTCGACCGTCGACCGAAGCCCGGGCCATTCCGTATTCAAAGTACGGAGTGGAGCTGTTCACCTCCCACAATCCGAACCGGACACCGATAGTGTCGGGCGCCCCCATACGCCTTGGCGTCTCAGGGGCGATGGGCGGTCGGCGCCGCTAACCTGCGGCTTCGGCGAGGACAACCGGCCGTTGGGCCACAGACACCCTCATTATATTAGCACAGCGCTATAACAATGTGTCACAACACCTGCTAACGTGTGATGATCCCAGGACCGAGGAAGAGCCCGCAGAGGCGCCGGTCGGGGCGCCCCCCTCGGGTAGGCCAGCCAGTTCCTCGAACCACTCCTCTTGGCCCTCCAAACTCGCACTCACACCGTGGAGGAGTACCACATGGCCATTGCCACACCCGTCGCCGAGAGAACTCGGCACTTCAGTTCGTCGAACCGCGAGCTGCTCATCAATGGCAGGTTCGAGAAGGCTGCCAGCGGCAGGACGTTCGACACCGTCAATCCCGCCAGTGGTGAGGTGCTCGCAAGCGTCGCAGAGGGCGACGCCCAGGACATCGATCGCGCCGTGCAGGCCGCTCGCCGCGCGTTCGAGAGTGGCCCGTGGAGCCGGATGACCCCTTCCGAGCGAGGCCGGATCCTGCATCGCATCGGTGACCTGATCATGGAGCACGCCGACGAGCTTGCCGAGCTCGACTGTCTGGACAACGGAAAGCCGCTGAGCATCGCCCGCGCGGCTGACATCCCACTCGCCGCCGACCTGTTCTGGTACATGGCCGGCTGGGCGACCAAGCTCAACGGTGGCACCATCAACCCGTCGGTGCCCTATCTCCCCGGCGCCGAGTTTCATGCGTACTCGCTGCGTGAGCCGGTCGGTGTGGTCGGTCAGATCATCCCGTGGAACTTCCCACTGCTCATGGCCGCGTGGAAGCTTGGTCCCGCATTGGCCACCGGCTGCACGGTGGTCCTCAAGCCCGCCGAGCAGACACCGCTGTCCGCCGTGCGACTGGGCGAACTGATGCTCGAGGCCGGTCTTCCCGACGGCGTCGTCAACATCGTGACAGGGTTCGGTGAGACCGCCGGCGCCGCACTGGCTGCGCATTCGGGCGTCGACAAGATCGCGTTCACGGGCTCCACCGAGGTCGGCAAGCTGATCGCCAAGGCGGCGACCGGGAACCTGAAGAAGGTGTCGCTCGAGCTCGGCGGTAAGTCGCCGAACGTCGTCTTCTCCGACGCGGACATCCCCGCGGCCATTGCCGGCGCGGCCCAGGGGATCTTCTTCAACCAGGGCGAGGTGTGCTGTGCGGGAACGCGCCTGTATGTGCAGCAGGACCGCTTCGATGAGGTTGTCGAGGGTGTTGTCCAGGCGGCCAAGAAGATCAAGGTCGGCCCCGGTATGGAACCGGACACAGAGATGGGCCCACTCGTCTCCAGCGAACAATTCGACCGGGTCACCGGGTACCTGGCCAAGGGCAGGGAGGCCGGCAACCGCGTGCTTGCCGGCGGCCACTCAATCGACGGTCCGGGCTATTTCGTAGAGCCCACCGTGCTGGTGGACACCAAGCCCGACGACGTGCTCGTGCGCGAGGAGATCTTTGGACCCGTCCTCGTCGCGCTGCCGTTCAGCGACGTCGATGACCTCGCCCGTCAAGCCAATGATTCCGAGTACGGCCTGGCCGCGGGCGTCTGGACCAAGGACATCTCCAAGGCCCACAAGCTCGCCAAGCGCATCAGGGCGGGTACCGTCTGGGTCAACACCTACAACGTGTACAGCGCGGAGCTGCCCTTCGGCGGTTTCAAGCAGAGCGGTTGGGGCCGCGAGATGGGCGAAGAAGTCCTCTCCAACTACCTCGAGACCAAGTCGGTGATCGTCCAGCTCTAACCTATCTTGCCCCTGAGGGAGTCGCCGTCGGCTCGTGAGCTGGCGGCGACTCGGGGCGTCGTCGTCGGGCTGGGCGGCATCGCGCCTCCCGGCCCTCGACACCAACACCCTGGTGAGAGGAAGCAAAGGCCCAATGTCTTGCCCAGAAGTGTTCGATCCGCGCAGGCGGGACAGGCCCGACGGACCACTGCCCGGCCGGTACATGGTGAGCATCCTGACGGCAGTTCTTCCTGCCAACGCGGCCTACCTACCAGAGGCGTTCGCTTCGCTTCTACCAGAGCGCCAAACCCCCTGGCGGTGGGAGATCCAGGTTGATGGCGAGGGGACCTCCGCAGTGACGGAGCCGATCCGCCAACACCCGCAAGTACGCGTCGAGGCCAACGGCAAGTGGCTCGGGCCGGCGACGACACGGAACCGTGCGCTTGCCCGAGTAGAAACGGAATATGTCGTGACACTCGACGCAGATGACCTGGTGGAGCCAGGGAGTCTCACTGCGCTGGTGGTCGCACTGGAGTCGAACAGCGAGGCGGAGTTCGCCTGGGGCGAGGTGATCGACTTCTTTCCGGACGGGCATAGTGAACACCCAGAGTGGAGAAGTCCTTATCCAGTTGGCCTCATCGAACGAGGTACGATCGAAAACCACTGGATGGGCACAGGCAGCGATGGAATGTTCTTCACCGCGATGTGTTGGCGAACGCAAACGCTCTTCGAATTGGGCGGCTGGAGCGCACTGGCCGGCATGGAGGACACCGCCTTGGTCCTAGCCGCATCGCATCGCTTCCGCGGTTATCACATACCCGAAACGGTTCGGCGCTACCGGGTGCATCCGAATCAAGCGACTCTGAGTCCGACCTACGCGGCCGATCGGTCGCTAACACGACTTTGGATCTGGCGCTCATGCAACGCACGTCGCAAACGTGATGGCCTTCCGCCCTATGTTCTCCCGCCCGACCCATTGGCCGCCCGCGAGTCCGCTCGCGCGAGCTTGCTGAAGAAGGAGCAGTGACCTTTTTCAACCGGCGCGCGTTGTGGATGGCATTGCCGCTCGTCGCTCCTGCCGCCGCCGCCTCCGTGGGAGCTGTCATCGACGGTCCCTCAAGTACCTGGGCGCAGCGGTCCTTCCTAACCGGGGTGGCGACAGGGTTCCTGGCGCTGCCTGTGACCGTTTTTGGTTGTCAACCGGCTGACTAAGCTTCGCGAAGAGCGACGCCGGCGGCACGTGGCCATCGTCGCCAATCGCGGCGCGGTCACCGCGCCACTAGATTGCCCGTCATGCTGATTCGCGGCGATATCCGGGGGTCAGATTGTCTGTCGACCGTCGCCGCAGGGGTTCCTCGTCAGAGGCGCGACAACGTCCGGTGAGCCCTCTGTCCCGGGCCATGCGAGGTAGGTTGCGCCCGTTCTTCGTCACCCCCGATCCGAGAACGGCTCAGACGCCTCGTCGAGGCGGTGGATCGACACAGCGAAGCCGCTGGCCGCCGTCCACGCGTCCCGGTCCCACGTTGACCACCGCTCATGCAGCCGAAGCCCTGCCCGCGCACACAGCATGTCGTACGCGGCCGACGTGAGCCGGCCGGCGTCGAGCTCGAAGCCAGCGACCAGCAGTCCGCCAGGCTGAAGGTGCGTGGCCAGGGCGGCGACGATCGCGGCCTCCGTGCCACGTCGCACGAACAGCATGACATTGCCCGCCATTACGGCGGCATCGAAGCGGCGGTTCCGCCCCTGCCTGTCCACGAGATGGAGGGTGGCAAGGTCCTCGAGCGCCCATTCCAGATGGGGTGCCTTGCGCCGGGCAACGTCGAGCATCGACGGGTCGACGTCGACGCCGACGACATCGAGTCCACTACGGGCGAGCTCGATTGCCATCCGACCGGTGCCACAGCCCGCGTCGAGGACGCTCCGCACGCCGAGGGACGCTACGAAACGTGCCTCACCGTGCACATCCATTCCGTGGCGCGCGCGCGCTTCGAAGGCGGCGTCGAAGTCCTCACCGCGGGTGCTGCGAGGCCGAAGGTCCATGACTCGCCTCAGGCCCCTAGCGGGAGGATGCACGGGGCTCCGCTGAGCCTGCAGCCCGTGTTTCCACACGGGAGGTCCGGGCGCATCAGCCATTGCCGCCTCCACCATGGCGTCGGCTGGGGCGAGGCGGCCCGCGCCAGTCCTCGTCGCGCTGCGACGACGGCATGCGCATAGTGGTGAACGCGTCCCACGCGGCCTGGCGGCGGTCGCGAAGCCAGCCGGTCGACGACGCGATCCGCCCTTTGACCGCCGCCGCGAACGCCGGCGCGTCCGGCGCGGCGACCTCGGCGCCGGTGATCACCCGACCGACCCCTCCATGGACAGGGCGAGCAGGCGGTTCAGCTCCACCGCGTACTCCATTGGCAGCTCCTTCACGAACGGCTCGAAGAAGCCGTTGACGATGAGCGCGGTGGCCTCGTTCTCGTCGATCCCACGCGAGGTCAGGTAGAAGATCTGATCCTCGCCGACCTTGCTGACCGTCGCCTCGTGGCCGATGGTCACGTCGGGGCTCTCGACGTCCATGTACGGGTAGGTGTCGCTCTGCGACTCCTCGTCGAGAAGCAGCGCGTCGCAGCGGACGTTCACCTTGACGTCGTGCGCCTTCGGGTACACCTTGATGTGGCCGCGGTACGAGGTGCGCCCGGTGCCCTTGCTGATCGACCGCGACACGATGTTGCTGGTCGTGTGCGGCGCGACGTGGATGCACTTGGCGCCGGCGTCCTGGTGCTGACCGGGGCCGGCGAACGCGGCGGACAACACCTCGCCGTGTGCACCCTCGCCCATCAGGTAGATCGCAGGGTACTTCATGGTCACCTTCGACCCCAGGTTCCCGTCGACCCACTCCACGGTGGCGTTCTCGTGCGCGATGGCGCGCTTGGTGACCAGGTTATAGACGTTGTCCGACCAGTTCTGGATGGTCGTGTAGCGGATCTTGGCGCCCTTGTGCGCGATCAGCTCAACGACCGCCGAGTGCAGCGAGTCGCTCGAGTAGTTCGGCGCCGTGCAGCCCTCGATGTAATGGACCGACGAGCCCTCCTCGGCGATGATCAGGGTGCGCTCGAACTGGCCCATGTTGTCGCTGTTGATGCGGAAGTACGCCTGCAGCGGGACCTCGACGTGGACCCCCGCAGGCACGTACACGAACGATCCGCCCGACCACACGGCCGAGTTGAGCGCGGCGAACTTGTTGTCGTTGGGCGGGATGACCGTCCCGAAAAACTTGCGGAAGATCTCGGGATGGTCACGCAGACCTGTATCGCAGTCACAGAAGATGACCCCGAGCTTCTCGAGGTCCTCGCGGATGTTGTGGTAGACGACCTCGGAGTCGTACTGCGCGGAGACACCGGCGAGGAACTTGCGCTCTGCCTCGGGGATGCCGAGCCTGTCGAAGGTGTTCTTGATCGACTCGGGGACGTCGTCCCAGGAGCGCGACTGCTCACCGGCCGGCTTCACGTAGTAGTAGATGTCGTCGAAGTCGATGCCGGAGAGATCCGCTCCCCACGTCGGCATCGGCCGCTTCATGTAGTGCTCGTACGCCTTGAGGCGGAACTTGAGCATCCACTCCGGCTCGCTCTTGTGGTCGGAGATGGCCGCGATCACCTCCGGCGACAGCCCCTTCTCGGTGCGGAAGACCGAGATGTCGACGTCGTGGAAGCCGTACTGGTAGTCCTTGGTGAGTTCCCGGGCCTCGACGCTCATGCCTCTGCCTCCGCGACCACGCCGGTCAATGACGTTCGTGAGGCCAGCGCCTGCTCAACGACCGGCCCGATGATCGACTCGTAGCGGGGACGGGGCCCTCGGGAAATCCCGACCCTCACGGTCAGAATTATACGTCGGCGGCTCAGGCGGAGGATCATCCGACATACTCGGCCCAGGTCTGCCGCCCCGTGAGCACACCCGCCCTCGACCTCGCCCCCCGCCACCGCCGGACCGTGGTCGCCTCCTGCGACCGTGCCAACGGTGACACGGTCAACAGGTCACGCGCGGGCGTAGCGTCAATGTGAGCAATCCGACCGTGCACTTCGAGATCCTCGGCCCCGATGACATTGCGCGAATGCACGAGGAGTGCGGCGCGCGTCGGGCCCAGTGCCCTACAGCCAAGCCAGGAGGGACGTCCCGTGCCACAAGCGGTGGTGCACTTTGAGGTCATCGGTAAAGATCCGGAACGGCTCCGCAAATACTTCAGCGAGCTCTTCGGCTGGGAGTTCGACACACCCTCGCCGGTAGCGCAGGAGATATCGGAGCCGGAGAGCTACGGGTTCCTTGACCTCGTCACCTCCGAGGATGGGACAGGCATCCGCGGTGGCGTCGGAGGCGGACCGAGCTACGACAGCCACGCGGTCTTCTACGTTGGCGTCCCGAATGTCGAGCCTGCGCTACAGCGAGCCGAACGCCTCGGTGGCACACGCGTTATGGGTCCAGTGACATCACCGAGTGGCCTTGTCGTCGGGCATTTCAGGGACCCTGAGGGCACCCTGATCGGCGTCGCCGGCGTCGCATGAGGGCTGCTCCTTAACCTCTGCCTACGCCGGCGCCACGGCTCAGGCGGGTCTTGCGGACCGCGCAGCGCGATGACGGCGGCCTGGCGCGGGGCGACCGTGGACCGGCGCCGGCGCTATCCTGTCAGCCGCACGCGGGAGCTCGGACCTTGCCGGGCTGAGAGGGCGACGCCAGGGGGTCGCCGACCGCCGAACCTGACCGGGTAATGCCGGCGTAGGGAGGCAGCCATGGCAGCAGTCGCTGATCTTGCCACTACTTATCCAGGTGAGCGCTGGGCTGAGCCGGCACTCACCCTCGATGGACCCGTTCCGCGACCGCTTGGCGTTGCCGACCAGTTGGCGCTGTGGGGGAATCTGGGCGTCAGTCTGCTCGGTCCGATCGGCGCGCTGTTCGTCCTCGCACCAGCCGGCGTTGCTCCCCTGTCACTCGCCACCGCCTTCGTCGCGGTGGTCGTCGGGACCGCTCTCGGTACGCTGCTGCTCTCGGCGTCAGCCCTGGCGGGTGCGCAGACCGGCGCGCCGGCCATGGTGTTGCTGCGCGGGCTGTTTGGAGCGCGCGTGTCCTTTCTGCCGACGGTGCTGAATCTGCTGCAGTGCCTCGGCTGGGCGGTGTTCGAACTGGTGGTCATCGCCGCTGCTGCCGAGCAGCTGTTCCCCGGACACGTGCGCTGGCCCTACGTCGTTGCCGCGGGAGGTCTGACCACCGTCATGGCGTTGAGGCCGCTGGGTGCGGTCCGCGCGCTGCGCCGATACGCGTTGATTGCCGTTGTCCTCGCCACCATATACCTCTTTGTCCAGCTCGGCCGGCATCCCGTGGCGTCGTTGACCGAGGGATCGTGGAGCGGCTTCTGGCTGGCCACCGACGTGGTGATCGCTGTCGCTGTCTCATGGGTGCCGCTTGCAGCTGATTACTCGCGGCATTCGAGGTCCGGCCGCGCGGCATTCCTGGGGTCGTTCCTCGGCTACACCGTCACCCAGATCGCGTATTACACGCTGGGTCTTCTCGCCTTTGCCACCGTGGTGAGCAGCCAGGGCGACACCCAGACCAACCTGTTCGCGGCCTTTCTTGCCGTGCCGCTTGGCTGGCTACCGTTCGGGGTACTGGTGCTGCGCGAACTGGACGAGTCCTTCACCAACGTGTACTCGACGGTGGTGTCCATCCAGAACGTGCGGCCGCTCAGCGACCGCCGCATTCTCGCGGTGATGATCGGTACGCTCGCGACCCTCCTGGCGCTAGTGCTGCAGATCGCCGACTACCAGAGCTTTCTGTACCTGCTCGGCTCCGTGTTCGTGCCAATGTTCGCCGTCTTCGCGGTCGACTACTTCGCCCTGCATGGCCGGCACCGCTGGGACTGCTCGATGGCCGCGCCACCACGATGGGTCATGCTCGTTCCCTGGCTGCTCGGTTTCGCCTCGTACCAACTCGTGAATCCGGGGTCGGTGTCGTGGTGGGCGTCGGGGTGGACCGGCGTCCAGCGTGCGATCGGATTCGCGCCGCCGACGTGGATGAGCGCCTCGATCACCTCTTTTGTTGTCGCCGCCGCGGCGACCTTCGCAGTCGGTTTGCTCTGGCGCGGCCGACCCGCAGCGGAGTCCGACGCCAGCGGCGGAATCGCATGAGAACTGTCGGGAACTCGCCTGCAGAGCCGATCTCGCGGGCCTTGACCGCGCAACTGTGGACGGCCGCCGCCAGCATCTA
Source organism: Candidatus Dormiibacterota bacterium (assembly GCA_030948845.1). GTDB lineage: Bacteria > Chloroflexota > Dormibacteria > Aeolococcales > Aeolococcaceae > Aeolococcus. The sequence goes on from JALYZN010000038.1 coordinate 17,408, forward strand.
CTCCGCGATCCTCGAGCACCCCTTCGTCACCGGGCTTGCCGATGGCAGCCTCGACCGCGCCTCGTTCCAGTTCTACATCGTGCAGGACGGCCACTACCTGCACGGCTTTGCGCGTGCGCTCGCAATTCTGGCGGCACGCGCCCCGACCGAATCGGAGACCGGTCTGTTCGCTCGCCACACCGCCGCGGTCATCACCGTCGAGCGCTCTCTCCACGCGGGACTGCTCGCCGAACTGACGACTGCGCAGGGCGACGCATTCGCCACCGGCGTTGCGCCAACGACGCTGGCCTACACCAGTTACCTGTTGGCCACGTGCGCCACCCGGTCCTTCTCGGACGGCGTCGCCGCGGTGCTCCCCTGCTACTGGATCTACCGCGAGGTGGGCAGGAAGTTGCTAGCCCTCTCCTCGCCCGATCCGCTCTACGCGCGCTGGATCGAGACATACGGTGGTGACGAGTTTGACCGCGCGGTCGAGGAGATGCTGGAACTCACTGATTCCATCGGTGCCCAAGTCAGCACGCGCGACCGGGAATCGGCGATCGATCACTTTGCCATCACGGCACGGTATGAGTGGATGTTTTGGGACGCCGCATATCGCCGTGTCGGTTGGCCGCTGTAACCGCTGGGTGCAGTGGACGGCTTACACGCCATACCGACGGCGCCGGTGAGCGGCTGACCTCGAAGCAGCCGACGGCCCGTGGTGGCCCGATGTGGCCGCTCTCACGCGTAGCACGCCGCTCCCTTCGCTCCGGCCGGCGATGCCGGCACTCCGCTCCAGTCCCGCCGTGCTCTGACCGCGTGCGTCCACATTCGGACCACACGGAGGGTCAGAGATGACTGACCACGGCAGTCTCGTCGCCAGCAGCCACCGCGGAGGTGGCCGTCATTCCGCTTGCCGACATTCGTCGCAGCGGCAACGTGCGCCAGGAACTCGGCGATATCGAATCCCTGGCGGAGTCGATCCGACAGCACGGAGTTCTCACCGCGGTGCTCGTGGAACGACGGCAGGACGGGGCCTTCGAGCTCGTCGCCGGCTTCCGTCGCGTCGCAGCCGCCGAGACGGCCGGTCTCGAACACATTCCCGCGGTCGTGCGCGACTCGGTGGCGGGCCGCTGATTACCCTGGTGCGCGAGGGCACCGTCGAGGTCAGCGACGTCGCCGATCTCAGCGACCTGGCCGACGATGAAGAGTTCGTCGCAGCCGTTGTCCCGTCGTGGCGGCGCCACGGTATGACACGGTGCCGGGCAACTCGCGCATGCAGCGGATCGGGGATGGAGTGAAGGTGAGCCTGCGGCAGCACCGCAAGCAGCCCTGCCACGGCGCATTCATCAGCAGACGAGGAGAGGTGGCGTACGTCTGCACCGACCGCAGCCGCCACGCCGGCGAGGTCGGCAGTGGCGTCCTCGATCTCAAGGCGGAGCGCGCAGCGAAGCGGGCCGTCGTCAAGGAGTTGCGGGAGGTGCAGCCGGTGCGAGCTGCCGCACTGAAGGATGCGCTCGCGAATGGTGCCATCGGTACGGACGAGGCGGTTCGCAAAATGGACCCTCAGAGGGGAGGGGAGCGGGAGACGAGGCTCGAACTCGCGACCCTTACCTTGGCAAAGTAGCCTTCTAATTCTGTATTCCGAACGGGTCGGAAACGCCCTCAAGAGGGCTACTTACCTCCAATTTCCACGGCGATCCATGCTGATCGCACGGGAAGCCACGGTGATCGCACGCGTGTACTCGCTGATCAACAGTGACCTCTGAGGCTCGACCTTCGGTCGGAAGCGCAAAGGGACCACTTGATCGGAGAAGGCGGCGGTCAGTTCCATACGGCAAAGTGCCCCAGATCTCTCCTCACAGCTCGCCGACTCCGCTACGGGCGTGCTGCAGATCAGTCGGCTCGGCACAGCAGAACCACGACTCGCTGAGCCTCGGAGGCTCGGCGGCGGCATCCGGTAGAGGCAGGCCGCCAGCCACCCAGCTGATCCCGGCTGCGGTCGCCGCGGCCGCCGCGCGGGCTCGCACGGCCGCGTGCACCGCGTGGGGCGTGTCCCCGCCATCGGTGCGCGCGGCGATCAGGTCGGCGAGGTCGGTCTGGAGCACGTCCATGTGAGGATCGGGATGCTGCCAGCCGTGACTAAAACTCTCCGGCTGGTAGGCGCGCAGGTGCGGTCGCAACTCCTCGCGCTCCAGCAGGAGGGAGCCTGGCGGCAGCAGTAGCCGGATGCTCAGCTGCACCGGGTCGACGCTGCCGAGCAGGTCCTCGTCGAGGATGAAGTCGAGGAGGTCGAGGTAATCCCGTAGCGTGGTCCACGGGGTGAAGGGGAGCAGCGACGGCCGCGGTTCGATACCGTTTTCGCGAAGCAGATGCACTGCCGCCAGCGTCTGGGCGTGCGTGTGGCCCTTCTCGAGGACGCCGAGCACCGTGTCGCTGGTCGACTCCGCCGCGGTGATCGCGAACAGCAAGCCGAGGTCGCGCAGTTCCGGCAGGAGCGCACCGTGCTCGAGGATGTGCTCGACCTTGGTGGTGATGTCGAAGCTGAGCGCGGGATGCCGCTGGTGCAGCGAACGGACCGCGCGGAGTGCGTAGGGCGCCGCGTTGAGGAAGTCCGGGTCGGCGAAGCTCAGGTGCATCGCGCCCATCTCGACCAACTGGTCGACGTCCGCGAGCAGAGTCTCCTGCTGAACGACGCGCAGCCGGCCCCCGTAGACGGCGGGCACTGGGCAGTGCCGGCACCTGTGCACGCAGCCCCGGGTGAGCTCGACCGCGGCCGCGGGGCGAGCCTCACCGTCGATCATCAGGTGCGCATACCGACTCAGCGGCGGCAAGAGGTCGCGCGCCGGGACCGGGAACTGCAGCCGGTCGAGCACCACCCCGCGCCCCGAAGGCCGGCCGTCGGCAATGCGCACCAGCTCCTCCTCGAATTCCCCGCCCACGGCGTGGTCGACCGCTCCCGGCGGAAGCGAGGCTGTGCACAGCGGGGCGTAGAGTCCGTAGAGGACGATCGTCGCCGCCGGATGTAGGCCGCGCACCCGCTGAGCTACGCCAGCCGCGAGCCGCATGGCGGTGTGCATCGGCACCGCGAGTGCCACCGTCTCGGACCATTCGACGAGCGAGGCATCGAAATCGTCGACGGCGAGGTCCAGCGCACGAACATCGTGCCCCGCGGCGCGCAGGAATGCTGCCGCGGTGGCGACGTGCAAAGGCTGGCGTCCCAGCTCGTAGCAGGAGACGAGCAGAACCCGGGTGCCCACAGACTACTTCTTGGCCGCCTGGTAGTACGGATTGGCGCCCTGAGCGTGGTCGGTGGTGTCACGCACCTCGTGGATCTCGGGGAAGGTGTCGAGGATTGCGGTGCGCACCCCCTGACCCAGGGTGACCTCGGCCATGCCGCAGCCCTGGCAGCCGCCGCCCATGTGAATGAATGCAACTCCCTCGGCGACATCGAGCAGATCGATGTGCCCGCCATGGGACGCGACGGACGGGTTGATCTCGTCATCGAGGAGGCGCTGCACAGCCTCGGCGACGGGATCGAGCCACAGTGGGTTGGGATTCTCCACGCGCACCGCGCCCATCGGGAGGTCGGCGTCGAGAGTGATGCCGTCGAGGTACGGTGCGGACGCGAGCGGTATGTGAATGGAGAGACCGGTGGTGGCCTCGACGATCATGTCCCCCTGCCGCTCCTCGCCGGATGCGACCAGTTGCATGTCGTAGACGAATGCGCCGTTCTCGCGACCGGTGATGGCAATCCGCAGGCCGGCTTGTGGCTGTTTGCCATTCACGCGCACCTGCTCGATGCGCGTCAGCGCGGCGTCGGTGGCGCTGATCCGGGGTCCCTTCATGATCCTCTCCAACAGCCCCGAGCGGGGCCGGGTAGTTCGATTCTGAGGCCTCTGGGGTTGCCGAGAGCGGCCGTGTGCCTAGACGGGTACCTCGCCGGGCTCGCCGTCGACGATCACGTCCCCGATCGCCTCTCGTCGCTCTGGGTCGAGCGCCTCCCGGGACCCGGAGCGCTGGCTGCTTCACAAACAGCGGCGATCGAGTCCGGCGACCCACAGCTTCTTACGTCCGATCGGAGGGGCTGGGGCGGGTGTTGTAGTACGTGGCGATCAATGCTCCCCTCAAGACAGCGTGGACCACCACGGGCAGCGACGCCTTTGCTCCCGCCGCCCGGAGCCCTTAGCACCACTTTCGTCAGGTAGTGGTTCTAGGAATTCCTAGAACGCTACTTCCGGCGATTTCCGACGCGGTCCACCAAGACCGAAGCCGGGCCATTCCGTATTCGAATCACGGAGTGGAGCGGGAGACGAGGCTCGAACTCGCGACCCTTACCTTGGCAAGGTACCGTTCCGATTCCGTATTCGGGAGGGGCCGGAAATGGCATGTAAACGAGTACCTACCCCCAATTTCCACGGCGATCAACGCTGACCACACGGCGATCCACGCTGACCACACCGGGGCGGCGGAGGGTGGGGTACAGGCTAGGCGCAACTGCCCTATGTGGTGCTGGGCCTAGCCCTGGGAGTCGAGGCGGCAGATCGGCGGGGTCGAGCCGCCTTGAATCCTTCATATGCAACCCGGAAGATCGACGCGAGTGCCTCAGCCTCGGCGGGCGTTAGGGCGCTGTCAGCCCGGAGGTACAGTTCGACTGCTTCAACGGTCGTCAGCTCAGAAGCAGGAGCCCGCCCGCGCCGCGCCGTCTCGGGGAATCCGGAGAAATCGAGGCGGACACCAAGCCAGTGAGCGATGCGCAGGAGGCTCTCGCGGCCCGGAACTCGGCTCCCGCTCTCCACACGCGACAGCGTCGCGGCGGAGACACCGATCGCGTCTGCCGCGTCGCGCAAACTGAAGTTGAGACCGCGGCGCTTGGCCTTCACTCGAGAGGCCAAGTGCTCGGCATCCAGCAGAGCCTCCCTGGGAGAAACCGCGGCGCGACGGACTGTCATCGGATCCAGTGTAGGGCCGGGCGTTGCCTCGGTGAAACATGATTGCGGAGCTGCAACGAGGAGGCGTACCATACGTTGCAACGGCGGAGCGAGTCCCTTGGTTCGTCCGGCGCTCCGCGTCGGAGCCTCGGTTCTTGCGGGCGCTACCACCGCGTTCGGCACGAGCAGTGCAGTTGGAGGCACACACATGTACGTTGGCGTGATTCATCGAATCAGCGATCCGAAGGGATTTGAGGAAGCAGAAGCCAAGGCGCTTGAGGGAGGATTGCCCGACGGCGTCGCCCTCCCGATCCATGCGGCCACTCCCGATCACACAACGGGAATCTGCATCTGGGAGGGCGAGTCTATCGACGCGGTGCGAGGCGTCGTCGAATCCGTCGTCGGACCGTACAGCACCAACGAGTATCTCGAGTTGCACGTCGACGGATTGCCGCAGGCGACTCGCGCATAGGGTCATCCGCGCCGAGCAACAAGCTGTCCTGGGTAGCTCGCAACGCAGCTCCGACCCTGGCTCTCGCTGGTGTCGAAGGCTGAGCTGATCAAGCTCGCGTCGAGTACTCCTTGGCTTGCCAAGCAGACGAGCAACACTGTGGAATCCCACCCCGGACAAGGTCGAACAAATGTACCTCGGCCGGGTCGCCGCCGCTCGCGGGCTGGCGGTCCGGACAGCAACGACCTTCCTGCTCATCGGCCTTGCCGTTCCCTGGCAGGGGCTCATCGCGCGGGCGGGCGCCCGTCGGCGCTGAACCAGGCCTAGTTTGAGGAACCGACGCGGGCTCCCATGTGCGGTTGCGGACAGACATCGGAGCAGGTGATCGCGGAACATGAACGGTTCCGGTCGACAGGTGTGGACCACCGATGGCGTTCGAGAGGTGCCGCAGATGTCGGGGCCCGCGTGGCGACCGTGATCGCCGAACTGCCGTCGGCTCGTCGCATTTCCCTGAGCGACGGAGGGTGCACCGCCAGCGCTATGCCGCTCGTGCTTGTCATCGACGATGACGACTCGTTTCGGGACCTCGTCACGCTCGGTCTTGTCGCGAACGGGTTTGCGGTGCGGCGTGCCTCCGACGGAGTCGACGGACTGAGGCAGCTCGCCACGTGTCGGCCCCTCGCAATCTTGACCGATATGCAGATGCCTCACATGGACGGGTTGGCCTTTTGCCTGCGCGTTCGGTCGATGCGAGCGTTCGATGACACCGCCATCGTGGTTCTGAGCGCCGGCGGTTCATCGAGCGAGCGTATGGGCGCCGCTGCTCAATTGCGAGGAGTCAT
>JALYZN010000041.1 GCA_030948845.1 Candidatus Dormiibacterota bacterium
CGGATCACGGGCTCCTCGACCGCAAGGATGGCCGTAAGGTGGTCCAGGGCTGCCTTCGAGGAGCCGTATCCGCCCCACCCCTCGTATGGCTCCGTCGCCGCGTCGGACGAGATGTTGATCACCCGGCCACCGCGCGCGGCGAGGTGGGGGAGGAGAAGCTGCAACAGCGCGACGGGTGCGAAAGTGTTGACCGCATAGACGGCTTCGAGCGCTGCGAGTGGGTACTCAGCGAGCCGTGGTTGGGGGCTGGGCCCCAGCACACTGGCGTTGTTGACGGCCAGGTCGAGGCCGCCGACAGCCGACACTGCGGCGGCGATGCGCGCGCGATGGTCGGGATCGGCGACGTCACCGGGAACCGCGCTGACGGATGCGGGTTCAGGCATCGCTGCGACTGCGGCGGCAAGTCGGTCGGCATCACGGCCGTCGATGACCACGTGCCAACCGCGACGTACCAACTCGGTGCTCAATGCCTGGCCGAGCCCGCGCGAGCCACCGCTCACGTAGGCGACCCGCGGGGTGACGGCGGTGCGGCCGGAGGTTGTCATAGCGACAGGGTAGAAGTTAAAGTGAGCTTCATGTCAAGTGGGGTGAGCGTGCGCAGCGACGACCTCCTTCCCATCGGCGAAGTGGCACGCCGGGCGGGCTTTGCCGCCTCCGCATTGCGCTACTACGAGAAGGAAGGGCTGATCAGCGGGGCGCGCAGCGATGGGGGGCAGCGGCGTTATCCGCGCAGCGTGCTCCGCCGCCTCGCCTTCGTGCGCGCGGCCCAGAACGTTGGCCTGTCCCTCGAGGAGATCTCTGCCGCCCTTGCCACGCTGCCGGAGTCGCGCGTGCCCACCAAGGCCGACTGGGCGCGCCTCTCGAGCTCCTGGCGCAACCGCCTCGATGAGCAGATCGCCGGTCTCATGGCGCTGCGCGACGGGCTGACCACGTGCATCGGGTGCGGCTGCCTCTCGCTGCGCCGCTGCGCCCTGTCCAACCCCGGCGACATGGCCGCTGGGATTGGCCCAGGCGCGCGGTTCCTCCCCTCTTCCGTCCGGCGTCACCCGGAAGTCTGACCGCTCTGGTGGGCCTTCTTGGCCGCCTCCCGACGCGCCGCCTTCCCGGTCGAGGGAGCCTTGGGCTTCTTCTGCTGCTTCTTGGGCGCGCCTCGCGTCTTCTCGCTGGCCATGTGGGCTGCCTCCGTCGGGATTCGAGTGGGCGTGTTCCGCCCCGGAACGCTACATCACCTCGAGATGCTCGGTGGCTCAGCGAGCTCTCGGGGGCGTGGTGCGCGCGGCTCTCCCTGAGCTCAGCGTCAGCTACGTGAGCGGGTGTTCTCCGCGACACTCGCTGCCGTGGCGGCGGCGGCCCGTCGGCCGGTCAGCACCACTGGCCGGGCGAGGAACTGATCGTCGCGCTCGATGCGACCCGGCGCCACGTCGCCGCCGAAGTAAGCCGGGAGGAAAAAGGCGTAGAGGAACGCGGCAAAGATGGTTTGTGCCCCGAGGACGCAGAAGACCAGCGCGGTAATGCCGGGCCGCACCTCCTGCAGAGGTCCGAAGCCCTCGGTGGCCCACTTGATGGCGATCGCGGCGCCGGCGAGGACACCGATGCCGAGCACGCCGGCGCCACCCAGCAGCGTCCGCTCAATGGTGAGACGGCGGTTGACGAAATCGGACAACCGGTCGGTGACCCCGGCCGGTAGCGGCAGGCAGACGCGCACCAGCACCCCCAGCTGGATCATCTGCCAGCCGATGATCGTCAGGACGGCGCCGACCAGCATGGGGTGCAGGACGAGGTTGATGGGCCCGATGTGCACGGGGCCGAAGGTCATGGGGATGACCACAGCTAGCCCGAGCACGAAGGCGAGGATGCCGGGGATCAGGTACAGCCAGGTGGGGCTCGCCAGCAGCAGGAACTTGAGGTGACGCCACCCGTCGGGCCACGTCTGCAGCTTGGATTCACCGACCCGGGGGTGGTAGGGGATGGGCAGCTCGCCGACTCGCAGCTTGGCCCGCGCCGCCTGGACGATCATCTCGGAGGCGTACTCCATCCCTGGAGTCCGCAGGCCCAGCGAGGCATACGCGTGTGCGTCGATCGCGCGCATCCCGCTGTGGGCGTCGGAGACGGTGATGTGGAAGAAGCGGTTGAGGAGCCGCGTCAGGATCGGGTTGCCGATGTACCGATGCTTCCACGGCATCGCCTTCTTGGCGATCGTGCCCATCAGGCGGCTGCCGATCACCATGTCGGAGGTGCCGTACAGCACCGGGCAGGCCAGCTCAGGGATCGCCTGCATGGGGTACGTCCCGTCCGCGTCGGCCATCACCAGGACCTGGCCACGCGCGGCTGCCATCCCTGCGTGGTAGGCGTTGCCGTACCCGCGCACCGGGGCGCTCACGACGCGGGCACCGGCGGCCTCGGCGATCTCGGCTGAGGCGTCGGTGGAACCGTTGTCGGCGACGACCACCTCGCCATCAAGCCCGGCATCGCGCAGGGCAGCCAAGGCCTCGCGGACCACCGTCCCGACCGAGCCAGCCTCATTGAGGCAGGGAAGGACCACGCTCACGAGAGGGGAGTCGGGGTCGGCGGCGCGCCGAAGCTCGAGCATCTGCCGCCCGGCGCGGTCGACGGCCGCCACGGGCGAAGGCGCCCGGCGTCGCGCGACACCCACCGGCAGGAAGGACTTCACATCCCTTCTAACGAAGGACCATGCAAACCCTTGCAGAGTTGCTGCGAGATCAATCGCGACCGGCCGCGGAACCTCTCGGCTTCACCACCCGGCCAGAGTGGCGGCGACGCGCAACATGACGGCTTCGGTGGGATCGCCGGGTTGGATCTCATAGTTGTCCGTGCGTGGCCCCGTCGCGTACTGCCAGATCAGAAAGCCGGCGACGCCCGCGCCTAATTGAGCCTGCAACTTTTCCTTGAAGAAGGTGGCGCGTTGGGCGAGGGACGCCGCCGTAACCGGGCCGCCGGAGCTTCCATCCGAAGCGATCGAGGCCTGGAGGCCGACCTCGCCCGCAAAGATGGGCTTGTTGAGCGAATGGCACTGGTTGATACGGACTGCCACCCCGTGCCACTGGTCACCCGGCAGACCGCCAGGCCCGAAGTAGTCATGGTATTCGCAGATGTCGATGAGCCCGGAGTGGAGGTTCAGGAAATCGGAGGTGCTCGAGGTGCCGCACTGGCCGGTGGCGATGGTGCCGAGGCTCACCAGGTGGCCGCGGTCATTGGCCTTTATGATCCCGGCGACGTCGTCCGCGAATGATCGGAGCGCGGCATTGGCGGCCGCGTCCTCACACGCACCCCCGACGCCATCGAGGGCCTCGGCCTCGTTGACCAGCTGCCAGAAGGCGATGGTCGGGTCGTTCCGGTAGTGGGCGGCGATCGCCGCGGCGTAGTCCCGGTACGACAGCCCGTAGCCGTAGTCGACGGCGCGATACCCCGACTGGTACCAGGCGAGCGCGCGGTACGGCGTCTGCCCGGCTGGCCACGGTTCGCACGCCGCCCACTGGTCGGCGAGAACGGGGATCACCTTCATCCCACGCGCGGCAGCGGCCGACAGGACCCGGTCGAACTGGCTCCAGTTGCCAGGGCCGCCGTATGCCTGCATGAACCATGTCCGCACCACGGTTGCCCCGGAGTTGTTGTGGATCTCGTCCAGTGCGGCAGCCACGTCAGCGTTGCTCTGCGCACCACCGCACTGGTGACCGGGCGAGGCCGAGGTGAGGCGGTAGTCGTCGTAGCCGGCGAACTGCCACGGAGTGCCGTTCAGCAGCAGCGAGGTGCCGTTGCGGCTGACCAGCCCCGAGCCACCGGCACCGGCTGGGGGCCTGGCCGATGCGGTTGGATGCGCGCTCGCGGCGGGGGCGTGGGAAGCCGTGGCGCCGCCGGAGCGCCCTTGGCCGGCGGTTCCTGACAGGGGAGCGGAGCCGTCCGCTGACCCCGACGCCCCCGCGGCTGCCGGGAGGGAGTGGAGGAGGTCCGCGCCGAATCGAAGGGTGCCGTCAGCGTTGCCGTGCGGCGTTTCGCCTCCCGGCACGAAGGCGGCGCAGCAGAGCACGGCGGCCAGGACGGCCGCGCCGGCCGCCGACCGATGGCCGAACTGGTGTAGGCGGGCGAAGGGGCGGGAGATGGCTGAACCTCGGCAGCGGGGGTCCGTGGGGGCCGGACCGGGGACCGATGCCGGTTCACCGTATTCGGGGCAGGGACCCGCCGCGGTGACCTTCGGCTAACGCTGCTGCGACGAACCGGGTGACATGGAGCGCTCGGGCGTGCAAGTTTTCCCGCAGGGCGGTCGTTCTTGTGGATGAACTTCCGCGGAGCCTTCTCAGGTGGCGCGCAGCGCCCGGGGACCAGCCTGACCTCCAACGAAGGGAGGAGACTCGTCATTGAGCGCGGCATCCTCGCTTCTCGCGCGGCTTCTCGCTCGTGCCCGCGACGTCGGCGGCCGGCAGGCGGACGCCTTCCTTGTCTGGGCCCGGCAGCACCGCGCGCTCTGGCCCGCGGCGGGCATTGTCCTGGTGACGGTGGTCGCGTATAGCCTGACGCTGGGCAGCATGTTCGACTACCTGCGCCTGGAGACGCCGCTGGCCTACCTGCCGCTGCTGCCCTGCTTCGCGCTTGGCATCGGCCTGTTCACCGCGCATCGCTACCGCAACGTCAGCGCGGGGATTCGGGATCGCCAGATCGACTTCCTCATCGGCATTCCGATGATCGTCTTCGCTCTGTTGCTGATCACCATCGTGCCGGCGCTGGCCTCCACCTACTATTGGAGCAACCGGCCGGACGTGCTCTCGATGGCCCTGTTCGCGGGCGGGCTGGTCACCATCTTCTACGGGATCAACTGGTTCTGGCGGCTCAAGAGCGCGCTCATCTTCCTGGTGCTGATGTGGCCTGCGCTCTACCTCAACATCATGCCCGGGGTGATGCAGTCCTTCACGGACGCCACCAACAGCGCGCTGGGCAAGGTGGTGCACCTGCTGCCACTGGGCGTGTCCCTGACGGGGTCACCAGGGATCCTCTCGGTCCACCAGGCGAGCGGTGCGCCGCTGACCGTCAGCGTGGGAACCGCCTGCTCGGGCGCGGACTCCGTTCTCGGGTTCCTGCTCATCGGCGCGGCAATTCTCACCGCAGTCGGCGGCGGTGGTATTCGCAAGTTCCTCTGGATGGTGGTCGGCCTGGCGCTCACGTTCGCGGTCAACGTCTTCCGGCTGACGTCCATCCTGGCCCTGGCGTCGGCGGGCCACCCCGACCTCGCGCTCGGCGGCTACCACGCGGTGATCGGACTGATCCTGTTCACGCTGGTCATCGCGGCGATGATGCGGCTGCTGCCGATCTTCGGACTCCACCCCCGACCCGACGTTGTGCAGACCGGCAGATCGCGGCAGCTGACCGCGATCGCTCCGCGTCGCCCCACACTCCGCCGGCGCCAGGTCACCATCGGCATCATGACGGCGCTGGCCGTCCTCGTCGGGCTCGCCAACCAGGGCTTGGCGCCCTACGCCGCTTTCCAGGACGGCACCGGCTCGCCGAGCGTGGTCCCTTTTTCGATCGCATCGGCACCATCTGGGATGCAGGTCAGCTTCTACCAGGAATACCCGTGGGCCAAACAGTACTTTGGCGCGAACTCGACCTTCACCCGCTACTACCTGAGCGGGAACCCGACGCCGGCCAAGCCGGCGACTACGAAGACCACAGCGGTTAGCCTGGTGCAGTCGAACCTGGTCTATGCGGACGTGGTCCGGACTGACGACAAGGGTTCGCTGGATGCGTACAACCTGCAGAATTGCTTCCTCTTTCACGACTACAACATCTCTACGTCGCAGCGGATCGACATCGGCAACGGCGTCACTGCGTTGCTGCTCAACTACCAGGCGCCCGGCAACCCGCCGCAGCGCTGGGCCACCGTGTCATGGGCATGGCCCGTCGACCTCAAGGGACAGACGTACTACGAGCGCGTCACGTTGACGTCGAGCCTGACCACCGGGGGCGCCGACGCCGACGTCTCGCCGAGCGGCGGCTTCCAGGGGATGCTGGTCAGCTTCCTGAACCTGCTCAACGGTAGTCACGACGATCCCAAGCTCGACGCGCAGTACAAGAGTGCCGACGCGCTGCTTCGCGCCGACGCGGCGGCGGTGGTCCGCCACGCGGTTACCCACCGCACCTGACGATGACCGCCAGGTCCGAGGGGGCGCCGCGCCTCCGCGCGCGAGTGGCGAGCGGGGTCGCCTGTCTGGCACTTGCGGCGCTCGCGCTCACGCCTTTGCTCCCGCGTGGCGCTGCCGGTCAGACCGCACCGGGGCTCCCGTCGTCCAGCTTCGGCCCCGTCCAGGTCTTGGCCAGCCCCAGCCTCTGCCTGACGCCGAGTATCTCGGCAGTCAACACGGAGACGGCACCGGGCTCAGGCGTGTACACCGGGCCGCCGGCCGGTCCCAAGGGTGTGTGGGTGCAGGTCACCGGATCCAACCTCATCAGCCCTCTCTGTCAGACAAATGTGTACGTCGGCACCGTGCGGCAGCCCGGCGCAACCCCGACGCCCGCCGATCCGCCGACTGCGGTCAATTCGTCGGGCACGGAGACCATCTACTTCCAGGCCCACGGTGACAGCGGCCCCGTTTCTGTGCAGCTCACCGGTCCACGCAACTCTGGGAGTCCCGTGGTGAGCAATAACAACCTCACCTTCCTATCACCACCGGTGATCACCTCGTTGTCGACGCAGACACCGTCGGAAGGCGAGTTCATCGGGGTGGCCGGGAGCGGCTTCAGCATGGGCGGGCTGACACCGCAAACGGGTGTGATCTACCTCCAGGGAACGTCCACCCCGCAGGTCGGCTGTGACGCCGAGGGCGCCATCGTCACCGACGACACTCACATGACGTTGTACCCGCCGACGACGTACTGCGCTGGAGCGGCGTTGCTGACGTTCGAGACCCAGATCGACACGCACTTCCCGATCTCCAGCACCAATATGAACGTCGTCCAGGCGCCGACGCCCCAGCCGATCCAGGTACGCGGGATCGTCTCGTCGATCCTCCCGCACCAGCCAAGTCCCGGCGGCCGGATGTACGTGATCGGCTCGGGCTTCGGAACGTCGGGCGCAGCCGCGCTCAACCACCACCCTGTGACGGTAAGCGCGTGGAACGACCGGGTTGTGACCCTCGACCTTCCGTTCACTGCGACCAGCGGTCCACTCACCCTGACCCGCTACGACGGAAGCACGGTCCCAGCGGGAGCGGTCGCACTGGTTCCCCCGGTGCTGGTGCTGCCCGGTGGATCGTCGACCGCAGGAGCAGGAGCAGGCGCAGCAGCGGCGGCCGCAGCAGCGGCGGCCGCAGCAGCGGCCGCCTCAGCCGGTGTCAAGGCGCCGGTCATCTTCGGCCTTCCCATCCCCAACGGCCGGCCGGTGCCATTGGCGCCGTCCGTCATCGGGTCCGCAGGAGAAGGGGCACCGAAGCTGACGCCCTTCGTGACCACTCCGACCTACTCCACGACGCCGGTGCAGTTCGACACCTTCGTGACGCTCGCGATCATCGTGCTTGTCTCCGCCTTCGTTGCCGGCTTTGTGCAGGCCGGACGGTTCCTCGTTCTTGCCCGACGCAGCCGGCGCCGGGTGGCAGCGGCTCGCGAGGTCGTGGTGGCCGGTGCCCAGGCGGCGCTGGGACGCCGCGGCAGAGAGCTGCGTCTCGGCCGGCACGTCCGCAACGTCGAGGTGATTGGACGCTCGATGCCACTGGGACATCTCTTGCTCCGCCAGAACGTCATCGACCGCCACTCCCTGCGCGAGTCGTTGCACCAGCATCGGCTTCAAGGCCGGCCCCTCGGTGAGGTCCTCGTCGCACGAGGCGCGGCCAGTGAGGAGGCGGTATGGACCACCCTGGGCGACCAGTGGGGCATCACCCTGGTGTCGCTCGACAGTCACTGGATCGACAGGACGTTCGCGCAGCGCCTCGGCGCGCTCGATTCCATCAAGCACCGCATGGTGGCTGTGCGGGCTGTCGGCGACACGGCCGTCGTCGCCATGGCCGACCCATTCGACACCCGCGCTCGCCTGCAGGCGGAGCGAACGCTGGGCCACAGGGTCGTCCCTGTCCTGGCCACCCCCGGCGCAATCCGGCGCCGTCAGGAGGACATCTACTCCGAGTGGCTCCTGGACGACAGCATCTCCTCGCTGCAGCGCAACGCTCCGCAGGCGTCCGCTCACCACCTGACGACCAAGCCCCAGCGCGTTGCCGCCGCCGCCTTCGGCGGACTGTGCCTGGTGCTGGCCATTGTGTTCGGCGGCAACTTCTTCATCGGCGTCGCTGGTGCCATCGTTGCTCTGTATGCCGTGGTGGTGACCTTCCGCACCTACGTGCTCGTCCGGGGCGCGAGGTACCGCGACGTGGTCATGGTGAGCGATGTCGAGTTGGAGTCACTCATCGACCTGCCCGTGTACACCATCCTCTGCCCGCTGTACCGCGAAGCCGGCGTGCTGCCACAGTTGGTAGAGGCGTGCTCCGCACTGGATTACCCCGCGTCCTTGTTGGACGTGAAGCTTCTCCTCGAAGCTGACGACACCGAGACCCTCGAGGTGGTGCAGGAGTATCCCCTTCCCGCCTTCTTCGACGTGGTGGTGGTGCCGGCGGAGGGGCCGCGCACCAAGCCGAAGGCGTGCAACTACGGTTTGCAGTTTGCGCGCGGCGAGTTCGTGGTCATCTTCGACGCTGAGGACATCCCTGAACCCGACCAGCTCAAGAAGGCCATCGCCACTTTCCGACGCTCGGAAGCCGACGTCGGTTGCGTGCAGGCCAAGCTGAACTTCTACAACCCGCGTCAGAATGCCCTGACTAGTTGGTTCGCCCTGGAGTACACCTCCTGGTTCGACTTCTTCCTGCCCGGACTGGTCGACCTCCGCCTGCCAGTTCCACTCGGCGGCAGTAGCAACCACTTCCGCACCTCGACTCTCCGCGAGCTGATGGCCTGGGATCCCAACAACGTCACCGAGGATGCCGACCTGGGGATGCGCCTGCATCGATCCGGTTATCGGACGGTGATCCTGGAGTCGACGACGCACGAGGAGGCGAACAGCGACTTCGTCAACTGGGTGAAGCAACGGTCCCGGTGGGGCAAGGGATACGCGGTGAGCTGGATGGTTCAGATGCGCCATCCAGTGGACCTCTACAGAGCCATGGGATTCCGGGGCTTTATAGCCGTGCAGTTGACCCTCGGGGGCACCTTCGGAATTGCCGTGCTCAACCTGCTGGTCTGGATGCTCACATTGTTGTGGATCCTGGCGCAGTTCAACTTCGTCGCCTACCTCTTCCCCGGAGCCATCTACTACATCGGGATGATCGAACTGCTGGTGGGGAACTTCTTCTTCCTGTACCAGGGTGTGTGGTCATCGCAGCATCGCAAGTCGTGGGAATTGAGCCGCATCGCTCTGCTGGCACCGATGTACTGGCTGATGATGTCGCTGGCGATGGTCAAGGCAAGCATCCAGCTGGCGACCAGGCCAACGTATTGGGAGAAGACGGTTCACGGTCTGTTCGAACAGCCACCGACATTGGTGCATGTCCCAGAGGGCGAACCAACAGCCGACGAACCGGTTGGCGAAACCGCCTCCTCTCACGTGCCCGTCGGGTCCGGCGGAATGGACAGTTGATGACTTTCACGGGTACGGAGCAGAGCGTGATGTGTGGCAGGGTCCTCGCCGCTGCCGTTCTCGCGCCGTGCCAAGGGGAGGCCGGGCCGGTGGCAACGCGCCATCGAGCCCGGCGCTCCATGCTTCGGGTGGTTCTTCTGTTGGATGCTCCATGACAGGCCGGAAGCCCGTCACCAGGGTCAGCGCGATCATTCCCGCGCACAATGGCGAACCGTATATTGCGCAGGCCATCGAGAGCGTGCTTGGGCAGATTGGGATCGAGCTTGAGCTCATCGTCATCGACGATTGCTCCTCCGATCGAACCGCTGAGATAGTCCAGACATATCCGAGCGTTCAGCTGGTCAGGCTGCCACGCCCCGGCGGCAATGCGTACACGTCTGCGAATGTGGGCGTGGCGCTGGCCCAGTCGGAATACATAGCGATTCTTCATCAGGACGACCTCTGGCATCCCACCAAGCTGGCCACCCAGGTCGCCATGATGGATCAGGATCCGCGCATCGGACTGTCGTACTCGGCGATCGCCTTCATCGGGTCGGAAGGCAAATTGTTGTCGTGCATGCATTCGCCACTCGGACGCAGCACCCGGGTGGTGGAAGGCGAGGTCGAGCTGCGTTACCTGTGCATTCAAAACTACATCAATGTGTGCAACGCCGTTGTGCGGCGGCGCGCTCTCGAGGAGGCTGGCGGCTTTCGCGAGGATCTATGGTTCGCCGGCGAATGGGCTGCGTGGCTGCGACTCGCGACGATCGGCCGCATCGCCTACGCGGACGAGGTGCTGAGCAGTTTCCGCATTCATGCCCACAGCCAGACCCAGACACGAAGCCATGATGTTGATGCCTTTCGCGCCCAGCTCCTCTCTGTACTCGACGCTTTCTTTGCTACGCCTGGACTGGCCCGCGAGGTACTCGACCGACGACGCCTTGCCCGGGCCAACGTCGAGGTCAGCACCGCCCTTCTGTCCGCGTACTGGTCCGAACCCGCGTCCGCGCTCGCGGCGCTCGCGCGCCTCGCTGTTTTGCTCCGCCCTTGGGAAGTTCCGGCACTCCTCCACGCCTCGAGATTGATTCCTCGCGCGCAAGCACGCATCAGGGCCACGGGCGGGGCTCGCCCCTCCGAGGGTGGCGTCTGGCGGCACGCGACACGGCGTCGCGGGGCGGTCGCCGCCGTCGTGAACGGATGCTCACGATGAGCAGCGTCGCCGCGCCGTTCCTCACTGCACGCCGTCCACGCAGCACTGCTGTCGCTGTTCGGCGCAAGCCTCGGCGCTGGCCGGTCGAGAGCACTTTCCTGTTTCTGATTACCTTCATTCTCTACATGATCGTTGCCGACTATCTGGTGATTCACCTTCATTACACCAACGGCGATGCCTTCACCCGCGTAGCCGATGCCACATACGTCCTCTACAGCCGGGACCCGCATCTCGGCGCGATCGGGTTTGTCTGGCCGCCGCTGCCGGGCCTGCTCAACATCCCCATCCTGGCGCTACAACACTGGTTCCCCTTCCTCATCGAGCGGGCTTTTGCCGGGAGCGTGCAGGCGGCTCTCTTCGGTGCGGGGACGGTTGTCCTCATCAACATGGGCCTCCGTCGCGCCGGCGTGATCCTCCCAGTGCGCTGGCTGGTTCTGGTGGTCTGGCTGGCCAACCCGATGATCGCCCTCTACTCCGCGCAGGGTATGAGCGAGGGTCCTTTCGTCTTTTTCGTCATTGCGTCATTCCTGGCGTTCATGCGATGGACGGACACTCGCCACCCTGGGGAGCTCGCCGCCCTGGGTGTTCTGGTTGGGCTCGGCACGTTGGTGCGCATCGAGATGGTTCCGGTGGCAATGGTCATCGGCGCCGGTGTCCTTGCCTGTGCCATTCGTCGCAAGGTTGGGTGGCGCGAGATTGAAACGACGGTGCTCCTCTACGCGCTACCAGCTCTTTTCGTGTTCGGGCTGTGGGTGGGCTCGATGTGGGTCATCGAACGCGACCCCCTGTACAACTTCCACACGGCGTACGCGGCTGGGCAGGCCACCGTCACCGGCGGCTTCGGAGCGGGAGCAGTCGCCGATTTCGCTCACAGCTGGCGCACGACGGTCACATACATCGGACAACAGTACCTGCAGCTGTTTCCCGCCGTTGTGGTACTCATGGGGGCGGTGGCGCTGCGGGCCGTCTTCGCCAAGGACAGGCGCCCGGCCCTAGTACTCCTGGCGCTGGCTTTTCCAGTGCCCCTGGTCGACATGTACCTCTTGCACGGTGGTGGGTTGCCCCTCGTGCTTCGTTACCAGATCTATGTGATCCCATACGCCGTCATCCTTGGGATCTTTCTTCTCAAGGATTTTCGAAAGGTGAGCCCGCGCGTGGTCTCGTTCGCAGCCCTCACCTTGGTGGCATTGATTGGAGTATCCGATCTCTCCACCTTCGAGCTCATGTCCAGCCCACGCGCCCCCGAGGAATCGGTTGCGGTCATCGCCGCAGAGCGAAATGTTTCGGTGGGCTTGATCAACAACGAGTTCGACCCATACGACGGCGCCCGTTGGGCTGCGCAAGCAATTGCCGCCGCCGATAAGGACCACGGCCTTATCGCGATGGACACCTTCGGAGGGGCGGCCATTTACTTGACCGCACCGGATCGTTCGATCTACGTGGTGACAAGCGACGAGAACTTCCAGGCGGTCATCAATCAGCCGCAGGCATACCACGTCGAATACTTCCTGGTGCCGCCACCGGGCGGCTACGGATCGCTGAACGCAATCAACGTGTTGTACCCGACTCTCTGGGCGAACGGCGATAACTTCGCAACCCTTGCGGCTGAGATCGGCGGCGGCCTGCGCCTGTACAGGATCTCGGGCGTAACCGGGCACGGCTAGGGCGACGAGACATGAGAGCGACTCCTTGGTGGGGGGCGCTAGCGGAGCACAGCCGCGCCAATGCATTGGTGGGTGTGCTATTCCGGGGTGTCGTGAGTGGTTTGGCTCGCGGGCTACGCTCCGGCGTCCTGCCCGCTGCGCTCTTGGTGCTCGCCCTAGTTGCCCTCCTCGCCCCGGGGGAGATGGGCGTTGCGGGCGAGGCTCAAGACGAAGGTGCCTTCGTGCTCTACCCGCAGTTGGTCCTGCATGGTGCCGTCGCCCAGCGGGACTTTCAGACCTACTACGGGCCTGGCTTTTCGTGGCTGGTGGCCGCCGGCTACCTTGTGGGGGGCGCCTCTCAGGCCGTCGAGCGACTTGTCAGTCTCGTAGTGATCGCGCTCGTTGGGTTGACGCTGGTCGCTCTGGTGGCGCGCATCGCGCCGCGGGGCGTGGCGATCATTTCCGCACTCGTGGTCCTGCCACTGGCTTGGAGCTTTCCGCTGGCGGGCCCGTGGTTGGCGGCCACGGCGCTGGCAGTTGGATCCCTTCTCGCGCTGTGCTCGAGCACTGACCGGCCGCTGAGCAGGAGCATGCTTGTCCTCGGGGGGATGCTGGCCGCGCTCTCGCTCAGCTTTCGCCCAGACATGGTGCCGGCAATCGCGTTGTCGGCCTTGCCGTTAATCCTCGGACGCCGTTCGAGGGCCTTCTGGTACGGGGCTGGGGCAACTCTGGGAATCATTCCACTTGCAGTGCACGTGCTGGTCGCAACGCCCAGCAACTTCTTTCAACACTTCCTGGTGGACGCGATCCGCGCTTCGCCCGGTCGCGTCCTTCCAGTCCCTCCGGTTGGGGCGGTTGACAGAGTGGCCTTTGTGCTTGCACTGGGAAGCGTGGCGCTTGCCCTTGCTGCCGCTGTCACTGCCTGGCGACGATGGGGTGGGACCGGGACGAGCAGGGCCTTGGCCAGCGTGGCGCTCCTCTCCGTCGGTTTTTTGATCCAGGCGCTTCAGCGCGACGACGCGGTCCACACCGTGACTGCGGAGATCGTCGCCATCGGATGGGTCCCGGTTTCGTTATGGATACTACTGCCGCTGCGACGCGTAGGAGAGTGGCGCCACAGAGTGGGGCTGTTGGCAGCCGTCGTCGCACTTGGCTGCGGCACAGTGGCGGCAACCGCTATACGTATCAACCAGAGCGCGGGTATTTCAGTCTCCAACCAGGGGCGCGCGTTCGTCGTCCACACCGCGCTTGCGGCTGACACGCAGGCAGCCCTACGGGAGGTGGACCGGGTTGCAAAGCCAGGCCAAAGCATCTTTGTGGGGCCAGCCGACCTGCGCCGCACCAACTACGACGACACTTTCTTGTACTTCCTACTCCCACAGCTGCGGCCCGGAACGCGATATCTGGAGATGGAGCCCCTGAACGCCAACCGCTCGGACAGTGGCCTCGCCAGCGACATGGCACGGACCGACGTCCTGGTTCTCACCTCGACATGGGACTCCTGGAGCGAACCCAACCGATCGTCGCAGCTGGGGTCGTCTGTCCCCAACGAGATTGTCGACAAGCATTTCTGCGCCGTAGCGCTGGTGGGGCCGTACCGAGTGCTGATTCGGTGCACGCCCTAGCGGCCCGTAGCGATCAATGGGGCTCTGACGCGTCGAAGACGGCCACGCCTGTCCGATGGTCCTCCTTCACGACGCAGCTCTTCTTGAAGGAGAGCGCCTCGAGCTGGCGCTGTAGGTCATGACCGTCAGTCATCCATTTGTCCCACTCGACGACGATGCGGCGAACCTTCCGGGCTACGAAAGCGCCTTCGACCTTGAAGAAGTCAGCCTCGGCTCCTTCGATGTCCACCTTGAGCAGGTCGACCCGGCTCTCTCCGCAGCACTGCTGCCATTCCTCTTCCACGCTGATCACGGGCACCCAGACCTCGCGTCGCGCTCCCTTCGGCGGAAGGCGCAGTCCCGACCCGTCCTCCTCCCGTAGCGACGATTGGCTCGCAGATGGCGAGACGAAGAAAGGCACCGTCAGCTGACCGCTCCCGACACCCGCCGCCCCGTGGACGACGCGACCAGCTAAACGATTCACTCGCAGGTGCCACTGCGCCTCGCGGACCAGTCTTGGGTCGGCTTCGACAAGGAGGGAGCGAAACGCACGCGACCGGGTTTGGTGTGCAAGCCACACCTCGAACCATCCGGCATTGGCTCCCAGGTCGATCACGGTTCTCGGAGCAGGGACGCCGGCAAGAGCCGAACCGTAGCCCGCCATGCGGAAAATCTCCGCCTGGAGGCCGAGCTGATCCAGGGAGCTGATTCGGTATCGAAGACGGCTACCGCGCAGGCGCCGCGGCAGCGGCGCCCGATGCAGCACCGCACTGCTCAGGGGATAGATTCGTGCCCATCTCAGCAGGTGATGGAGCCACGCGTGCTCCGCAAGCGCATCCAAAACGGAAGGCCTGGGCGACGACGCCGGGGGGACCTGATCGTTGGGCCTGGTGATGATCCGCCCTCAACTCACATGACGGCGTGGCCGCGACATCGTAGCCGCGGGCAGTCGCCGCGGTGCGTGAGGAGGACACCTGGAACCCCGCGTGGGGGGTGCCAACCAGGTTCGCCGAACTCAAAGGTGATCGCTCCCGAACGACGGATTCCGGGCTTACCAGACGTTAAGAGATGACATGAGGGGACCCACTCATCGTTCGCTGGCGCGTGGACGCCGCCTGGCCGCGGCTGTGGCGGCGGGGATGGGTTTGCCGCTGATGCTGGTGTGCTGGAGCGCTCACGCCGACGTCGGCCTTCTAAACCCGACGGACCCGGCCACCACCATCGGCGGGGTGGCCGCGATAGCCACCGGAAACGCCTTGGTCTCCCCGACGCCCATTCTCTGCCTGACCCAGTCGGCGTCAGGGCTGCCCTCTCCCACTGCGGTGCCGTCGCCCGCCACGGGCCTGCTGGGGACCTGCACGCCAGCCCCGACGCCATCCGTCAGCGGCACACCAACGCCATCCGTCAGCGGCACACCGACGCCATCCCTCAGCGGCACACCGACGCCATCCGTCAGCGGCACACCGACGCCGGGATCCACCCCGGGAAGGCCCGGTGACCAAGGAGCAGACTCTGGCGGGGCCGCTGTCAACGGCGACGTGGCCGCGGCCGGCGTGC
>JALYZN010000093.1 GCA_030948845.1 Candidatus Dormiibacterota bacterium
GGTGCTGGTCGGGTGAGAGCCGGAAGTGCACTGTGCTGTTGCGTCGCCACGCAACCAGGCGCGGGTCGTCGATGGCGAAGATGGCGTCGGCGCGTATCTTGGCCGGCTCAGCATCGCGATCCTCCTCGTCCACGGTGGCGTTCGGCGCCGGTCTGCCGATCTCGACCTTGCCGCGGATGATCACCACGGCGTCGGGACGCAGGAGCGCGGCAACCTCTTCGAAGACCCGGTTGAACACAACCACCTCGCAGGAGCCGGTGAGATCCTCGATCTGCAGGAAGGCCATGCGCTGGCCATTGGTGCTCTTGCGGGGCACGAAGGCGCGCACGTCGCGGATGCAGCCGCCAACCTGCACGATCAGCCCGTCGAGGTGCGCGCCCAACTCGTTGATCGAGGTGTCCACACGCTCCTGGAGCGTCGGCGCGATGCGACGAAGGGGATGGTCGCTGAGGTACATGCCGAGCAGGTCGCGCTCCCAGGCCAGCCACGAGTCGTCACCCTTGCCGGTGCCGTCTCCGTTGCCCGCAACACCCTCCCCGGCAGCCATCCCGGTGTGCGGAACGATCGTCCCGATGATGTCGACGACGTCGCCGAACAGCGCGGTCTGGCCGAGGTCACGCTCGCGGCGCACCGCCGCGGCGTGGTCCATGGAGGAGTCGAGCTGACGCAGGAGAGCGTGGCGGTCACCGAGCGGATCGATGGCGCCGCACTGAATGAGTGACTCGAGAACGCGCCGGTTGAGGTCACGGCTATCGACGCGCATGCACAGGTCGAGCAGGCTCGTGAATGGGCCATCCTGGTCGCGAGCTGCGACGATGGCGTGGGTCACGCTCTCGCCGATGTTCTTGATGTGCTGGAGGCCGAAGAGGATCTCGCCGATCCCGCGATCGCCGACGGTGAACCCCTCGCCGCTGCGGTTGATGTCCGGCTTGTGCACCACAAGACCATGGGCGTGGGCATCGAGGATCGTCTGCTTGAGCTTGTCGAAGTCGCCACCGCGGCTGTTGAGCAGCGCCGCCATGTACTCGAGGGGATGGTTCGCCTTGAGGTATGCCGTCTGGTACGAGATCAGTCCGTAGGCCATGGCGTGGGCCTTGTTGAACCCGTAGCCCGCGAAGTGGGCCATGAGGTCGAACAGCTCGATGGCGCGGTCCTCGGCGATGCCCTTGAGAGCGGCGCCGGCGAGGAACTTCTCGCGCTGCTTGGCCATCTTGGCCTTGTCCTTCTTGCCCATGGCGCCGCGCAGCAGGTCCGCCTCGCCGAGCGTGAACCCGGCGACCGCCTGGGCAATCTTCATCACCTGGTCCTGGTACACCATGGTGCCGTGGGTCTCGGCGAGAACTGGCTCGAGCAGTGACTCGAGCCCGGCGGGATACTCCACAGGCAGCTCGCCACGCTTGCGCTTGCTATAGAGGTCGACAACACCACCTTCAATCGGTCCGGGCCGGTTGAGCGCATTCGCCACACCGACGTCCTCGAGTGAACGCGGCTGCATGTCGATGAGGATCCGCTTGGCGAACGTGGCCTCGAGCTGGAAGACGCCGTGCGTATCCGCCCTGCACAGCAGCGCGTACGTCGCCGGGTCATCGAGCGGGATTTCGTCCATGTCGATGCGTGTGCCGGTGGAGTGCTCGATCATCCCCACGGCCTCGTCGATGACGGTGAGGTTGGCGAGGCCGAGGAAATCGATCTTGAGCAGCCCGACCTGGGAGATGCTGCCCATGTCGAACATGGTCACAGCGCTGCTCCGATCGCCGGTGGTCGAGCGTTGCAGCGGCACGATGTTGGTGAGCGGCTCGGCGCCGATGACCACACCCGCGGCGTGCGTCGAGGCGTTGCGGCAAATGCCCTCGAGCCGCTTGGCGATGTCGATGACCTGGCGCGCCCAGCCCTCACTCTCGTACAGCCCGCGCAGCTCCCTGCTGTCGGCGAGCGCCTTCTCGAGCGTGATCTTCACGCTGAGCGGCACCAGCTTGGCGAGGCGGTCGACGTCGGGAAGTGGCACGTTGAGCGCCCGGCCCACGTCGCGGATGACCGCGCGGGCCGCCATGGTGCCGAAGGTGATGATCTGGGCAACGTGATCCTCGCCGTACTTCTGCTGCACGTACTGGAGAACGCGGTCGCGGCGGCGATCGTCGAAATCGATGTCGATGTCGGGCATCTCGACCCGCTCACGGTTGAGGAAGCGCTCGAAGATGAGCCCGTAGCGCAGCGGGCAGATGTTGGTGATGCGCAGCACGTACGCCACCAGCGAGCCTGCCGAGCTCCCTCGACCGGGACCGACCACCACGCCGTCGCACCGCGCCGCCCGGATGAGGTCCCAGACGATCAAGAAGTACGGCGCGAAGCCGGTGGTCTCGATGACGTCGAGCTCCATCGCCAGGCGCTCGCGCGCCTCGCTTGTGATGCCGTCGCCGTAGCGCTCGCGCAGGCCATCCTGGCACAGCTCGCGCAGGTAGCTCTCCGCGGTGTGGTCCTGCGGGATCGGCGAGTAGGCCGGGAGGAGGTTGCCGCCCAGCTTGAGCTCGAGGTTGCAGAGGTCCGCGACGGCCAGCGTGTTGCGCACCGCCTCGCCGTACGCCGCGAAGCGGTCGCGCATGTGCGCGCCAGAGGTCACCGAGAAGTGCGGACCTGCAAACCGGAAGCGCTTCTCGTCCTCGCGCCGCGCCTGGGTCTGGATGCAGAGGAGGATGTCGTGCGCCTCGGCGTCCTCGATGCCGATGTAGTGGGCGTCGTTGGTTGCCACCAGGGGCAGGCCGGTGCGCCGCGCGAGCTCCAGCAGGCCGGTACGGATCGTCTCCTCCTCGGCGATGGCGTGGTCCATCACCTCCAGGAAATACCCGTCGCGGCCGAAGATCTCCATGTGCTGGCGGGCGACGCTCTCAGCGGCATCCATGTCCCCACCGAGGATTGCCTGGGGCAGCTCACCGCCGATGCACGCCGAGAGGCAGATCAGGCCCTCGGCGTGCGCGGCGAGCAACTCCTTGTCGATGCGCGGCTTGTAGTAGTAGCCCTCGAGGTGCGACCTGCTGACCAGCTGGATGAGGTTGCGGTACCCGGTCTCGTTGCGGGCCAGCAGGATGAGGTGGTTGGGGTCGCGGTCGGTGCGGCCCTCCCTGTCATGGCGCGAGCGCGGCGCCATATACATCTCGCACCCGATGATCGGCTTGACCCCGGCCGACCTGGCGGCGGTGTAGAACTTGACGGCGCCGTACAGCGCGCCGTGGTCGGTGATGGCAAGCGCGGTCTGGCCGTGTCCCTTGGCCGCAGCGACGAGGTCGGTGATGCGCGAGGCTCCGTCCAGCAACGAGTACTCGGTGTGAGTGTGCAGGTGGACGAACGGCTCGACGTCATCCGCCTCGACAACCCGGCTGACCGGCTCGTTGACCATGCTCTCCTCGCTTCGCTGCCGAACAGACGTACGGTAGCAGCCGGGCAGGTCCTCTCGCGAGCAGAGGTGGCCCGGGCCTCGACCCGTATCCTCGGAAGCCCGTGAACTTCCTCACCGGCCTGAACAGCGCCGTCGCCACCGTCCTCATCTGCGTCCTCCTCTTCATCGACGAGGCCGGTGTGCCGCTGCCGTTCATCCCCAGCGAGGTGCTGCTGATCGTCGCCGGCCTTCTCATCGCTTCGGGCAGCCTCAACCCCTTTGTCTTCTACCCCGTCGCCCTCCTCGCGCTCATTGGGGGATCGTTCACCGGGTACAGCTGGGCGCGGCGGGTCGGGCCGCAACGCCTGCGCAGGGTGGCCGCCAGGCTGCGCGCGGCCAGGGCGTATGACCGGGCGACGCGACGGCTTGCCCGCGCCGACGTCCGTCATATCGCGCTCGCCCGGGTGATCCCCGGCGTGCGCCCCTACGCGACGCTCTGCGCCGGCGCCGCCGGAGTGCCGGTGCGAACCTTCATGGAAGCGAATGTCCCTGCGCTGGTCGGCTGGATGGCGTTGATGACCGCCATCGGGTTTGTAGCGGGGGCGCCCGCCGAGCACGCTCTTACCGCGGTGGAGGCTCAGCTCTTCAATCTCGCGCTGAGCGGCGGTCTGCTGGTGGCGCTGGGCGTGGTCGCGTACCGGGCGGCGCGGCGCGCGCCCGAACCACGTCGCGTCTCCGCGTCGGGTCCGTTCTTCGGCATCGCCCGGCGTGACCGCTACTGGCTGGCGTTCGCCGTCGACGCCGGGATCATCGCGGTCATCGTCGCCGGCTTTGACCAGCTCACCCGCGCCATCCTCGACCTCAAGTACCAGCTCTTCCCGGAAGGCCGCTACGACGTGGTCGCCATCGTGCTCGCCATCGCGCTCGCGTACATCGTGGTCAGCAGGCGCAGCTCGACCGGCGAGACGGCGGGCGAGCGTCTCTTCGACATCAGCTACGTGCATCGCGGTCCGCGCGCACCGCGAGAGGCAGCACCGGACGATGACGACGACGACACCGACGACGATGTCGGCGCCAGCGACGCGCTCTAGGGGCCGCGGCTGAGGGTGACCACGCTCTCGATGTGGTGGGTCTGCGGGAACATGTCCACCAGCTCGTACTGTTCGATGCGGTACGGCCCCGAGACGCAGAGCACGCGCAGGTCGCGGGCGAGGGTGGCCGGGTCGCAGGAGACGTACACGAGTCTTGCGGGTCCGGCAAGCGCCAGCCACGCCGTGACGCGCTGGTCGCAGCCGGCGCGCGGGGGGTCGAGCAGGACGGCGTCCACGCCCACGCCAGCGCGCGGGAGTGCATCCTCCACGGCCTGCGCGATGTAGCGCACCCGCTCAGCGCAGCTGTTGAGCTCGGCGTTGAGCACTCCCAGCCGCGCCGAGTCGCGGTTGTTCTCGATGCAGACCACGGACGCGCCCGTCGCGGCCAGTTCGCAGGCGAGCACGCCGATCCCCGCGTAGGCGTCGACGACGGCGCGCCCGGCGACGTCGCCGAGGCCACGCAGAGCCGCGCCGTAGAGCAGCTCGAGCGATCCCCAGTTGACCTGGATGAAGGTGTCCGGGGAGACCCGATAGTGGTGCCCGCGCCAGGTCAGCGTGGTCGACGTCGTGCTCCAGCGCTGTCCGGCGCTCCGCGCGCTCGCGTCGACCGAGGCGCTGGGGATGGCGCGCGCTGGCTTGGGGCGCAGCAGCAGCTCATCGCCCTCCTCCCCAGCGGTGAGGTGCAACGCGGTCAGCCCGGCATCTGCGGCATCGCGCACCAGGCCGGTGAGCGCCGGCAGCGACGAGGTGATGCGGGGGTGGTGAATGAGGCAGTCGTCGACCGCAACGGGAGTCCAGCTGCGCAGCCGGTTGAAGCCGAGGCGCGCATCGCTCATGCCCGCGGCGCCGGTGATGACGTGGAACTCGCCGCGCCAGCGGTAGCGCCACGGCTCGGCGGCGCCCTGCACGGTGAACCGCTCCGGCGCGCTCACCGTCTGCTGGCGCATGGCGTCGCGGACGATCTTCTCCTTCAGCTCAAGCTGGTGGGCATACTCGACGTGCTGCAGCTGGCAGCCGCCGCACTCACCGTAGTACGGGCATGGCGCCTCGACCCGGTGCGGCGACGGCGCGTCGACGGCGACGGCGCGCGCGAACCACAGTCGGCCCTTGCGGCGCTGCAGCTCCACCACCACGCGCTCGCCGGGGAGCGCACCGTCGACAAGCAGGCTGGTGGCGTCGTCGAGCCGAGCCAGACAGAGCGCGCCGTGCACCATCGCGCCGGTCAGGACCGTGAAGCGCTCGCCGCGCCGGTGCTGCGCGGGCGCGACCGCGACCGGCGCAACCTCAGCCGGAGAGTCGCTCACGCAGCAGGGTGGTGACCAGACGCGCGTCGGCTCGCCCGCGGGTCGCCTTCATGACGGCTCCGACCAGCGATTGCAGCGCGGCCTCACGCCCGCTGCGGAAGTCGTCGCACGCCTTGGGGTTCGCCTCGATCACCTCGGCGATCAGCACGCCGAGCTCGCCGGCATCCCCTACCTGCGCCAGACGCCGCTCGGCCACCAGCGCGGCCGGGTCGCCACCGTCGACGTAGAGCTCGGCGAGCAGGTCCTTGGCGGTCGAGCCATTGATCGTGCCCGCCTCGACCAGCGTGAGCAGCGCGGCCAGGCCGGCAATGCCGAGCCCGCTGCCGGCCAGCGGCACGCGGTGCACGTTGGCGAGCGCGGCGACGTCACCGGTCAGCCAGTTGGCGGACACCTTGGGGGAGATGCCGGCGCGCACCAACTCCTCGTACGTGTCGGCGTCTGCGCGCGTGCTGGTGATCACTGCTGCGTCGTACACCGACAGCCCGTACTGCTCTGTGAATCGGGCCGAGCGTGCCTCGGGCAGCTCGGGGATCGCCACGCGGATGCGCTCGACCAGTTCGCGGTCCAGCTGCAGCGGGGGCAGGTCGGGCTCCGGGAAGTACCGGTAGTCGTGGGCCATCTCCTTGCTGCGCTGCGACACGGTGGCGCCACGCGTCTCGACCCAGCCGCGGGTCTCCTGCACCAGCGTGCCGCCCTCCTCGAGGACCTTTTGCTGCCTTTCGATCTCGAAGGCGATGGCGCGGTGCACCGCGCGGAAGGAGTTCATGTTCTTGACCTCGACCTTGGTGCCCAGCTCGGTCTCACCGATGCGGCGGATCGACACGTTGGCGTCGCAGCGCAACGATCCTTGCTCGAGGTTGCCATCGTTGACTCCTATGTACATGAGGATCTGGCGGAGTCGCACCAGGTACTCACGCGCGGCGTCGGCGCTGCGCAGATCGGGCTCACCGACGATCTCCATGAGCGGCACGCCGCAGCGGTTGAGGTCGACCAGCGAGCTGAGCGCCTCTTGGAGCACGTCTCCGGCGTGGTGCATGGTGCCGGTGTCCTCCTCGAGGTGCACTCGGGTGATGCCGCAGCGCGTGTGCTGCCCGTCCACCAGGAACTCGAGGTACCCGTTCTGCGAGAGCGGCAGGTCGTACTGTGAGATCTGGTACCCCTTGGGCAGATCGGGATAGAAGTAATTCTTGCGATCGAACTTGGTGAACGGCGGGATCTCGCAGTTGAGCGCGAGCGCGGTGCGCACCGTCATCTCCACGGCCTGGCGGTTCATCACCGGCAGTGCGCCGGGCAGGCCGAGGCAGACCGGGCATGTGTGGCTGTTCGGCGCGGCGGCCGTGTAGTCGGCGCTGCAGACGCAGAACATCTTGCTGCGCGTCAGCAGCTGGGCGTGCACCTCGAGGCCGATGACCGCCTCGTATCCGGTGTCGACGGCACCGCTGGGCGTCTGCACGGTCATGCGGCCACCAACGGGGCGCGCAGCAGGTGCCACTCCGTGGCCGCCTCGTAGGCCGCGGCAACCTGGAAGACTCGGCCATCACGCAACCGCGGGGCGATCACTTGCAGGCCGACGGGGAGCCCCTCGCTGAACCCGCAGGGCAGCGACATCCCCGGCAGGCCGGCTAGGTTGACCGGGATGGTCAGCGCGTCGTTGAGGTACATCTCCAGCGGGTCTTGGATGGCCCCGGCGGTGAACGCCACCTTCGGCGACGTCGGGCACACCAGCGCGTCCACGGACTCGAAGACGGCGTCGAACTCGCGGGCGATCAGCGTGCGCACCTTCTGGGCGCGCCGGTAATAGGCGTCGTAGTAGCCGCTGCTGAGCGCGTACGTGCCGAGCATCACCCGCCGCTTCACTTCGTCACCGAAGCCCTCGTCGCGGGTGCGCAGGAATGTCTCCGTGAGAGAGGGTCGCTCGACACGGCGACCGAAGCGCACACCGTCGTACCGCGCCAGGTTCGAGGAGCACTCGGCGGGCGCGATGATGTAGTACGTCGAGAGGCCGAGGTCGGTGCTCGGCAGCGACACCTCCTGGATGGACGCGCCGAGGCCTTCGAGCAGCGCGATGGCCTCGGTGACGCGCCGGCGCACGCCGTCCTCCAGGCCCTCGCCCATGTACTCGCGTGGCACCCCGAGGCGGAGCCCGCGGACGCCATCGCGCATGGCGGCGAGCGGGTCGTCGACCGCGTCGGGCACCGAGGTGCTGTCACGGACGTCATGGCCCGCGACCGCCACGTAGGCGGTGGCGGCGTCCTCGACCGTCTGCGCAAACGGGCCCACCTGGTCCAGCGACGACGCGAAGGCGATGAGGCCATAGCGCGATACTCGCCCGTACGTCGGTTTGAACCCGACAACCCCGCAGAGAGACGCCGGCTGGCGGATCGAGCCACCGGTGTCGCTGCCGTAGCTGATCGGCACGATTCCCGCGCCCACCGCGGCTGCGCTGCCACCGCTGCTGCCGCCGGGGACTCTCTCGACGTCCCAGGGGTTGCCGGCCGGCCCGTACGCGGAGTTCTCGGTGGACGAGCCCATCGCGAATTCGTCGCAATTGGTCTTGCCCACGGGCACGGCGCCGACGTCGAGGAGCCGCTGCACCGCCGTGGCGGTGTACGGCGGGCGGAAGGCCTCGAGGATGCGCGAGCCCGCGGTGGTCGGGCATCCCTCGACGCAGAGCACATCCTTGAGGGCGACGGGGATGCCGCAGAGTGGGCCTGCCGCGGCAGGATCGTC
>JALYZN010000057.1 GCA_030948845.1 Candidatus Dormiibacterota bacterium
GCGCACGCGCGCGTGCGCGACGGTCCCCCGGGCGACGGTCGAGGGCAGCAACCGCCAGGCATGGCGGTAAGCCAGGTGCGTGCCGATCCAGACGCCCTGCCGCTCTGGAAGCCCGAACGAGGCGGCCAGTGCCAGCAGGAGACCGGCTGAGGCCGCGCCCCACAGACCGGGGAGGCGCAGCGCGAGCAGCATGTACGCCAGCGGGCTCACCGACGCCACCACGATCAGCGCGCGAACCGGCAGGAGCAAGGGACCGACGGCGAGGCGGAACTGCGCGTCGACATTGAGTGGCACGCGGATGCTGCGTGGAGACTGGCTCACCGCGCCGCCGCCTGCCGGGCTCGGAGGATCGGCGCCAGATCGGGCGCCTGGTTGTGCAGCAGGCTGGCGAGCGTGACGCCGGCGACAGCGTCACCGAGTTGCGCGTCTGCCGCCAGCGCGCGGGTGTAGTCAGCAACACGTTGCGAAGGAGGATGCGAACCGTCGAGATGGCCGGTGGCCGCGAGCACGGCGCGCCATCCCTCCACGTCGGTTGCGAAACGCCCCACTGCGCCCGTCGCCACTCGGTTGAACGCGAGCTGAGCGGCCGAGTCGGTGAGCACGCCGGACACTGCGCTGTGCCGGCTGAAGTCGGCTGTCCCGGCGACGTTCATCGCCGCGTCGACCGCGGCGCTCTCCCCCGCCATCGCCCCAGCCTGCCCGGTCGCCGCCGCGGCCACGACCACGCTGGTCTCGCTGTTTGGCCGTGACGCGGTGGTGGCTTCAACCCCTCGCCGCGCCGGCCGGCTCAGCGTCTCGAGCACGCCTCCGGCTCTCGGCGCGCGACCTCCCAGCCTCATCAGTGCAGACACGTCGCCGGCTGCGTTGGGTAGCGCCATGACAGTCGTTGACACGGCGGTCGCCGCCCCGGTAATGCCACCGTGGCTGAACGATCGCCAGGCGAGCCCGTGCACCGCCTTGCCGGTCATCCAGATTCCACCGAGCACCGCAAAGCAGGCCAGGATCGTGCGGGTCAACGCCTCTGCAGCAGCCGCCGTTGTGATGCCGCCCTGATTGCCGTCAAGAAATAACAGAGCCACCCCGGCGGTGAGCGAACCGCACACTGAGAGGACGATAGGCAGCAGCATGGCTGAGGTGAAGAGGTCGAGCCACCACTGCACGAATCGACTGCGATGGTCGTATACGGCCAGCGCGATGAACAGCGGCGCCGAGGCCACGGCGAACACCAGCTGGATGATCCGCAGCAGGTAGAGGGAGAGCAGGTACACGAAGCCGAACGCCACCAGCAAGATTGGAATGGCCACCAGGAAATCACCGATGCCGGCCAGCCCGAAGCCCGCAGCTGCGATGTTGCCGACCACCTTGGCCAGGTCGAGGTTGGTGGTGAAGGCGGAGGCGACCGCGCCGCCTGCAGCCGCAGCGACGCGGCCGGACGCGCTCGTGCTCAGCTTCATGACGTTGAGCAGCAGCGAATCTCCCGGGCTCGGCGCGATCAGCAGGCACGTCGCCACCAGGACGCGGACGACGTTGTCGACCACCAGGTGCAGGGCGTCGGTGCGCTGGTCGAACACGCCGCGCACCAGGCGCGCGACGCAGCAGGTCATGGCGATGAACACGCCTGACACCGCGAACACGCTGTACAGCCGTGGCCACGCATCGGCGAGTGTCACATCGGCCGGTCTCAGCTGATCGATGAGCTTCGGGCAAGCAGGCTGCATCCAGTCGGCCTGGCAAGCGTCCCACCCGGGATCACCCGCCCGCTGCGGAATCGGTGCTCCAAGGGTGTGGTGATACAGCCAGCGGAATGGATTCTGGATCACCTCACCCGCCTGCGAGATGGCGTCTGAGGCTCCGCCAAGGAAATTGCAGACACCATCGGGGATGAACCCGAATGGACCGCACGACGACATCAGCATGGCGAGATGAAGGTCGGCGTGGATCAGTGCGGTCACGACGTCAGCGCTGCTCGTCGTCGCCCCGCCACCATGACCGCAGGCTAGGCGGCGATTGCGGACGGCCGGCGTACAAAGGGGAGTTCAGAGATCGAGAGTGACGTCATGATCGCGCTGTCTTGAATGGCGCCGAACGAGCGTTTCAGAAGGTGATGTTTCGCGCGGAGGCAGCGCGCCGGCGGCGACGCCGTCGGCAGGAGGAACATGGGGCGCAGGAATGATGTACTGCACATCCTCGTACCCGCGCAGCCGCAGCTCCCTGACGATGACCTCGGTCACTCCGGCAACAGTGGTCAACACGCCCGGACAGCCCGCAGACGTCCTGCGGCCATGGAGCACCGTCCCGCCGACGTCCGTGCGGCGGCTCGATGCTGCGCACACACGCGCTGTCAGCACACCGACGCCGGGAGGTTCGCTCCGATGATCACGTTGCTCACCGTTCTCACCCACCTGCTGATGGACGTGCAGGTGGATCCCAGCCACGACACCCTGCACGTCTGGGAGACCGTGGCCAGCCCGCTGCTCACCGCCGGCGAGTACCTGATCCCGGCTGGGGTGGCGTTCTCGAGCCTGCACAAGGTGATGCAGCACCAGGAGTCCGGCTCCGGCTTCCTCGTCGACATGCTCGTCAAGGGAGGCGGCGCCGTGCTGGTCATCCAGCTCGTGAAGTCCTTCCTGCACGTGTAGCGCCACACGTTCCGACCGGGAATTACGACTTTCAGTCCTCGCCGTCGGGCCGAAGATCCTCCCCGCGAAAATCCAGGTCGCGCAACGCCGGCGCGCCGCCACGTTTCGGCGCCGCTTTGCCGAATCGCTCGCGCAGCGCGTCCAGGGTGCGGTCCAGCCGTGTGTCGCGCGGCGCACTCTGCGCGTCGAAGAGATCGAGCTGGGCGGCCGGGATGATGCCGCTCACGCCCATGCCGAGCAGGCGCACGGGCGCTCCTGACCAGGCTGTGTCAAACAGTTGCATCCCCGCCTGCGCCAGCACGATGTCACCGTCTTGGGGTGTCGGCCAGGTGAGCTGGCGCGTGTAGGTGGCGAAGTCCGAGTAGCGCACCTTCAGGGTTGCCGTCTTCGCCGCCCAGTGCCCGTGGCGCAGCTGCCTGCCCACGTCGGCCGCGCAGGCGCGCAAGAGGCGATGCAGCTCGGCGCGGTCGCTGACGTCGGTGCTGAACGTCTCCTCTCGGGAGATGCTCTTGGGCCGGTCCGGCACGGTCACCTCGCTGCGGTCGATGCCGCGGGCCCGTCCGCTAAGGCTGACCGCGGCGTGCTCGCCGAGGCGGCGGCGCAATGCGGGGAGCGGGAAGGCGGCGAGGTCGCCGAGCGTCACCAGCCCGAGGCTCGAGAGCGCCGTCTCCGACGCCGGCCCCAGCCCGGGGAGGCGCCGAAGCGGCAGCGGGGCCAGGAAGGCTGCCTCGTCACCGGGCGGCACAACCACCATCCCGCGCGGTTTCTCGAGGTCGCTGGCAACCTTGGCGACCATCTTCGAGGTGGCCACGCCGCACGACGCGTCGAGCTGACACTCCGCCTTGATGCGGTCGCGCAGGTCGCGTGCCATCTGGTCGGGCGGGCCCATGCGCCGGATCGAGCCGGTGACGTCGAGGTACGCCTCGTCGAGCGAGACCGGTTCCATCTGCGGGGTCAGCTGCCGGGCCAGGGCGAAGACCGCGCGTGAGGCGGCGCGGTACGCGGTGAAGTTGACAGGAAGGACCACGGCGTGCGGGCAGAGCCGCAGCGCGCGGCCCAGGGGCATCGCCGAGTGCACCCCGAAGCGGCGTGCCTCGTACGAGCAGGCGCTCACCACACCGCGCCGGTAGTTCTCGCCGCCGCCGCCGACGATGACGGCCTTGCCGCGCAGCTCGGGTCGGCGCAGCTGCTCGACCGACGCGTAGAAGGCATCGAGGTCGACGTGGATGATGGCGCGCGGCCAGTGCACCGTCCCAGTATCCAACCAGCGCGGGCGCGCTGTCGCGGTGGTCAGCCGGCCTGCGCCGTGGTCTCCGCCGCGCCGCTCTGCCAGTCGCGAAGGTCCTCGTTGCGGAGGTAGCCGGCGGCGATCATCAGGTCGAGATACGACACGCCGAGATGCGGGGCCGCGCGGCGCAGCACCCACGGTGGCGGGTTCTCCTTGTTCTTGTTGACGGCCTGGTAGAAGTAGATCTGGTTGAGGTCACAGAGCAGGGCGAGGCGGTGCAGTGAGATGCTACGAAGCCGGCATCTCTCCTTGAGGTAGTCACGAAAGTCCACTGCGGCGAAGCCTCAACGCTTTGTGTGTGATCGTCGAACCGTGACGCTGGCCGAGTATAGACCCGCTTGCTTTTCTCTCCCGCTCTTGTCACAACTGTGACTCGTCGAGGAGCAGCGCGGGCAGCTCCGACAGCGACGTGATGACCGCGCCGGGTGCATTCTCCGCCACCTCCTCCTGCGCGCCCGCGCCGTCGCGAATGATCAGCACCGTCCGCATCCCGGTCTTCGTTGCACCGCGGATGTCCTCGCGAACGCGGTCGCCGACGAACACCGTGGCGCCCGCGCGGACGCCCAGGGCGCTCAGCGCGGCCTCGAAGAGTCGCTGCGACGGCTTTCGCCAGCCCACCTCGCCAGAGAACACCGCGGCGTCCAGCAGCGCGTCGAGGCCGACGTGGGCGAGCTGGCCGTGCATGCTCGCGGAGTGATACGCGGCGTTGGAGCAGATGCCGATGCGCAGGCCGCGCTCACGGAGCATGCGCAGGGCGGGACGAGCGTCCGGGTACAACCTGACCCCATGCCACCACGCCTCCTGCACGAGCACGCTGCACTGCTCGCGCAGGCCGGCATCGAGGTCGAGGCCGATGGAGGCGAAGGCGCGCTGCTGCAGGGCGGCCACGTCGACCTCCTCGAGTGCGCCGCTCGTCTCGTGGGCCATGACCTCGGCCTCGACACGATCGTGGACCGCCGCACGGAGGACGGCCACGTCGGGGCGGGGATGCCCGGCTGCCTCGATGCGTGAGGCGATCGCCACCTGCGCCGCCTCCACCTCCTCGACAGGGCGCTCGAAGTGGACCAGCGTGAGCCCGTAGTCGAAGAGCACCGCTTCCACGGGTCCCGCCCGCCGGAGCGAGGACATCGGCCGCTCGGCCGCGTCGGGGAGTTCATGGCGGCCGCCGCTCACCCCGCAGCAGGTCGGTCGCCACCCCGGCCGCGACGTCCGCGGCGGCGCCGCCCACCCGACCCGGGAGCGCGCGGCTGACCGGTCGCTGGGGTGTCCTGGCGCGGCGCGCCGCTG
>JALYZN010000098.1 GCA_030948845.1 Candidatus Dormiibacterota bacterium
ATGGGGGCGCAGCTTGAAGACCCGGGCCAGCACCTCGAGTGCCTTGGGGTTGCCGTCGTCGTGGCCCACGCGCGTGTACTGGTTCTCGACGGTGCAGCGGCCCTCTAGCACTTGGCGCATCACCATGTGCACGCCCTGGAGAATGTCCAGTGGCTCGAAGCCCACCACCACCACGGGTTTGCCGTAGGTGGCGGTGACGAACTCGAAGGGGCGGATCCCCACCACCGTGGACACGTGCCCGGGGCCGAGGAACCCGTCCAGACGCAGGTCGGGCGAGTCGAGGATCGCCTTCATCGGCGGGATGATCGTCACGTGGTTGCAGAAGACGAAGAAGTTCTTGATGCCCTCGGCCTTGGCCCGCAGCAAGGTCAGCGCGGTGGACGGCGCCGTGGTCTCGAAGCCGATCGCGTAGAACACCACCCGCTTGCCGGGGTTCTCGCGTGCGATCTTCAGCGAGTCGAGTGGCGAGTACACCATGCGCACGTCGGCGCCCGCCGCCTTGGCGTCGAGCAGGCTGCCATCGCTGCCGGGAACGCGCATCAGGTCGCCGAAGCACGTGAAGATGATGTCGTTGTCCCGTGCCAGGGCGATGCCGTCGTCGAGCCGCCCCATCGGGATGACGCACACCGGGCAGCCGGGGCCGTGGACCAGCTCGACGTTGCTGGGCAGCAGGTCCTCGATGCCGTACTTGAAGATGGTGTGGGTGTGGCCGCCACAGACCTCCATGATCTTCCAGTGCTTGGCCCCGGCCTCGGCGGTGATCAGGATGGCCAGCGAGTGCGCAAGGTCGGCGTCGCGGAACTCGTCGGCGAACTTCACCGCGGGTACGCATCCTTGGGGATGACCGCGGCCAAGGCCTCCGAGTCCTGGAACTGCACCACCTCGTCACTAAAGACTTCCCCCATCGCCTCCAGAAGCGCGAGCGTCTGAGCGGCCTCCTCCTCGCTCACCTTGGAGAGGGCAAAGCCGACGTGAACGAGGACGTACTCGCCGGGCTCCGTGCTGTCGCTACCGGTGAGCATGGTGGTGTTGACGAGGCGGACGACGCCGCCGAGCTCAACCTTTCCGTACTGGCGTTGTTCGTCGGTGTAGTCGAGCAGTCGGACGGGGATGGCCAGGCACATGTCAGTGTTCCACCAGTATGGCGTGCACCATGCGCCAGAGGGTGTGGGCGATTGTCGCCTGCACCTCTTGGATGCGATGAACGCTGTTGGACGGGACGACAAAGGAGTAATCGAGGGTCGGTTGTTGGGCCACGCGACCACCATCGTATCCGGCGATGGCAACGGAAACGAGCGCTCGCTGACCGGCGTACTCCACTGCACGGACCAGGTTCTCCGAGCTGCCGCTGGTCGAAAAGGCGATGACCACGTCCCCGTCGCGAGCCAGAGCCATCAGCTGGCGGGTAAAGATGTCGGCGAAGCCAAGTCATTGCCGATAGCGGTCACCGTGGCGATGTCGTTGGTCAGCGCCAGTGCGGCAATGGCCTGGAAGCCGGCCGGCGGGGCGAGGCAGAGTGCCGCCAGCTCGGCGGCGGCCACGGCGCTGCCGCCGTTGCCGAGGACGAGGAGGGTCCCGCCGCTACGCACCAACCCCGCAAGCTGCGCAGCGCACTCCGCGAGTCGGTCGCCTTGGGTTTCCAGCACGGCGCCGCGCAGGCGATTGCTCTCCCGTGCCTTTTCCAGCGGGGCCGCGGCAAGGCCGCGCACCACCTCTTGGGTCGCCGGGGCGCGCTCGCTGAGCATCGGATAGAGGGCATCGACAACGCTGCTGCGCTCCTGGCGCTGCAGAGCCACGCCGCCGTGACAGAGCACGACCTCGCCGGGCGCGACGTCCTCAAGGAGATCGAGTGACACCTCCACCACATGCCGCTCTCCATCGCGCCCTGTCGCCGTGGTGCCGCTCACAAAGTCGAGGATGACCGGAGTCAGCGTGTCGGCGCAGGTGATGCAATGGCCGGCGGTGTCGCTGTCGTCGACGCCGCGGAGCTGATTGGGGATGCCCCGGTGATTGAGCACGATGTGAACCAGCTTCCAGAGCATGTGGTAGGTGGCGAGGTTCACCTCCTCCGTGAGGTGTGGGTAGTCGGTGGCAGCGGTCAACTGATGATCCGCGCCGCTGGCGCAGTCGAGCGTGGTGGCGAGCAGCACCACGCTCAGAAGCCCCCGTTCCCCAGCAGCCCTCAAGGCCCTGCGCACAGCCTCGCTCGGCGGCGCGCCGGCGAAAGCCAGGAGGATGTCACCGCGCCGTCCGAACACCTCGACCTGCTGAGCCCACACGGAGTCGGCATCGGGACCATGCAGCAGCGAGCTCACCGTCGCGACGTCGTTGCCCAGTGAGATCGCCGGCAGCGCGCGACATCCCGGAAGGGCCGGATGGACGTACTCGACGGCGTTGTGCTGAGCATCCGTGGTGGCGGCGCCGTCACCGACGGTGAGCAGCCGTCCGCCGCTGAAGAACCTGTCCGCCATCGCCGCCGCGCAGTCGGCGAGGCGCTGCCCGTTTTCGCTGAAATGGTGCTCGGACATTTCGATTACCCGCTCAAAGACCGCCTGAGGAAGCCGTTGCACGACGGCGCTCATCGGGTTGCGGCCTGCGTCGCGGCGAGAACGAGGCCCTGGCCGGCGCTGATCCCGCCATCATTGGCAGGTACGCGCACGTTGACGAACACGCGCAGGCCCGCGTGCTGGAGCCGCGCCTCGATGACGGCCTGGAGGAATCGGTTCTGGAAGCAGCCGCCGCTCAGCGCCACCCGATCCAGACCGCCGGCCGTAGCGACGCGTGCCGCAACGTCGGCCAGCGCCGCGCCCAGGGACACGTGGAAAATGGCGGCGAGCGTCTCGACTGGGTCTCCCCTAGCCCGACGCTCCGCGATAGCTCCCACCAAGCCGACTGTGTCGACCACGAGGGCACCGTCCGTGTCAGCGATGTCGACCGGCATCGGTGACACGGTATCCGCGCGGCGGGCGGCTGCCTCAAGGAGCATCGCCGCCTCCCCTTCGTACGTCGACTGATGGGCGACCTCAAGCAGGCTGGCGACCGCGTCGAAGAGGCGTCCGCAACTGCTGCTGACCGGGGAGGCGTCGCTCGTCGCCAACCGGGTGATCGCCGCCCACGTCGTGGCATCGGTGGGCGACGTGCCCCACCACCCCGGCAGCTCGTCCGACCGGCCGCCCGCCGCGCCGAGGTAGGCGGCGGCCATTCGCCAGCCCTCCCGAGCGCAGCGATCGCCGCCCGGTTGGCGGACTGTCGCAATGTGCCCCGCGCGCTCAGCGGAGCACTCGTCAGCCAGCAGAATCTCGCCACCCCACACGGTGCCGTCGGCGCCAAGGCCGATGCCGTCGAGCGCCACCCCGACCAGTTGCCCCCGCAGCCCGTGCTCCACCATCACCGAAGCGATGTGCGCGTGGTGGTGTTGCACGCGCGTCGGCTGCACGCCGATCTTGTCAGCAAGCGCTTCGGCAGAAGCGGTGCTCGCGTAGTCGGGATGGAGATCGCAGGCGACCGCCTGTGGCTCGACGCGGAAGAGGCGCAGGTACGTGTCGAGGGTCGCGGCCGCATTCTCACGCGCCAGCGGCGTGTCGAGGTCACCGAGGTGGGGAGACAGCAGCAGTCGACCCTCGGACAGGAGGGCGAAGGTGTTCTTCAGGTGCGCGCCAAAGGCAATCCCCGGGACGGTGGCCTCGGGAAGCGGCAGCGTCCCGGGTGTCAAGCCGCGGCCGGCCCGCACGACGCTGGCCGGCCGCCTCACCGAGTCGTCGTAGCGAGAGGTGATATCCCGATCGTGCAGCAAGAACAGGTCGCCGATCTCGCCTAGCCGCTCCAGCGCCTCGTCATTGTCGCGGCAGATCGGTTCGTCGCTGATGTTGCCGCTGGTCATCACCAGCGGGCCGCCGGCCTCGGCGAGCAGCAGGTAGTGCAGCGGGGTTGACGGCAGCATCAGCCCCACCTCGTCGAGACCGCAGGTCACCCCGGACATCAGCGGCGCGCCGTTGACTAGAGGCACAAGCACGATAGGTCCCGAGCTGTGCGTCAAGGCAGTCGCAGCATCGGCATCGATCTCGGCAAGGCTGCGCGCAGCGCTCAGGTCGGCGACCATCACCGCCAGCGGCTTGGACGGGCGGTGCTTGCGCTCGCGGAGAAGCGTTATTGCCGTCGCGTCGCTGGCATCGCACGCGAGCTGAAATCCGCCCAGCCCCTTCACCGCAACGATGGCGCCATGACGCAACGCGGCAGCGGCGATGTCGACTGGATCGCCCCAGACGACGCCGCCGTCGGGCTCCGCCAACCAGAGCAGCGGACCGCAGTCCGGACAGGCCACCGGCTCGGCGTGGAATCGGCGATCGCCGGCGTCCTCGTACTCGCGCCGGCAGGCGTCGCACATGAGGAACTGTCGCATGGTCGTGCGCTCGCGGTCATAGGGGAGGCTCTCGATGATGGTGAAACGAGGGCCGCAGCCAGTGCAGTTGATGAAGGGGTAACGGTACCGGCGGTCGAACGGATCGGCGAGCTCGGCCAGGCAGTCGGTGCAGACCACCGCATCGGGTGGAGGTGCTTGGACCGCCGTCCCCGCCTCTGCGCTGAGCGTGATTTGAAAGCCCCGCTGTGCAGTGCAGTCCAAGGTGTCGACAGTGAGCAAGTCCACCCGCGCCAGGTTGGGAGCCAGCTCGACGACCTCGCGGACCAAGGCTTTCAAATCCGCGGTCGAGCCCTCGGCCTCAATGACCACCCCATCGAGCGTGTTGCGCACGGATCCTGCGAGGCTGCGGGCTCGCGCCAGACGCCACACAAAAGGCCGGAAGCCCACCCCCTGGACGACGCCCCTTACGCTGATCATCCACCGTTCGCGGTGCACGCTCTCAGTAACCGGCAACGAGATTCGGCGGTCCGCCGATGGACCGCCGTGGCTGAGGGTCACTGATGGCTCCTTGACTCGGACGGTGAGTGTACCGCGCATACACCGCGCGGCCCGCCGCCTTGCTGGGCCGGTCTCACCCGAAAAGGGGGCGCCCTCCGTTCCACGGCGCAGACCACGGCCGCTACGTCGGAGGGGGCTACGACCGGCTGCAGCGACTCATACACAAAGCGCCCCGTGATCCCTAGTGGCTGGCCGCACCTACAATGTTCGTCATGTGCGCAGATGTGCAGTCGACGCCGCCGACGGAAGAACAGGTCGACCAGGCGGTCGGCACCCTGGCGATGCTTGCCGACCCGACCAGGATCCGGCTGTTGTGGGCGCTGTTGGACGGGGAGCTTCCGGTCCAGGACCTTGCGTCCGCCGCTGGCTGCAGCCCCACCTCCGCCTCGCAACATCTCGCCAAGCTCCGGCTGGCCGGCCTGGTTCGCCACCGCCGTGACGGCCGACGGGTGCTTTACCGCACCGAGGACGCCCATGTCAGGCGGCTCCTCCAGGAAGCCCTGCATCACGCCGATCACTCGGTACAGAACCACCCGGATCACCCATGACTGGAGCAGCAGCGGCGACGCCGCCGCGCCATGACGAGGCGGAGCATCGCCGAGGCGCCACCCGTGCGGTCGGCGTGTCCGCCCTCGGTCTGGCGCTCACGGGCGGTGTCGAACTGGCGCTGGCGATCGTCACAGGCTCCGTCGCACTGCTCGGCGATGCGCTGCACAACCTGTCCGACGTCTCGACGTCCGCGGTCGTGTTCCTAGGCTTCCGCATCTCCAAACGGAAGCCGACCGCGGGTTACCCGTACGGGTACGAGCGCGCCGAGGACCTCGCTGGTCTCGGTATCGCCGTGGTCATCTGGGGCAGCGCGGTCTTCGCCGGCGTCGAGAGCTACTTCAAGCTGGTCGGGAACGCAACGACAACCCATCTCGGCGTTGGCATGGCCGGAGCTGTGCTCGGCATTGGCGGCAACCAGGTCGTGGCTCGCTACAAGCTGGTCGTGGGCCGGCGCATCCAGTCCGCGACGCTGGTCGCGGACGCCCGCCATTCGTGGTTGGACGCGCTCTCCTCCTTCGGCGCACTGGTTGGGTTGGGATTGGTGGCGCTGGGCTACCGCTGGGGTGATCCCATCGCCGGCTTCGCGGTGACCCTCTTCATCCTCCATGTCGGTTACGAGGTGACCGCCGAGATTCTCCATCACCTCATGGATGGCGTCGACCCAGATGAGGTCGAGGCCGCCCGCAGAGCCGCAGCCACGGTGACCAACGACGACGTCACCGTCCGCGGCCGCTGGATGGGCCGGTCTCTTCTCCTCGAGGTCGACGTACCCGTCCCCGCCGACGTGCCGGTAGGCTCCGCCGTGACCATCGGTCGGCAGGTGGAGGCGGCGATATTCGAGGCGGTTCCCGCCGCACGCCGAGTGACCTACCGCATCTCGCCAGCGACCCCGCGCGTGGAATCGTGATGCCGGGCACCGTTCACACGGGCGTGGTCGTATCGTGCAGATGACCGGCCCCGACGAGCATCCAACTCCGCCGGTCCATGACCACGCGCACGACGATGGTCGCGATGCCCACCACCGCCACGGTGATCAGGGCGACCGACTCGGCTCGGCTCGACGATCAATCGCCATGGTGTGCGGGTTGTTCGCAGCGCACAGTCACGACGCCGCCGACTCGATCGATACCGCTCTGACCGCCAGCACCCAGGGTACGCGCGCCCTCAAGTTCTCGCTTGGGGGGCTGGCTGTCACCGCCGCACTGCAGCTCGGCGTGTTTGCCTTCAGCGGGTCGGTGGCTCTGCTCGCTGACACCATCCACAATTTCGCTGACGCACTCACTGCGGTGCCGCTGGGCATTGCCTTCGTGCTCGGCCGCCGCCCGGCCACCATGCGCTACACCTACGGTTACGGACGAGCCGAGGACCTCGCCGGCATCGTCATCGTCGCCGTAATCGGTCTTTCCTCTGTCGTTGCGGCCTGGGCGGCTATCGACCGGCTTTTCCACCAACACGCGGTGCGCAACGTCGCGTGGGTGATCGTTGCCGGCGTTATCGGATTCGTCGGCAATGAGCTCGTGGCCGCGTACCGCATCCGGGTCGGCCGCCAGATCGGCTCGGTAGCTCTCATCGCCGACGGCCTTCACGCTCGCACTGACGGACTCACTTCGCTCGCGGTTGTGGTGGGTGCGGTCGGTGTCTTGATCGGCTGGCAGCTCGCCGATCCCGTCGTGGGGTTGGCCATTACCGTCGCCATCCTGGTAGTCCTGCGCTCCGCGGCCCGCGACATCTATCGGCGGCTCATGGACAGCGTCGACCCTCAGCTGGTCGACGACGTCGCGCGCGTGGTGGCCTCGGTGCCAGGTGTCGAGTCCGTGGAGGCCGTCCGCATCCGTTGGGTGGGTCATGAGCTGCGAGCCGAGGTCGAGATCGTGGCCGACGCCGCCCTCATCCTCACCGACGCACACGCGATCGCGGAGGAGGGCCACCACCGCCTGCTGCACGACATCCACCGCGTGTCGGAGGCCACGATCCACGTGAGCCCGAGCGCCGCGGACGGACGTGATCACCATGCCAGGACCGCGCACCACTTTCCGACCCATCCAGGCCCTGGCGGTCGCGCTCAAGGAACTAAAGGGCGAGCTGGCGGCCGTACCGGTTGGTCAGCGCCCGAACGCTGACGGCCAGCTGTCCCGTGGCCTTTCGGAGCTGGACAACGACGTCTTCACCATGCTTGCGACCCGCGCCGGTACACGCTTCTGACGCCGGCTGGAGTTCGGCGGGCTGACGACGCTCATCGGCCTGACGGGGTCGCAATCGCATCAAGCTCGCGGTGGGTCACCTCAACGAGTGACGAGTGGGGCGTGACCCGGGCCTCCGAACCTTGCCCGACGCCTGCAACCAGAGGACGTGCCACTACGGGCACGCCGATGAGCTAGACGGTAACCGGGTCAGCGCCGCCTACGCGCCGTCGCCGGTTGATTCCGCCGGAGGATCACCACGGGCGCCAACACGATAGCGAGCGACATACTGCCGACGACCAGTGCGAAGGCCAGAACCAACATCGGATTCGGCGAGCGCTGCTCGGGGCTCGTGGGTCCAAGGGCAACCTGGTGCGGTGTAGTCAGTTCGACGCCGGACACCATGTCTCCGCCATCTGACCTGATGAGCCCTGGCGCAATGGCACGAGCGGGCAAAATCGCGCCCTGTACCGCGGAGGCAGAAGCCTTTCCGGTCGCCGACTGCTTCTGCGCATGCGCCGGACCTATTACTTGAATTACTTGAAGCGTCCGCGGTCCAGCGGCCACAGGGACCGGCGCGAGCGGCGCAGACGGAGGCAGCGGGGCGGTGGCAGCCCTAACGTAGATGGAAGCTCGTGCGGTGTTGCTTGCGATCTGCTGGCCGGAGGCGTCATTTTGGGTGGCGGCAACGTAGTAGGACCCTGGGGCGACCTGAGGGACTGTGAACGAATACTTGAAGTGGCCGGATGGACTCACAGCGCCAGACCACACGACACTCCCTGTGGATGCGTTGAAATGGATATATGCGGGAGAACTGCCGCCGGCCGTACTGAAGCCGCTCCCAAGACCTGTCACGACGCTTCCGGAGGCCGCTTGGCCGGTGACGGTGATCGCCGCGGTATTCGTACACGCGAAGGCGACGATCGCTGTCGCGGCGAGAGCAGTCATCGCGCCGGCCACGGTCGACATCAGCACGGCTGTGGTGAGTCGGCGTCGACTTCTGCTCATCATCGTGCCCTTCAATCCCGCTGAGCCTGGCCCACACCGCGCGGGTGGCTGCATCGTATACCACTGGATCCGTTGTCGTGGCAAGGTCTGGCGTGACGACTGCCGGTCACCGACACGGGTCGGGACTACGTCAGTTCGGCGCTCGTCTATCCTCTCGAGGGCATGAACGAGGAAGCGGGTCTTCGCAGGCGCCTCCGACGCCTGTTCGGCTCGCATCCAACAACCCTGCTTCTTGTTGGAAGCCTTCTCTTGCTGCTGATCGCCGCCTACGTTGCCTCGGCCATTGCCCTCCGTCCCGACACTCAAGGGCGGGAACTGCGGTATGACCAGCTCTTCGGCATCCTCCAACAGGACAATCGCAAGGATCCCACGCAGCAACGAATCCGGGATCTGACCATCCTGAGCGCCGACGGGGTCGCGGTCGGCAGTATCGACGGACAGCCCTTCTGGGTCGGGATCGGGACTCGTGACCAGGTCGTGGGCGCGGTGG
This sequence comes from Candidatus Dormiibacterota bacterium, assembly GCA_030948845.1. Taxonomy (GTDB): domain Bacteria; phylum Chloroflexota; class Dormibacteria; order Aeolococcales; family Aeolococcaceae; genus Aeolococcus. The sequence continues at coordinate 9,146 of JALYZN010000098.1, forward strand.
TCCAGCAGCTCGCAGGGATGAGCCCACCACCCCGGTTTCGGATCGACCCTCAGGCGCTCAAGCAGGCCCTACACGACGCCAGCAGCTTCGCTCTACCGGCCGCCACTCTAACGGCTGGCTTCGTGTTCGTTTTTCTGGTCGTTCGTGGCATGGGAAGCGATGTCGGTCAGCTGGGACGGTCGAAGGCCAGGCGGTACGCGTCGGCACTCCAAACCGGGGTGACGTTTGCCGATGTCGCCGGTACGGGTGAGACGGTGGACGAGTTGCGCGAGGTGGTCGAGGCACTGACCGCGCCCGAGCGACTGACAGTGCTGGGGGCCGAAGCGCCACGGGGAGTTCTCCTCGTCGGCCCTCCCGGGTGCGGCAAGACCTTGCTCGCTCGCGCCGTGGCAGGGGAGGCCGGCGTCCCTTTCTTCTCTCTTTCCGCCTCGGAGTTCACCGAGTCGCTCGTCGGCGTGGGGGCGGCACGCGTCCGCGACCTCTTCAAGAGGGCGCGGTCCGCGGCACCGGCGATCATTTTCATAGACGAGTTGGACGCCATTGGCAGATCGCGGTCGACCGGCGGGGGCTTCAACGCCGAGTGGGAAGCAACTCTCAACGAGTTGTTGGTCCAGCTTGACGGCTTCGACCGCACCGATCGAGTTGTTCTGATCGCGGCGACCAACCGCCCTGACATCCTCGACACCGCCCTGCTGCGCAAGGGGCGTTTTGATCGTCAAATCGTCGTTGATGTGCCCGACCGCGCCGGGAGGATGGCGATATTCGCGGTCCATTGCCGCGGTAAGCCGCTCGCCGACAACATTAGCTGGGAGAGCCTTCTGGGGCGCACCGTCGGCTTTACCGGTGCCGACATCGCGGCCACCATGAATGAAGCAGCAATTCTGGCGTCGCGGCTCCAGCTGTCGCTTATTGGCGAGGAGCAGCTCAGTCAGGCGATCGAGCGGGTCGTAGCCGGCCCAGAACGGCGGAGCCGCATCCCGAACGCGGACGAGAAGCGGCGCACTGCGTACCACGAGTCGGGCCACGCGATTGTCGGTTGGCTCAGGGGCGCCTCGATCGAGGTGGATAAGGTGTCACTGGTGGCCCGCGGCCACGGCCTCGGGAGCACTTGGAACAGCGCGTCCGAGGATCGCTGCCTGATAACGCGCTCGCAGCTCATTGATGACATAGCCTTCTGTCTCGCGGGTCGAGCAGCTGAACACCTGGTCTTCGGCGAGACGTCAAGCGCCAGTCAGGCCGACCTGGGCCGCGCCAACGCGGCCGCCGCCAAGCTGGTTCGCGAATACGGGATGAGCGAAGTCTTGGGCGCCATGGTGCTAAACACTGAAGGGCAGTCATCGGACCACTCCTCAGAGTTCAGGAAACGAGCAGACGATGATGTGCTCCGCGTTCTCACCGAGGCCGATGCCGCAGCGTTGTCTGTGCTTAGGCCACGCCGCGCCCTGCTCGACAACCTCGCTGATCAGCTCATGGCGAATGAGACGCTGGACCACGCCCAGCTCGAAGCAATCTTGGGCGCTGTCGACCATGATCAACCGAACCCCGTCCTCAAGCCAGGCGAGCCGGCTGCCGACGGCCCAAACTAACCCGAGTTGGCCTGCACCCTATTCCTCGTCCTGAGGGCCTCCCGTCATGGGTTCTGCGTGACGTCGACGGATCCAAAAAGTCGACGTCACGAGCAGTCCAACAATCATGCAGGCAACTCCGATCGGAGGCAGGGCGCCCGGTGCTCCGCCAGTGCTGGGAACCGGTGCAACGGTTCCGAGAGTTCCGCCCGGAGAGGCGGTCGGAATCGTCACGGCCAACGACAGCCGTCCGATCTTGCTGGCATCTCCTTCAGTCCACCACAGGTTGCGATCCGGCCCGTTAGCGACGCCGATTGGTCCGGTGGATGCCGGCAGCGCCACCTCCGTGACGCTTCCGGCTGGCGTGATGGACCCAATTCTCGCGGTGTTGCTCTCCGTAAACCAGAGCTTGCCTTCAGGACCGCTTGTGATGCCTTGGGGATCACTGCACGTCGCAGGCGTCGGAAACGAAAGGCAGGTCGTCCCCGCGGGCAACGCCAGCATGGGCAGCGGAAACTCGGTAATGATATGGGGAGCCGCGACGCTTACGCGCCCGATGTTGTTCCCTGAGAACTCGGTGAACCACACGTTGCCGTCGGGCCCTGCAGTCATGCCGAAGGGGACAGCATCCTTGGTCGGGGTGGGGAATTCTGTGATCAGGCCCTGGGGAGTGATGCGCCCAATGTGCTGGTATGCGTAGAGGCAGGGTGACGCACCGGCTGGCCCGCATGTGTTTGTCTGCGGCCCCGGTTGGCAGTTCCCGTTCGAGCTCTCCGTGAACCAGAGATTGCCATCGGGACCGCTGACGATGTCGTGCGGTGCTCGACACACCCCTGGCTTCGCCACTGCAGGGAACTTGAAGTCGGTGAAGCCGCCCGTGGGTGTCACGCGGCCGATCCTGTCCGTCTGCGATTCCGTGAACCACAAGTTCCCATCGGGTCCGCCGACGATTCCCGCAGGACCGCTGTTTGCTCTTGGAACCGAGAATTCCGTGATCTGCCCGGTGGGTGTGATTCTCCCAATCCGGTTGCCCGCGTTCTCCGTGAACCACAGGTTGCCGTCAGGCCCGGCGGCGATCTCAAGTGGTGCGCTAAACGCCGTCGGGGTGGGGAACTCGACGATCCTGTTCGGGCTAGCGACATTGATCCGGCCGATGGCGCTGTTGACGATCTCTGTGAACCAGATGTTGCCGTCCGGGCCAGCGACCGCATAGAACGGCAGGGCCCCCGAAGTTGGCAGCGCGAACTCAGAGATGGGGGGCGGCGCCGCCGCCCGCGCAACCATTGGGAGAGCCCCTACTCCGAAGGCCATCGCAGCCGCGAGCCAGAGGGGGACACGCCCTTCCCGTCGCCGCTTGCCATCCCCGGGAAGCGTAATGGTCCGACAGTTCATAGCTTGGTCCCCCACTCCTGTTCCTTTCACCGGTGGCGAGTATGCACACCTGAGGTGGAGAATTTCTCGGTCTTGGCTATAACTTAGGGTAGCTCGGCCACCCTTGCAAATCTCGGCTCGGGGTAGGCGTACTAGCGACCGCGTGCCCTCCTGCGACCGCAGCCGTAAGGCGCCGCCAGCAGCGCCCCCAGTGAGCCGCCGCTGCCGCGGTCCATTCTTTGGTGTCCCCTGAGCTACAAGGCGCGGCGTCGATGACCGCTGCCACGGTCAAGGCTTCGAGGATCACCTCGGGCGAAAAGCTCTCCGAGCGCGAAGGTCGGGCGCGATCAGCGGTAGCGTCGGATTTGGCGACTTCGGTGGGGGCCAGTTCCGTCAGTGGGGCGCCGGCGCACTTGCTCGGCGAGGGCTCCGGGCCCAGTAGGTAGTGATTCAGCCATTCACGAGCCTTGTCGTCGCCGGCGCCAGCATCCTCGATGGTGGAGTGCGCTACGGATGCAGTGCCTGACCGCTGAAGAATTTCCAGATCGCCGTAGTGGCGTCGATGGATCCGTCGGCGACTCCGAGCCCTGTCGCGTACCACGTGTGATGGCCCCCCTGGACAGTGTCCAGAACGACTCGCGAGCCAGCGGCGCACCCTGTCCACAGTGTCGTCAGTACCGGCGCCGCGTTCTCGACCGTCGGTGCCTGCGCGCATCCGTCTTCCGCCGCCCACTGACCGACGACGGCGAGTGTTGATGGCACCGGTGCCGACGCCGCACCCACAGGTTCAACCTGTCCGCCCGCATATGGAACCGACTTGTCGGCGGTGCCGTGGATCTCAATGAGCGAGACCGGGCGCGACGGGTGACAGGTCGCTGGTAGCACGGATCCCGCGACCGAGCCGATCGCCGTGATCCGGTTGGCCATGTCACACGCAAGGCGATAGGCCATGAACGCTCCCGCCGAGATGCCGGCGACATACACGCGACCGCGATCGATGTGCTTGTCGGCCTCCAGTTCGTCGAGGAGTCGGCTCAGGAAGAGGGTGTCGTTGACACGTGACGGGGATTCGCAGCAGAATCCCGCGTTCCAATTCTTCCGCAGGCCGTCAGGGTAGACAACCATGAAGCGATTGCCATCCGCGGCTTGGTCGAATCCCGTCGTGGACGCAATATCACTCCCGGTCTGCCCGGCTGCGTGGAGCACGACGACCAGAGGTACGGAGTCGAGCGCCGCCACGGAGGCGGGAGTGTACAGCCGATAGGTGCGCGCTTGGCCGTCGACCATCAGCTGGCGCTCCTGCACGGGCGGCACTATCGGTCCGGGCGTGACGATCGGTGAGACGCTGCAGGCGGCGAGAAACGCCGCCGCGCTCGCACCCACCAGGATTAGTCGTCGCCACGGTTGCACCCAAATCCCCCGCAAGCACCGTCGTAGTCTGGTCACACGCCAGTTGCCCGCCGTGGCGCGGAAGCGTCACAGCTCAACCATACCTGCTGGGGGTATGCTACCCGGGGTCGTTGATCGGCGAGTTGGCGTCTCCAGATGTAGCGGGGGTGATCGGTGCCGCGTAAGTCAGCAGATGCGAGCGCAGTCGTGATCCCGGGGTACATCAACAGCAAGCCTAGGATCCAGGCGAGGCTTAGTCGACTAGAGGGCCAGGTTCGCGGGATCAGTCACATGGTGGACGAGGAGCGCTACTGCATCGACATCCTCACCCAGGTCAACGCGGTCAAGGCTGCGCTCGATAAGGTCGGCGTTGCCCTCCTTGACGACCACGTCCGGCACTGTGTCGCTGACGCTGTACGCGCCGGCAACGGCGACGCCAAGGTTCGCGAGCTCTCGGCAGCAATTGGCCGCTTCCTCTCCGGCTGACCGTGTTCGTTCTCCAAGCGATCGGCAAGGCACTGAGCCTCGCATTCGCGATGTTCTGGCAAGTGCTCTGGCCGCTAGCGCTCGGCTTCCTGCTCTCGGCTGTCGTAGAGGCGCTGGTGTCGAAGCAGACGATTTCGCGGCTGCTCGGAAGGGACCGGCCGCGCGAGGTCGCGATCGCGACCGCGTTGGGCGCGGCCTCCTCGTCGTGTTCCTACGCGGCTGTGGCTGTGGGGCGGACGTTGTTCCGAAAGGGAGCGACGCTCGGCAACGCCATCATCTTCGAGTTCGCGTCGACCAACATCGTCTTCGAGCTGGGGTTGGTCCTGCTCATCCTGCTCGGATGGCAGTTCCTCAGCGCGGAGCTGTTGGGCGGTCTGGTCATGGTCGCCATGCTCGCGATCGTCTTCAAGGTGACCCTGAGCAAAGGGCTCGTCAGGGCGGCTCACGAGCAGGCGGAGCGGGGCCTCTCCGGCCGCATGGAGGGTCACGGTGCGATGGACATGTCGGTGACCGACGGGCCCCTGTTGCAGCGAGCCTTCTCTGGCCGCGCGCTCACGTCCATCGCCCATTACTTCTTCATGAACGTCTACGGCTTGTGGACCGACCTGCTCCTGGGGTTCCTCATCGCCGGCGCCCTGGGCTCATGGGTTTCCAACTCGGTGTGGTCGAAGCTGTTCCTCGAGGGCCACGGCGCCCTCTCGGAGGTGTGGGGCGCGCTGATCGGGCCGTTGGTCGCCGTCGTCAGCTTCGTCTGCTCGGTGGGCAACGTGCCACTCGCCGCGGTTCTCTGGCGCGGCGGAATCAGCTTCGGCGGTGTGTTCGCCTTCATCTTCGCCGACCTCATCATCCTGCCCATCCTCAACATCTATCGCAAGTACTACGGCCGTCGCGTGGCCGTGTACCTGTTCGTGGTCTCGTACCTGACGATGGCGCTGGCCGGTCTGTTGGTCGGGCTGTTGTTCAACGGCACCGGCCTGACTCCTAAGAATCGCCTTGTCA
>JALYZN010000100.1 GCA_030948845.1 Candidatus Dormiibacterota bacterium
GACACGGCGGGGCTGAAAGCTGAATTTGGGACGACACGGCGCGGCATCCGATGGCACCGGCCCATCACTCTTGAAAACCGCAGGGGCCGCCAAGCCCCCGGGGGTTCGAATCCCTCTCCCTCCGCCATCGGGCCCTTTGCCGACAAGGATTTAGCGGATTCTCCAGTTTCAGCCGATCTTCGAGAGCATCAGCAGGGACAGCCCTGACATCTTCGACTGATCGGGCTCACCGTGCGGCGAGGTACTCGCGCGCCACCTGGCGCAGGTGGTCATGCACCTGGAGGAGCGGCCCCTGCCGCGGCGGCAGCCATTCCTTGCGGATCTTGGCGAGCGACGTGTAGTTGGTGTCGCAGACATTGGCCAGCGGCGCCTCCACGGCTTGGCTGACCAGCTGGTACGCGTCCATCATGGCCAGCCCGTGGTCCGACACCAGCCAGCCAACCAGGTCCACTTGGGCGATGCGGAAAGCATCTTCGAGAGGACGTGCCGAGCCTGTCGACATGATGTGCGTGTCCGACTCAACGCGCGGCCACGGAGTCAGCCGGCCTTTGATGAGCTCGATGGCGACCACCGTGTCCATGGCGCATTCGATCGCGACTCCGCACGTCTCCCCCTCGCCCTGACGGGCATGACCGTCGCCAATGGAGAACAGCGCGCCGGGCACATTGACGCCGAGGTAACAGGTGACCCCGGCCTGCATCTCGGGCGTGTCCATGTTGCCGCCGTGGGCATCGGGAACCAGCGCCGAGCGCACCTCGAGGTTGGCCGGCGCCACGCCCACGGTGCCGTGCATCGGCACCATCGGGAGATCGACGCTGAACTCCCCCTCCCCTGCCTGGAATCGACAGGTCCTGGCCTGACGGTCGAGCTCCCACATCCAAACGATCTCCGGGAGCGGCTCCTGCAGAGTCGCCGTGAGGTGGGTGCTCGTCAAGGCGCCGAACAGTGGCACCGTGGTCGACGCAGCCCAGTCCCGGTTGGGCTCGATGGACACGAAGTGCACCGCCAGTGTGTCGCCCGGTTCGGCGCCCTCGACATGGAAGGGTCCGGTCTGCGGGTTGAGGAAGGGGAACTCGCACACGGCGGAGACGAGGTCGCCCCGAGATCGCACCCGGCCGGCGAAGCAGTCCTCCGTCCACAGCTCGAGCACAGTCCCCGGTTGCACGCGCATAACAGGCGGGGCACCTCCGAAGGTCCACGCGAACTGATCGGCGGTCGGCCGGAATGTGGTGACCCGCTGGTCACTCACCGTGTGGAACCAACCGCGCTGCCGACGGGGTCCTCGTCGAGGTGCACGCGGGACATCTCCGCCACGCCGTCAGGGCGCCGGGACATCAGGTAGCCCAGGTACGCAAGGCCGAGGAGCAGCCAGACGCCGACGATGATCCCGGAATACGAGGCTGGCGCGGACAGCGGGGCGATGAAGCTGAACACCTGTATCCCCGCTGCAGCAAGCAGCGCGGGAACGAAGGCGACGATGCCCAGGACGGGTACCACCACATGGAGGAGAGGATTGAAGTCCGTGCGATGCGTGCGGACGTAATAGCCGATGCAGGCCGCGTCGCAGACGATGTACACCCCGACGACGACCAGCACGATGATGGTCGCAACGAAGATGAAGGCGGTCACAGGGTCGTACTTGAAGCCGAGAATCAACGGAACGGTCAGGCCGATCACGAACTGAACCAACACAGCGAGGTATGGCGAACGGTAACGGGGATGGATCCGGCCGAGAAACTGAGGCAGGAGACGGATGCGTGAGAGTGCAAAGGCCATGCGCGTCGAGACATTCGAGCCGGCATTGGAGTTGGCAATGCATGAGTTGATGATTGCGAAGAAAACCAACACCCAGAAGATGCCGTACGACGCCTGGGCCAGCCCCTGCCACGAGGCCGCGCCTGCCCCGCCGAACGTGGAGAACTTGTCCGGACCGAACGCGACGTCGACAGCGTACGTCGTGAATATGTAGATGACGCCGATGCCGAGAGTTGCACCCACCACCGCAAGCCGGATGTTCCGCTTGGGGTTGACCGTCTCCTCAGCAAGGGGAGCAGCCGCTTCGAAGCCGGAGAACGCGAGCACGGTGTAGATGGATCCGGCGATGATGCCGGTGAAGCCCTTGTAGGCATCCGGCGTGTGTCCGGTCCCGAAGACACTGACGTCGTTGTGTGAGCCGGCATTGACGATGAAGAGGAACGCGAGGACGACGAACACCGCGATCTCGAAGGCACCCAGCACAGTTCCGAGGCGTGCCGAGAACCGAACCCCCCGATATTGGGCGGCAAGAACGATCAGGGAGGCAAGGATCACCCAGGGCCACCATAGGTCCGGTGAGACCGACGGCCACTGGTTGTGCAGAGTGGCCGCGACGGTGAACCCGATCTGCAGGAAGAGCAACGGTGGCACGAGAAGCTCCACGAACAGGTACCCCCAGCCGACCATGAACCCGGCCGCGGGATGGAGGCCCTTCGCGGTGTAGGTGGCCACGCTCCCGGCCGCGGGGATGTGCCTGGCCAGCTCGCCGATGGCAACGGCAGTGAACAGGCAGGCGATGAGTGCAAGAACCACGGCCAACGGCAGCGACCCACCGGCGTACGCGGCCCCGGCCGGGATGGAGGCCGCGATCGCCGCCCCGGGAGCCATGGCGGTGATGCTCTGGAAGAGCACCTCGCGCAGACCTATCGCTCCCCGACGCAGTTGCGGCTGCTCAGCGCCCCGGCCGACACCGCGACTCACCTGCTCCATTGACCCACCTCCATCCAAATTGATGAGCTTCAGATCGGGGCGACTCTAGCCTGATGATCGACGACCGCAGCAACGGAGCCGCGCTGCCCTCCCCCGAGTCAGCGATCCGGTGAGGGGCGGGAAAGGAGGGGCTGTTCGGGGCGATGCACGCTCTCGCCAGCCACCTGACGGCGACGCCAGCACGTTCCGGAGAGCGCTTCGAGCACGATGCGGTTGCCAAGGTACGCGGTCACCTCCGCCTGGTCATACGGCGGCGAGACTTCCACCACGTCCATGCCGGCAAGCGGCACATCCATGGCGATGCGCCGCACCGCGTCGAGGAGCTGGCGACTGGTGAGCCCGCCGGGCTCGGGAGTGCCGGTGCCGGGGGCCATCCCCGGGTCCACGACGTCGACGTCGACGGAAAGGAACACCGCGTCACAGTCGTCCATGCTCAGCGTCATGGCCTCCTCGAGGCAGGCGTCAAGCCCGCGCGCCACGATCTCGGTCATCTCGAAGCTGCGCATGCCTTGGGCCGCCATCCAGTCCAGGGTCGCCGGTTCCGGCCAGTACCCACGCAGGCCAAGCTGCACGAAGCGATCACCGCGCACTGCCCCGGACTCGATGAGGCGGCGCATGGGCGTGCCGTGTCCGTGGAGGGAGCCGAACTGCGTGTCCCCGGTGTCGGCGTGGGCGTCGAAGTGGATCACCGACACCCGGCCCCAGCCGATGGCCCGGGCGGTGCCGGTGACGTCTGGCAGGGCTATGGTGTGGTCGCCGCCGAGCACCACCGGCATCGCACCCGTTCTAGCGACGCGCTCCACCGCCTCTTCGAGGCGCCGCAGCGATGCCTCGGTCTCGCCGGAGGGCATGATGACGTCGCCGACGTCGACCACCCCGAGCTCGAGGAGCGGGTCGACGCGCAGCGCAAGGTGTGGCCGGGAGCCGTCGTGGGCGAGGTAATCGGTGAAGCGGATCGCCTGGGGTCCGAACCGGCAGCCCGGCCGGTGGCTGGTGCCGCCGTCAAACGGCGCGCCGACGATGACCGCTCGCGCGGCCCGGAGGCTCGACAGATCGTCGAGGTCGGCGCGGGGGACGCCAGCGAAGGTGGCGTCCGGCCCGTACATGTTGCCGTGCCTCAAGCTCACGGGCCGGGATTATGGGCGACGCAGGCGGATAGACCGATATCAGGTTCCGCAACAGCGGCGGCCCCGACATCTTTCGACTGACCCCCGGCGCAGACCGCGAGAGTACGATGCTCTGGCGGAGTCGCTGCTTGGCGGCGGCCGGCTGAGGAAGGGGAACCATGAAGCGCGGGGTTGGGCTTGCTGCCGTTGCAGTTTTTCTCGTGGCCTCGTGCCTGGCGGCCATGCCGGCACTCGCCGCCGGGGTCTCGGTGGTGCAGGGTGACCATTACGGAGCGCGGATGTTTCCGGACAACTTCTTCACCGTGGCGGATTCCGCCCAGGTCACTGGTATGCGCGTCAACTTCCGAGGCGCGGGCGTGGACTTCCCAGCCTGCACCTCTGCGAATTTCTCCGTGTGCGACACGTTCGCCATGCTCAACAAGCTGGACGGCTTCGACCTGCAACCTCGGGTCACCGTCCCGTTGACCGGTGCTGTCGACCTTGCCTCGGTGGACGACAGCAACTTCTACATCACTGACGACATCGGCCAGTTCGTGAGCGGGATGCGTCAGCTCGTCTTCGATCCGGGCAGCAACACCATGTCGGGCATCAGCGACAAGTTCCTGACCGAGGACACACCCTACCGCGCGGTGGTCACCTCTGGGATCAAGGACAGCGCAGCCAACCCGATCAGCGCGTGCTCGAGCGTGTGCAACGTGCGCTTTACGACGCGGACGGCCAGCGCGGAGCTGGCCAACATCCGCAAGGCGATGGATCTGCCGCTCAGCGATCCCAAGAACGCGTACACACTCGCCGGCTTCCCCAACGCGGCGACCGACACCAGTGGTCGCAAGGCGAGCTTCCAGCAGGCCTCGACGACAACCGTCTTCCAGGCGTCGAATGTGCTGCCGTCCGTGTCGGGCTCTCTTCCCGGTTCGGCCGGCATCGTGCGCAACGACCAGCAGCGGACCAACCCCGCCGACCCCAACTACATCGTCTCGAGCGTCGTGCCCAACCTCATTCCGCCGGGAGGACCGGGGTATTACGCGTTCGGCAGCCTTCTGTCGCCGCGCTACCAGTTCGCCTCGGCCACCGGCCACCAGGACAACCCGTACGGCATCGGCGACGGCAAGACCGACGGTGAGATTCCGCCCGTGCCCACCAAGCAGACCCCGCCGCCTCAGGGCGCCGACAGGATTGGCCTCATCGTGGTCACCCCCGACCCGGCCAAGTTCGCGCCGCCGTGGCCTGTGGCCATCTACGGCCCCGGTTTCACGCGCAGCAATTACGACATCTTCGTGACCGCGGACTACAACGCCTCGCTGGGTATCGCCACCATGAGCACAGATCCGTCGGGACATGGCTACGGTCCCAACAGCACCACCACGATCAACCAGGTCGGGGGTGTCTCCACCACGTTCAAGAGCTACGGCCGCGGTCGCGACCTCGACGGTGACGGCAAGATCCACAACGGCCTGGGGCCGGCCGGTACGCCGACGTACGACGGGGTGGGGCCGTCCTCCCACTACCAGTCCGGCGGCGGCTTCCTCCCGTCGCACAAGCCGATCGACGGTCTGCAATCCGGGCTCATCCAGACCGTGGTCGACAACATGGCGCTGGCCCGGTCGGCGCTAGCGGGCATGGACATCCCCGGCGTCGGCAACAACGTGTTCGGCGGCAAGCCGATCATGTACTACGGGCTGAGCTTCGGCGGCATCTACGGGACCATGCTCATGGGCACGGACCCGGTCTTCCACCAGGGTCTTCTCAACGTCCCCGGCGGCCCCATCGCCGACATCGCCCGGCTCTCGAGCTTCCGCAGGAACCTCGCGGACACCCTCGGGACTGCGAAGCCGAGCCTGCTCAACGGCGGGCCGGGCAACAACGGGTTTACCGAGGACATGCCGCTTCGCAACGACCCACCCGTGGTGATCACCCATGCTGGCGCGCGGCTCATCCAGGAGCTCTTCGGGGAGACCAACTGGTACGACCGCAGCGGCAGCCCCGAAACCTTTGCACCGCGCATCCGGCTCCGCCCCGATCCCAGCTGGGCGGCCACCCCCAAGAACGTCCTCTTCCAGACCGCTTACGGCGACGGCACCGTGCCCAACCCCACCGCGGGGACGCTGTACAGGGCCGGCAATCTCTTCGACCGGGTCGTGTACTACCGCAACGACAAGACGCCCACCTACGCCTCCGATCCCCATGGCTGGCTCGCGGATCCAACGCTTGCCGGCCGGACGTTCGGCGAGCAGCAGCTGGGATTATTCCTGGCCACGGGGACGGCGTTCAACACCAACCCGGCGATCCTCGAGGTGCCCATCGCCAATCCCAACAACCTCGAGTGTCTGCATTACCCGGACCCGCAGACGGGACAAGGTCAGACGCGGCAGCCCTTCCCCGCCAGTGGCGACTGCCCCGCGGCCCCGACGCACGGGACCCCGCCTGGACCGATTGCCGGCGTTGCCGAGGCGCCCTGGGCGGCGACGGTGCTCGCCGCCGGCATCATGGCCATCCCGCTCGCGGCGCGGCGGCGCACTCGCGCGGCACGGCGGGCAGCGTCCGCCTGAGCATCGACGAGATGACGTTGGTCGTCTCAGAGCTCGGCGCGTAACGACCGCCACCGTTCACCCGTCGTCGGAGGACGGCAGTGTCAGGCTGACCTCGGTGCCGGCGCCCGGTGTGCTGCGCGCGGCGACGGTGCCGCCGTGGGCCTCAACGATGTCGCGCACGATCGCCAGCCCCAGTCCGGAGCCGGGTGAGCTCGGGCCCTTGACGAAGCGGTCGAACACCCGCGGCAGAAGCTCGCCGGGGATGCCCTCGCCATCGTCGCGCACCACCACCTCCACCACGGCGGCGACACGCCGCGCCTCGACGCGAATCTCACCACCCGGGTGTTCGTGACGCATGGCGTTGGCGATCAGGTTGGCCAGCACGCTGCGCAGTCGCACGCTGTCGACGTCCACGGTGATCCCCGGAGGATCGATCGCCGCCACCAGCCGGACCGCCGCCGCTCGGGCAGCGTCCGCAGACGCGGCGAAGGCCTCGTCGACGAGGATGGCGAGCTCCACCGGTTCGCGGTGCAGACGGAGGCTGCCTGTTTCAGCAAGCGCGAGGGTGCGCAGGTCGTCGACGAGGACCTCGAGGCTGCGCGCTGCGGTCAGGACCGGGCGCATGTGCTCGGCGTCGCCGGGATACACGCCGTCGATGATCCCCTCCGCCTGGCCGCGGATCACCGTGATCGGTGTGCGCAGCTCATGCGCGACGTCGGCGATCACTGAGCGCCGCCGCGCCTCGTCAGACTCCAGTTGGCCGGTCATGGCGTTGAACGCGCGTGCCAGCGAACGCAGCTCACTCGGTCCGCGGACGGGGACGCGCGCGGAGTAGTCGCCGGCCTCGATCCGTCGCGCCGCGTCCACCAGGCGCGCGGCCGGGGCGGTGAGCCGGCGTAGCGCAACCCCCGCCGCGATCACCGCGGCGACACCGAGGAGCAGGCCCACCGCGGAGATGACGCGGCCCACAGGCGCCGACCCCACGGCCCCGGTGGCGCTGAGCAGCAGCCAGATCAGCGCTGTGCCTGCAGCGCCCAAAAACAGCAGCAGCAGCCCTGCCGCGCAACCCACCCGCCGCGCCATGTGGCGGCCGTGACGGCGCCAGTCCTCTCCCGCGCGCGGCGGCCATGGCCGGTCTTGCGGCCACCATGGTGGGCGCGTGGGCCTACCGCCCTCCCGCCCCCAGCGCTCGCCTCCCGCGTGCCGGTTCATGGGCTCTCAGCAAGGCGGTAGCCGACACCGAAGACGGTCTGCAGGCGGCGCGGGACGTGCGGGTCCTGCTCGATCTTGCGTCGGATGTTCTTCACGTGCGCGTCGATGGCGCGCTCGTACGACTCGACGGCGACGCCGTGGACGGCGTCGAGGAGCTGCGCGCGCGTGAACACCCGTCCGGGCTGGCGGGCCATGTGCAGGAGCAGCTGGAACTCGGTTGCAGTCAGCTCGACGCGCTG
>JALYZN010000097.1 GCA_030948845.1 Candidatus Dormiibacterota bacterium
GGCCGGCGCAATGCCGGCCCGCTTTCTGCGTTGTGGTGCTGAGGTTATTCGACGGTCGTGGTCGTGCTGCCGGGAGGCGCCACGGTCGTGCTGCTGCCGCTGCGACGGCCGCCGCCGAATCCGCCCCACGAAGACCAGAAGAACATCGAGAGAACGATCCCGAGGATGCCCACGATGAGCAGGATGATCCCGATGGTGTGCAGGTTCACCCCAGAGCCGCTGGTGTCGACGTTGATGGCGAAGGCCATCACGGCCCCGATTGCCGTAAGGAAAATCCCTACTCCAAGTCCCATGGCTTATAGCCTCCTTTTGGGGTGCGATATAGCACCATCGGGACTATAACATTCTGGATCTGGAAATGGTTACGTTTGGGCAGCTCGCGCGTACAGCGGGCTTCCGTCGACGAGGCGGCGCCGAGAGAGGTGGTCAGCGCCGCCGAGATCATGAAGGCGCTTCTGGGTGCCAGGGTCGACGTCGCGCAGTCGGGCTCAGACCGAGGCAGCGACCTCGCGCACTTCCGTCTTCTTGAGCTTGATGTTCGGGGGCATCTGGCTAGTCATGTTGTCGGAGGCGAACTGAGCCTGGTCCTTGTTCTCGAACACGACGACGCTCAACCCCTCGCGGCTGTTCGGGTCGGGAACGAAGACGGCCGAAACGAAGCCGGGAGCCTGCTTGATCATCGGGATGATGTTGGTCTCGAGCTGCTGGCGTCCATTCTCGATCGTCTCGCCTTCGGGCAGCTCCACAGTGGTCACCACAGCAAACTTGGCCATCTCCATCTCCTCCATCACCCGGTCCTAGCCGGGGATCGTAGCCACCCGAAGGGGGGAGCCGTGGGCCAAGATCCCTCATGAAGCGGCCCGGGAAGTGCAGAAGTCGCGTCTGCGAAGCCGCCGCCAGAGCGCAGGACGTGCCATGAGGCGCCGTCCGTAGAATCGACTCCACGTGATTCCCCGCTACACCCCCCCTGAGATCGCCGAGATCTTCAGCGACGAATCACGGCTGCGGCGCTGGCTGGACATCGAGCTGCTCGCCTCCGAGGGCTGGGCGGAGATCGGCCGGGTGCCCCATGACGCGCTGCCCAAGCTGCGCCAGGCGCGCATCGACGTCGACCGGATTAACGAGCTCGAGGCCGAGCAGGGCCACGACATGGCCGCCTTCGTCGCGGCCGTCCAGGAAACGCTCGGCGACGAAGGCCGATTCCTCCACCTCGGGCTGACGTCGTCCGACATCGTCGACACCGCCCTGGCCACCCAGCTCCGTGACGCCGCCACGATCATCGACCGCGACGCTCAGGCGCTTGAGGATGCGCTGGCCAGGCAGGCGGAGAAGCACCGGCTCACCCTGATGATGGGCCGCACCCACGGTGTCCACGCCGAGCCCCTGACCCTCGGCGTCAAGCTCGCCAACCACTACGACGAGGTGCGTCGCTCGCGCGAGCGCTTCCGCGCCGCCACCGCCGACATCGCCGTCGGTCAGGTCAGCGGTGCGGTCGGCACGCATGCCTCCGTGCCTCCGCAGGTCGAGGAGCACGTGTGCAAGGGCCTCGGACTCGCCGTCGCGCCGGCGGCGACGCAGGTGCTCGCCCGCGACCGCCACGCTTCGTTCGTCGCCGCGATGGCCATCCTCGGCGCCGTTCTCGAGCGCCTCGCCACGACCATCCGGCTGCTCCAGATCACCGAGGTCGACGAGGCCGAGGAGCCGTTCAGTCAGCGCCAGAAGGGCTCCTCGGCGATGCCCCACAAGCGCAACCCCATCCTTTGCGAGCGCATCTGTGGCATCGCGCGCGTGCTCCGCGGCCACGCCATGACCGCGCTGGACAACGTCGCGCTGTGGCACGAGCGGGACATCGCCCACTCCTCCGCGGAGCGCGTGATCCTCCCTGACGCGTGCGCGCTCACGGCGTACTCCCTGCGTCTGGGTACGCGCGTCGTCACCGGCCTGCGCGTCAAGCCCGAGACCATGCGCGAGCACGTCGAGGCCTTCGGCGGCGTCGTGTACTCGCAGCGCGTGCTCACCATGCTCATCGTCGCCGGCGGTTGGCCGCGCGAGAAGGCGTACCGCGCGGTGCAGGCACTGGCGCGACGGGCCCGCGGCGGCGAGGCCGGTTTCCGCGACCTCGTCGAGGCCGACTCGGAGATCCCCGCTGCCATCGGCGCGGAGCACCTCGCCGAAGCGTTCGACCCGCAGGCGTTCCTGCGCCACATCGACGATACGTACACACGACTAGGTTTGTCGACGCAGGGCGGCGAGGCTCCCGATGCGGAGCCCGTCGCACAGGAGCTCGCCGTCGAGGCGGGATTGGGAGGAGGACGACTCTGATGCCGGTCATGACCACTGCAGAAGCCGAGGGCCTGCGCGTCTTCCGTCGCGGCAAGGTGCGCGACACGTTCGAGCTCGACGACGACACCCTGCTCATGGTGGCCACCGACCGGCTCAGCGCCTTCGACGTGGTGCTGCCCACGCCGATCCCGGACAAGGGACGCGTGCTCACGCAGATGTCGCGCTGGTGGTTCGACAAGACGGGCCACATCAGCCCCAACCACCTTCTTCCCGACGACCCCAGCGTCGTCCCCGCCGCGCAGCGCGATGACTGGCTGCAGCGCTCGATGCGCGTCCGTCGCGCCGAGCGCATCGATATCGAGTGCGTGGTGCGCGGCTTCATCTCCGGCAGCGGCTGGAAGGAGTACCGCAACCAGCACACGCTCGCCGGCGAGCCGCTTCCCGCCGGTCTGCTCGAGTCGGGCCGTCTCGACCACCCCCGGTTCACGCCCGCATCCAAGAACGACACCGGCCACGATGAGAACATCAGCCGGGCCAACCTAGCCGACGTCGTCGGCACCGAGCTTGCGCAGCAGCTGGAGCGCGTCTCGATCGACCTCTTCGCCTTCGCGTCGGCCCGCTGCGAGCAGCGCGGCGTCATCCTTGCCGACACCAAGTTCGAGTTCGGCCACATCGACGGCGAGCTCACCCTGATCGACGAGATCTTCACCCCGGACTCGTCCCGTTTCTGGGACATCGCGCAGTACCGCGAGGGCGAGTCGGTGACCTCGATGGACAAGCAGTTCGTGCGCGACTTCCTGGAGACTCTGTCGTGGGACAAGACGCCGCCGGGGCCGGAGCTACCCCCCGACGTCGTTGAAGGCACGCGCAGGCGCTACATCGAGGCAGCGCGGCGCATCTGCGAGCTGGAGCTCGGATAGTTCGGTGAGCACCCTCGAGAACCGGACCAACACCGCACTCCTTGTCGTCGACGTGCAGCAGGGCGTCGTCGACGGCGCGCACCGGCGCGACGAGGTCGTCGCCAACATCGGCAGCCTCGTCGAAAAGGCGCGGCGCGAACGGGTTCCTGTGGTGTGGGTGCAGCACTGCAGCGAGGAGCTGGTCAGGGGAAGCGAGGTCTGGCGGATCGTGCCCGAGCTGACCCCCGGCGACGCCGAGCCCCTGGTCGAGAAGGAGTACGGCGACTCCTTCGAGGGCACCACCCTGGAGACGGTGCTGTCGGGCCTCGGGGTCGGGCGGCTCGTCGTCGCCGGCGCGGAGACCGACGCATGCGTGCGCTCGACCCTCCACGGGGCGTTGGCGCGCGGATACGACGCGACCCTGGTCAGCGACGCTCACACCGCTGGTGACAAGACGCAATGGGGTGCGCCGCCGGTCGACCAGGTGATCGCGCACACCAACCTGTACTGGGCCTACCAAACAGCGCCGGGACGGACGGCGGGGACGGTTGCCAGTGCGGACGTCGTCTTCGAACCTGGGCCGCAGGTCGGCTGAGCACAGAGGGACAGGAAAGCATGCGCAAGCTCGCCGGACTCGTGCTGCGGCACCGCCGCATCGTCATCCTGACCTGGGTGGTCGTGTTCATCGCCGGCATCGCCGGCGTGAGCAGCTCGGTGAGCCGCCTCTCCACCAGCTTCTCGCTCCCCGGCCAGCCCGGCTACGAAACCGCCAACCGGGTCCTGCACACGTACGGCATCGCAGCGGACATCGCTCCGTACCTGCTCACCGTCAGAGCGACGGGAGGGCAGCACGTCGACGCCGCCCAGGCCGACGCGGCGTTCACCGCGGTCCAGCATGCGGTCCCCGCCGTCCGGGTGATCGGCCACCAGCAGACCGGCGATGCCGTTTTCGTTCCCGCAGATGGCCGCACCGCGTTCGCCTATGCCTTCATCCCGCTGCCCACGGGGTTCGCTGACACGAACCTGCCAATGCTGGAGAAGGCGATGGCGGCCAATGCTCCGCCTGGCACCGCCGCGGTCGTGACGGGCGAAGAGGCCCTGGCCAACGGCACCGGCAGCGGCAGCGGCCCCGGCGTCCTGGCTGAGACGCTGATCGGGGGAGTCGGCGCCCTGGCGGTCCTGATGTTCGTCTTCGCGTCCTTCCTCGCGCTGCTGCCGCTCGTGATCGCCGGCATCGCGATCCTCACCACCTTCCTCGTGGTGCTGGGCCTCACATACCTCACCGACATCTCGTTCATCGTGGAATTCCTCGTCGCCCTGGTCGGCTTGGGTGTCGCCATCGACTACTCGCTGCTCGTCGTCACCCGCTGGCGCGAGGAGAGAACCAAGGGAGTCACCAACCACCAGGCTGTCGAGAACGCCATGGTCACCGCCGGACGGGCCGTCGTCTTCAGCGGCCTGACCGTGGCCATCGGACTGCTGGCACTGGTGGTCATCCCGGTGCCGTTCCTTCGCTCTATCGGCGTCGGCGGCATGCTCATCCCGCTGGTGTCCGTCGCCGTCGCGACGACCCTGCTGCCGGCGTTCCTCAGCACCATGGGCCCGCGCGTCGACTGGCCGCACATCCGCCACGAGAACACCGCCAGCCGCTTCTGGCTGCGCTGGGGACGGGCCATCGTGCATCGCCGCTGGATCGCCACTGCGGTTGCGGTGGTCATCCTGGGCGGGCTATTCATCCCGTTCCTGAGCCTGTCCGTGGGCACCGCCAAGGCCGACTCGCTCGCCTCCTCAGGCCCGGCCTACGACGGCTGGCACGCACTGCAGGCGAGCGGTGTCCCGGCCGGCGCGCTGACGCCGGTCATCCTCCTGACCGACACGTCGTCGGCCGAAGCCACTGCCACATCTATGCGGACCGTCCCCGCTGTGCACACCGCGAACGCGCCGAGCGGCCCTGTGGCCGCCGCCGCTGGAACGCGCCTGGCCGTCGCGATCCCGGAAAACGAAACGTACAACGGATCGACGGTGCAGGTGGTCCGCGACATCAAGTCCGCGGTCACCGGCAAGCCGGGAATCATCGGCGTCACCGGTGTCGGAGCGCTGCAGCTCGACTACCAAAACGGCGTCTACGGGACATTCCCACTGGTGCTCGCACTGCTCGTTGTGGTCACGTACATCCTGCTGGTGCGCGCATTCCGGTCGCTGCTGGTTCCGCTCAAGGCGATCATCCTCAACCTGGCGTCGCTCGCCGCGACCTTTGGTGGAGTGGTGCTCTTCTGGCAGTACGGCTGGGGTTCCAAGGCCGTCTTCGGCGTCGCGCCGACCGGCTCGATCACCTTCTGGCTGCCGATCATGATCTTCGCCTTCCTCTTCGGCCTCTCGATGGACTACGAGGTCTTCATCCTGTCGCGCATTCGGGAGGAGTACGACGGCACCCGCTCCACCAATCGCGCGGTGATCGAGGGGGTGGGACGCACCGGCCGGCTGGTCACATCGGCTGCGCTCATCCTCTTCCTGGCGTTCCTCTCGCTCGCGGCGGGACCGGAGACGGACATCAAGACGTTTGCCACCGCCCTGGGCTTCGGCATCCTGCTGGACGCGACCGTCGTGCGCATGCTGCTGGTCCCGGCGCTGGTCTCCCTATTCGGTGAGTGGAACTGGTACTTGCCGCCGTGGGTGGCGCGCATCCTCCGTATCAGCGAGCCCGACAGACCGGTCGAGGTCGCCGCGTGATCTTCGACGTCGCCATCGCTCGTCACCTCCGGATGTCGTCGAGGACGCGCGCCGACGGTTCATCGAGGCAGCCCGGCGGTCCGCTTCCCGGAGCTGGGCTGACTCGTTAGGCAGTGGAGGCCATCATGGACTGGAAGATCGAACTCATCTTCGTGCCGGTGACCGACGTCGACGCCGCCAGGGAGTTCTACGAGCAGAGGTGCGGCTTCCACGTCGACCACGACGTGCGGGTTTCCGACCATCTGCGATTCGTGCAGGTCACGCCCCCCGGGTCGGCGTGCTCGATCGCCTTCGGTGAGGGGATCACCAGCATGGCGCCCGGCTCGCAGAACGGGATCCAGGTGGTGATCGCGGATGCCGACGCAGCGATGCAGGCGCTGCGCTCCAAGGGCGTCGACGCGAGCGACGTCGACCCGCAACCGTGGGGCCGGTTTGTGACATTCAGCGACCCCGACGGAAACCGCTGGATCCTCCAGGAGCTGTCCAGGCGCGACTGACGCCCCCCATGAATGGGGCCATGTGGTCGGGCTGGAGCCTGTCGTCGAACCGTGGGACACGGAGCTGGTGATGTGCGCGGGCGGCCAGGCGACGTCCGCGTGTCCGACAGGGCTGGGGTGCGGCTGGCGATACACCCTTGGGCTCGGTGATGTGCTCGGGGTGCGGTCGCTGTACCCGACGGCGGCGCCTCTTCCCCCCATCAATGCGCTCTGACGTGCGGGTGGCGCGGGAACAGGTGACTCGCGCCCGCCGGTAAACTCAGCAGGCGTGATCTTCGATGTCGCCATCGCCGTCACCCTCAAGCCGGTGGTCAATGACCCCCAGGGGCTGGTGGTGCACAGCGGTCTCGAGCAGCTCGGCTTCGAGGGCGTCAGCGAGGTCCGCGTCGGCAAGTACATCCAGCTGACGCTCGAGGCCGAGGACGAGGACGCCGCCCGGGTCAAGGCGACGCAGATGTGCGAGCAGCTGCTCCGCAACCCGGTGATCGAGGACTACCGCATCGGCCTCGAGATGCAGCTGGAACCGGCCTTGTGAGATTCGGGATCGCCGTCTTCCCGGGCACGTGGTCGGACCGTGACTGCACCCACGCCGTCGAGCTCGCCGGCCATGAGGCGGTGATGCTCTGGCACAAGGACAAAGGACTGCGCGGCGCCGACTGCGTCATCCTTCCCGGCGGCTTCTCGTACGGCGACTACCTGCGCACTGGCGCAGTGGCCCGCTTCGCGCCGCTCATGGACTCGGTGACGCAGTTCGCCGACGCTGGCGGCTTGGTGTGGGGCATCTGCAACGGGTTCCAGATCCTGTGCGAGGCGCACCTGCTGCCGGGCGCGCTCACCCGCAACGCCAGCCTCGAGTTCCGCTGCGAGATGGCCCACCTGCGCGTCGAGACGGGCAGCACCGCCTACACCACGGGCCTCACGCCGGGAACCATCCTGCGCGTCCCCGTCTCCCACGGCGAGGGCCGCTACGTCGCCGACGAGCCCACGCTCAACGCGCTCGAGATCGAGGAGCGAGTGGTCTTCCGCTACGTCGCGCCCGACGGCTCGCCGGTCGGTGAGGCCACCCCCAATGGTTCGATGCACGACATCGCCGGCATCGTCAGCCCGCAGCGCAATGTGCTCGGCATGATGCCCCACCCCGAGCGCGCCTGCGAGCCGCTGCTCGGCAGCAGCGACGGCATGCAGCTGTTCCAGGCGGTGATCGCAGGATTCGCGCGCGACGGCGTCTTCGCGGGCGCTGTGTGAGCACGGCTACGGAGATCTCCGGGGCCGAGCTCGCCGAGGTGGCGCTCACTCGCGAGGAGTACCAGCTGGCGGTTGAGAAACTGGGGCGACATCCCAACCGCGTCGAGCTCGGCATCATCGGCGCGCTGTGGAGTGAGCACTGCGGGTACAAGACCAGCAAGCCGCTGCTCAAGCACCTGCCCACCACCGGCGAGCGCGTGCTCCAGGGGCCTGGCGAGAACGCCGGCGCTGTCGACATCGGCAACGGACTCGCCGCCGTGTTCAAGATCGAGTCGCACAACCACCCCAGCGCCATCGAGCCGTACCAGGGCGCGGCGACCGGCGTCGGCGGCATCCTCCGCGACATCTTCACCATGGGCGCACGCCCCGTCGCACTGCTCGACTCGCTGCGCTTCGGCTCGTACGAGGAGAGCAAGCAGCGCCACCTCTTCGACGGCGTCGTCGCCGGCATCGGCGGCTACGGCAACTGCATCGGCGTCCCGACCGTGGGCGGCGAGGTGTACTTCGACGAGTCGTACCGCTACAACTGTCTCGTCAACGCGATGTGCGTCGGCATCATCGAGCACCGCAAGCTCACCCGCGCGGTCGCTGCCGGCCCCGGCAACGCGGTGATGCTGGTCGGCGCCGACACCGGGCGCGACGGCATCCACGGCGCCACTTTCGCGTCGGTCGAGCTGAGCGAGACGAGCGCGGAGCGTCGCCCCGCCGTACAGGTGGGCAACCCGTTCCTCGAGAAGTGCCTGATGGAGGCGTGCCTGGCGCTCGCCGGCGACCCGCGCGTGGTCGCCATGCAGGACCTCGGCGCCGCCGGGCTCACCAGCAGCACCGCCGAGCTCGCCCACCGCGGCGGTTGCGGCATCGACATCGACGTCGACCACGTGTCGCGTCGCGAGTCCGGCATGAACGCGTACGAGGTGATGCTCAGCGAGTCACAGGAGCGGATGCTGTTGGTTGTTCCGCCGGAGCACGTGACGTCGATCTGGGAATGGTTCAACCGCTGGGACCTGCACTCCGACGTTATCGGCCAGATCACCGACACGCGCCGCCTGGTGGTGCGCGAGGGCGGCGCGGTGGTGTGCGAACTGCCGCTGGACATGCTCATCGACGAGGTGCCTCTGCGGCATCCGGAGACGCTTCGGCCGACCGGGCTCAGCGCTCTGCTGCGCGAGGACCCGCTGGCCGAGCCAATGTCGTGGACGTTTGGCGAGGCGCTGCTCGCGTTACTGCACAGCCCCAACATCGGCAGCCGGCGGCCAGTGTTCCGTCGCTACGACCACCAGGTGGGCGACGACACGGTCATCCCGCCGGGCGGTGACGCCGCGCTGGTGCGGGTCCGGGGTACCAAGGGCGCAATCGCGCTGTCCACCGACGGAAACGCACGATTCGCGGCGGTCGACCCCCACGTCGGTGCCGCGATCGCGGTGTGCGAGGCTGCGCGCAACGTCGTCGCCACCGGAGCGACGCCGCTGGCGGTCACCAACTGTCTCAACTTCGGCAACCCCGAGAAGCCAGAGGTGTTCTGGCAGCTTCAGGAGGCGATCGACGGGATCGCTGAGGCATGCCGGGCGCTGGACACCCCGGTGGTGAGCGGCAACGTCAGCCTCTACAACGACAGCAACGGCATCAGCATCGACCCCACGGCCGTCATCGGGATGGTGGGCCACATCGCCGACGTCAACAAACGCGTCGCCGCCGCCTTTTCGACGGAGGGCGACAAGATCGCGCTGGTCGGCCCGCTCACAGCCGAGTTGGGCGGCAGCGAGTACCAGCGCCTCGCCCATGGCACGAACGACGGTCCCCGGCCCGAGCTGGACCTCGGCCTCGAGCGCCGGGTCCAGCAGTTCGTGCTCGAGGCGATCGACGCTGGGTTGGTCAGGAGCTGCCACGACCTCTCCGACGGCGGTCTGGGGGTGGCGCTCGCGGAGTGCTGCATCCTCGGGGGCCGGGGCGCGTCGATCGCGATCGAGACCGTCACCGGAGCCGTACCGGTCGATTCGCAGGTGGCCGGTATACTCTTCGGAGAGGGCCAGTCCCGATTCCTCATCAGCCACGCGAAGGAGGCGTCCATCTCCCTGCAAGAGCTGGCTGGACGGCACCAGGTTCCGCTGACGCGCCTCGGGGCGACCGGCGGAGAGCACATCCAGGTGGATGGGGCATTCGAGGTCGCGCTGGCCGATGCGCGGGTCGCATATGAGAGCGCGCTTGCCTGACAACGTGTCGGCGCGCATGACGCTGGAGCAGTTCCATGCGCGCCACGCGGACGACCGCTTCCAGGATCACCGCGCACCAAGTTCGCTCAGCGACGAGCGGATGAAGGAGGAGTGCGGACTCTTCGGGATCTACTACCCGGGCGAGGACGTCGCCAACCTCACGTATTTCGGGCTGTACGCACTCCAGCACCGCGGGCAAGAATCGGCGGGCATTGGGGTGAGCGACGGCAACAAGATGAACATGGTCAAGGAGATGGGGCTGGTGTCCCAGGTCTTCGACCAGGAGGCGCTGGACAACCTCCACGGCCACATCGCCATCGGCCACACGCGCTACAGCACCACCGGCAGCACCCGGCTGCCCAACGCGCAGCCGATGCTGTTCAAGCATCCAACCGTAGGGCCATTCCTGCTGGCGCACAACGGCAACCTCGTCAACGCGGCCGAGCTGCGTGAGGAGTTGCGCCAGCAGGAGGTGCAGTTCGATACGACGAGCGACACCGAGGTGCTCGGGCTGATGCTCTGCCGCACGCCGGGCGAGACGTTCGACCAGGTGCTCGCCGCCGCCCTGCCGCGGGCTGAGGGAGCGTACTGCCTGCTGTTTCTCACGCGCGACTCGATGGTGGCCGCACGTGACCCGCTGGGAATCCGGCCGATGGTGCTGGGGCGGTTCGGTGACGTCGATGCGCCGGGCGGTACTGGTTACGTGATCGCCAGTGAGACATGCGCGCTTGACGTTGTGGGCGCCTCGTTCGTGCTGGACGTCGAGCCGGGTGAGATCGTGACGGTCGATGCGTCAGGCATGCGCAGCACCAAGATTCGCCGCGCGCAGACCAAACGAGCGATGTGCTCCTTCGAGTTCATCTACTTTGCCCGGCCGGACAGCGTGATGATGGACAAGTCGCTCTATGAAGCCCGCGGCAACATGGGCCGCGAGTTGGCGCGTGAGGCGCCGGCCGATGCGGACATCGTGATTACGGTGCCGGACAGCGCCACGCCGGCGGCAATCGGGTTCGCCAACGAAAGTGGGTTGCCGTTCGTCGAAGGGATGATCAAGTCACGCTACATCACGCGGACGTTCATCCAGCCGTCGCAGAAGCTTCGCGAGTCTGGCATCCGCCTAAAGTTCAACCCGATGAAGCACGTGCTCGAGGGCAAGCGTGTCGTGCTGGTGGACGATTCGATCGTTCGCGGGAACACATCGCGGCGGATCGTCGAAGAGTTGCGGCGCGCCGGAGCGAAGGAGGTGCACATGCGCATTGCCTCCCCGCCGATCATGTGGCCCTGCTTCATGGGCATCGACATCGCCTCACGCAACGAACTGATTGCCGCGCACAACAGCGTCGATGAGGTAGGGCGGCTGCTAGAGACCGACTCCTTGCACTACTTGAGCATCGACGGACTGCGACGCGCGATGGGACAGCCAAGCGGCGAAGGCTTCTGCTTTGCGTGCTTCAACGGGAGCTATCCCGTTGCGGTGCCGCAGGGTTTGGAAGGCGACAAGCTTGCGCTGGAAATGCCAGCGCGGGCTCCAGCAACGCCGTAATCCACACCCCGCTGGGAGCCGCCCTCCGCTTCCGTGGCTTCAGAGCCGGAGAGCCCGGCGAGGTCCTGATGACTTACGAAACCCATCGGTAGCACGGCAGTCTCGAGGACCGCCGGCTGTGGACGATCTCCGATCGGAGGTGCCCGACGCGCTCGGGACGCGTTAACGGCGCGATCCCTCTAAAATGGCACATTCGCGGCTCCGCCAGAGGCTGCGCGCCTCAAGCAGTTCATCACCGCGCGCCTTTCGTTCTCTGCCGCCACTGCGCCATTCGTTGATCGGGATCTGTGAGAAGCAGTGCGCATCGGGATTGGTTCTTGAAGACTTTGCCCGATACTTATATCTGATCGAAGAAGTCCGGAAGAACCTGCACGTCTTCAACGATCCGCTCCGTAGTCTTGATCCCCAGCTGGTACTGCTTCAGAAGATCGCACAGGGCCTCGCCGTCGATCAAATCGATGAGCGGTGCTCCGGCACGAGAGGCCTCGGATCTGGCGTCAGGACTGAATGTGCCGGTTGTAATAAGGATGCCTTGATCACCCCGTCCCGCCATTGCGCCTCGAAAGTCTCGGACCTTTGAGGCTCCTACGCTGCCTCGGTACCGCTTGCACTGGAAGAACACCGGAAAGGAGACAAGGGTTGGACGGTATATTCCGGTCCCGTCGATTCCCTCATCGCCCGTCCTGCCAGTCACCTCAACCTGAGTAAATCCTGCTTCACGGAGAAGACGTTTCGAAAGGTGCTCGAACCTGTCGGGCGCGAGTGCGAGCAGGTGCGTGAGTAGGTCGTCTCGCCACGACGACGCTGCTGCTTCGAGTGAGTCGACGTCTATGCCAGTCCCCGGCGCCATACCTCCACCCGTTGCCGCCTTCCGCATTCTGTGGTGAGCCTTATACCGCCCCTCGACCGTTTGCATATCGGATTCGGTCGCGCGTCGGCCAGCCTCCGTTACGGACCACACCGCCCGGCTAGAATTCTCAAGATATCCGACGCCCTTAAGGTATGTACGGCACCAAGCAAGCCGATAATTGATCTCGGTCTGCGGTCCGTCCCCATGTAGCACGGCTTGCTGTTCTTCCGTTGCGTCCAGGATCGTGGCGACGGCTTTCTCGATCTCGTTGATCGTACCGGACCCACCCAGAGCCGAAATAGCTTGCATCGTCGGCCACATTAGACTCTTCCATTTCGGCAGATCGGACTGGGAAAGCCTGTTCTCGATTGTGCCAGCTCGTCCTCGCCACCCGCGAGGTGATCAAGCCGAGGAGGCGGACGAAATTCAGCCGTCGCCCAAACGCACAAGTCACTAAAGTGGTCAACGAACTAGGCGGCTCAGGCTGAACCGCACGTTTATGCGTGGCGGGGCGCAGCCGTTCGCCCTTGCGACGTCTTGTCAGACGAGCCGTTCACCGGCGGCGCTCAGCACCGCGTCGATTGCGGGCTTGGCGACCCGCAGGTAAGCCGCAGTCGGCTGGTTATGTGATGCTGACGCGAGGCTGCTCGCGGCGCCGATGGCCGCAGACAGCGCGGCGCGCAGGTGGAGGTCGCGGTCGTGGTCGTCCTCGCTGACGTCGACGCTGATCATGATGTTGCGCAGCTCGAGGAGGTCGTCCTGAAGCGCCTGCCGATCGGTGCCGGGCGGCGACTCCGACGGCTCCTCGGTTCGCGGGACATTCGCCTCGCTCTCTGCGGCACGCATCATGTTGGCTAGATCAGCGATCAGCTCCGCCGCGCGCTCGCCGTATGCGCGGCGTACCCAACCGGCGGCCTCTGTGGGCCTGGCGGCTTCCCTGGCAGCCGCCCTGGTACTGGTCGCGTCGGGCTGCCGGCCGAATCGGAGTGGCACGCACCCCACCCTACTACTCAGCAGGATGGGATGCGACCACTCCGACGACGTCAGGCCTCGACGGCCTCCGGCACGGCGGCAGCGGGACCAATCTCGCGCACCCACTCCGGCTCCGTCGCGGCCTCCGCGGCGGCGCGAGCGGTCGCACGACGCCCGCGAATGGCCACAGCCAGCACCAGCACCGTCGCGCCCACGAACATCGCGGAGGCGATGAACGCGTGGTCAGCGCCCACGACGAACGCGGCCCGCGCGGCCGCCACCGACTGGCCGGGGATCACGCGCCCGGCCGACCCGAACACCGACACCAGCACGGCCAGCCCGAGCGCGCCGCCCATCTGCTGCATCACGTTGACCAGCCCGGACGCCGCGCCGGCGTCCTCTTGGCGCACGCCGGTCAGGGATGCGCCGGTCAGCGGTACGAACGCGAGCCCGTTGCCCGCCCCGAACAGAACCACAGGGATCAACACCGCGAGGTAGGTGCTCGTCGCCGACAGCTGCGTCATCAGCGCCATCGCGAGCGTCGACAGGCTGAAGCCCACCACCATCACGGTCTTGCCGCCAAAACGGGCGACCAACCGCCGCGCGCTCAGCTGCGACATCCCGAACAGCACCACGCTGAAGGGCAGGAAGGCGAGCCCGGTCTCCATTGGTCCATACCCCAGCACGTCCTGGAGGAACTGCGTGAGGAAGAAGAACATCCCGAACATGCCGGCCACAAGAAACAGTCGCGCCAGGTAGGACGCGTTGCGGCTGCGGTCGCTGAACAGTCGCAGCGGTGTGATCGGCTCTGATGCCCGCCGCTCGAGCATCACGAACAGCCCGAGCAGGACGACGCCCACGGCGAAGGCAACGAGGGCCATCAGGTCACCCCAGCCGTTGCTGGCCGCCCGCACGAATCCGTAAGCGAGAGAGGTGACACCGACGGTCGAGGTCAGGGCGCCGAGGATGTCGAAGTGCCCGTTACGGCTGGGGGTCTCGGTCAGCGAGCGACGCGCCACCGCGAGCACCACCAGGCCGATCGGCACGTTGACGAACAGCACCCAGCGCCACGAAGCCACCTGAGTCAGAAGACCGCCGAGGATCAGGCCGACGGCACCGCCGCCCACGGAGACCGCGGCGTAGTAGCCGAGGGCGCGGAGCCGCTCGCGTCCCTCCGGGAACATGATCATCAGGAACGCCAGGGCCGACGGAGCAGCAAATGCCCCCCCCACGCCCTGCAGAGCGCGCGCCGCGAGCAGGAGGCCGCCGTTCGGCGCCAGCCCACCGAGGAAGGATGCGAGTGTGAAGAGGCCGATGCCCGCCATGAACACGCGCTTGCGGCCGAGCAGGTCGCCCGCGCGGGCGCCCAGCAGAAGGAATCCCCCGAAGGCGAGCGTGTAGGCGGTGATCACCCACGAGAGGCTTGCCGGCGAGAAGTTCAATGCGCTGGCGATGTCCGGCAGCGCGATGTTCACGATGGTGGCGTCGAGCACCACCATCATTTGGACGGTGAGGATGATCCCCAGGACGAGGCCCGGATGGACCTTGGGCCGGCGGACTGGCCGGAACACGGTTGCGGCGGGTGGCATGTGACACCTCCAGGTGGTACGATGACGAAACGGAAGCTTCCTCCGTATTATACGGAGGATCCCTCCGTTTTGCAAATCAGGATATTGGTGACCCAGTCGTGAGACGTGAAGTCGCAGCGGCAGACCCCCCGGCGATCGATCCCGTCGGGGCCGTATCCTCAGACCGTCCCCTGCGTGCCGACGCAGTGCGCAACCGCGAGCTCCTGATCACCGCGGCCGCCGCAGCCTTCGCCGCCCGGGGCGCCGAAGTGCCGCTCGAGGACATCGCCCGCGATGCCGGCGTCGGCATCGGCACCCTCTACCGGCACTTCCCCACGCGCGAGTCACTCGTCGAGGCGGTATATCGCCACGAGGTCGACATCCTCTGCGAGCGCGCCGACCACCTGCTCGCCACCCTCCCACCGGACCAGGCGCTCGAGGAATGGATGCAGCTCTTCGTCCGCCACGTCGCCACCAAGCGGGGCATGCTCTCCGTGCTCAAGCCGATGCTGAGCAGTAACGCCACCTTCTTCGCGGAGACGAAGGGACGCGCCACCGCGGCAGCCACGAACCTCCTCGAGGCGGGTGTCGCAGCTGGCACGGTCCGCCCCGACGTCACCGGCGCCGACCTGCTCCGCGCCGTCGGCGGCATCTGCATGTCGACCGACCAGGAGCGCTCGCAGACCTCGGATCGCCTGGTGGGGCTGCTGTTCGACGGCCTCCGCCATGGTGCGACGGCGTCGGCTCCAGCGGGGCCGTCCTAAGCCACCTCCTCATGCGGGCCGGGGTGCCAAGCGGCGAGAGTTGCCCTGGCCGAAGGAGGTGATGCCCCCTGCCGCAGCAAACCCCGTTGCAACGGGGGCCCCGGTGACGGCTTACCGGGGCCTCGCAAACTGACTCACCGGTTCGCGATTCACGGCGGGATGCCCTGCTGGACTGCGAACAGCGCCGCCGAATCGCGCGTTGACACACCGGTCTTCCGGTAAATTTTCTCCATGTGCCGGCTCACGGTCTTCGGCGACAGGTGCAACTGCAACGCAACGTCCGACACGGTGAGCCCGGTGCACACCGGCCGCAGAACCTCCACCTCCCGGTTGCTGAGTCCAGCGGGCCACGCCCCGCGCTTGCGCGTCGAGCGCTGCCCCGCGGCCTCCAGCACAGCGGCCACGGCGCGCGGGTCGAGCCGCCCGTCTGCAGCTTCAGCGCGCAGAACAATGCCCGCGTCCCGCGACCGCTCATGACCGGCGCGATGCGCCGCGCCAACACGAAGGATCTCGCGCGCTTCAAAGCTCTTCTCGAGTCAGGCTCCGGCGGCGGTCACGCCGGCGCCGCCTCTAGCCCTGCTGGATGACGACCTCCCCGTCATGCCACTCGGGGTCGGCGTCCATGAGGTCACGCAGCTTCCGGAACCGAGCGTCCTGCTCGGGTGTGTTGCTGTTGGACGTGTACGCCTCCTTGCTCTCCCAGGTGCTGGCCACCCAGTACTCGCGCGGGTTCTTGTCCGCGCGATACACGACGACCGTCCGGCCACCCGGCGGCATCTCGCGCATCAGTTCCTGAGAGAGCTGCTCGAGCTCCTTCTCCTTGCCTTCCTTGACCTGCCAGCGCGCGACCGTTCCGTACATCTGAGCTCCTCCGTTCTCTGGTGGGCCGCCAGTATCCCGCTCCACTGAGCCGGTCGTCCACCAGCGTCAGTGGCGGGACTGACCTGACCCCGTCACGTCGGTGATGAAAGCCACCAGTCCGCCGAAGTACCGCGCCTGGTCGTCGTACATGGCCATGTGGCTCCCGTCCGGGCACAGCAGGAACCGGCCCTCCGGGATGCGGGCGGCCATCCTCTCCATGTACTCAGGGTCCATGGTGTCGTGGGTGGCGCCGATCACCAGCGTCGGGACGGTGACGCGGTCCAGGTCGTCGAACCTGTCCCAGTCGACGAGCTTTCCGCGCGCACCCAGCTCGCTCGGTCCCTGCATGGGCACATAGATCGACGAGTTGATGTGCGCGAACGCGCGGTTCACCGGGTCTGGCCACTCGTCGGCGGGCATGCGCAGCACGTGGTGCACGTAGTGGTGCGGGACCAGCAACTCCATGTACCGCGGGTTTTCCAAGTCGCCGGCAGCCTCCAGCTCCTTGATCTCGCGCAGCGCGGCCTGGTCCATTGCGGGCATGAGGACGGTGTTGGCGTACTCGTTGTACGCAGGGATGCTCGCCATCATGTTGGAGATGACCAGCCCCTTGATGTGCTGCTGGTGCTTCAGCGCGTACTCGATGGCGAGGATGCCGCCCCACGAATGGCCCAGGAGGAAGAAGTTGTCTCGGCTCAGCCCCAGCGCGAGCCGCACCTGCTCGACCTCGTCGACGAACCGGTCGAGGTCCCACAGATCGGGGTCATCGGGCTGGTCGCTGTAAGCCGAGCCGAGCTGGTCGTAGTAGTAGTACTCGATGCCTGCAGCCGGGAGGTAGCTGTCGGCGGCCTCGAAGTATTCGTGCGTGGCGGCAGGGCCACCGTGCAGGAAGAGCAGCTTCGCCGACGGGTTGTTGCCGACACGCTTGGTCCACACCCGGAACGACCCTTTGGATGTGTCGATGGGGATCAGCCTCGCGCCCCCGCCGAGAAGGTCGTCGCGACCGGTGTAGTCGAGGTAGCCGCCGTCAGTCATTCACGCGTCCGCCTAACTGGCTGCGCGCGCCCGACAGGCAGGCGCCACCTTGCAAAACTGGCGGCGATACGCCTGCGGTGACGTCCCCCGCTGCCGCGCGAAGTGCTGCCGCAAAGTCGCCGCCGTTCGGAAGCCGGTCTGCTCAGCCACCTGCTCCACGTCGAGCTCGGTCTCCTCGAGCAGTCGCTGCGCCCGCGCCACACGCTGGTTGATCAACCACCGGTGCGGCGCGGTGCCAGTCGTGGCAGCGAATCGCCGATTGAATGTGCGCAGTGACATGTTGGCGCGGCGAGCGAGGTGGTCGACGCCGAACGGCTTGTTGAGGTTCGCCTGCACCCAGTCGAGCACCAAGGCGAGGTCGTCGCCGCGGTCGTGCTCCACCATCGGCGCCTCGATGTACTGCGCCTGGCCACCGTCTCGGTGCGGCGGCACCACCATGCGTCGCGCCACTGCGTTGGCAACGGCGGCGCCGTGCTCCTTGCGCAGGATGTGCAGACAGAGATCGATTCCCGCCGCCGTCCCTGCGCTGGTGAGCACGGAGCCCTCGTCGATGTACAGCACGTTGGGATCGACGTCGATCGCCGGGTACCGTCGTGCCAGCTCCGGTGCATGGCGCCAGTGGGTGGTCGCGCGCTTGCCGTCGAGGAGACCGGAGGCGGCGAGGACGAATGCACCCGTGCACACGCTCATCACCCGCGCGCCGCGATCGACAGCACGGCGCAGCGCCTCGAGGAGTTCCTCGGGCGGCTCGTGGTCGTACTTCCACGCCGGGATGGCGATGAGGTCGGCTGTCTCCAGCTCCTCGATCCCGTACGGGGTGTCGACGGTGAACCCGGCGTCGCTGAGCAGCGGAGGCGGCTCGACCGCGCAGACGCGGAAGTCGTAGACGGGCAGCCCTTCGTCCGATCGGTCGAGGCCGAACACCTCGCTGAGCACGCCCAGCTCGAACGCCGCGACCCGCTGGCCGATGGGCGCGACCACTTTTTTGAGCATATCCAGTAGTTTGGCACAAATCGGCCGATATGTGGCGTTTCTGCCACTCGCGGCAAACCGGTGACGGCCCTACGTTGGTGATGCACCGAACCGTCAGCCGACCAAGGAGCGAACGAAATGTACGGCAACCAGATCACTGAGCTGTGGCAGATCCGCGAGCAGGAGAACATGTTGGAGCGCGCCGCACGCCAGGCCCGGCGGGAGGGGCGCTTCGACGTCCCCGCCGAGCACCGTGCCGCGCGCCTCGCGTGGCTGGTCACCTTCCACCGCACGAAGAAGCCGCGGTCAACTTCGCCGCGCTGTAGTCAGCACGCCGCGCCCGAGTCGGGTGGCGGCTGACCGGCCACCGTTCTCCCGGAGCGTCAGCGGCGGGCTACGCTGGCGTCGTGGATGCAGACGTCGCCGAGCTCTACCGCGGTCCGCTCGACGAGTTCGTAGCCAGGCGAGCCGCGATGTCCAAGGCGCTCCGTGCCAGCGACGCGGTCGCCGCAGCCGCCGTCGCCAAGCTGCGCAAGCCATCGATGAGCGCGTGGGCTATCGACCAGGTGGCAGCACAGGACGCCGACATCGTCGCTGAGCTGCTCGCCGCCGGCGCGGACGCACGGGACGCGCAGCAAGCGCTCGGGCAGGGCGACGGCAGCGGGGAGCACCTCCGCCAGACGGTCGCTCGCCTGCGCGAGACCGTCGAGGCGGCCGCTCGCTCGGCGGAATCGATGCTCGCCGCCGCCGGTCATGCCTCCAGCGAGGAGACGGCCAGGCGGATCAGGGACACCCTGCGTGCGGCCGCCACCGGCAGCGCCGACCTGCGCGTCGCGATGTGGCGGGGCACGCTGGACGGCAACCTTCCCCCTGCGGGCTTCGGCGGCGACGGCGATGACGCCGACCCGCCCGCGCTGGCCAGGGTGCTGGCCCCTCTGCGACAAGGCCCGCCGCCCGCCGGCCGCGCCCGGTTGCACGTTCTGCCGCAGCCCACGACGAAGCGAGCACCTGATCGTGAGGGCGAGCGGCTCGAAGAAGCGGCTCGAAAAGCGCAGACGACGGCGACGGCCAAGCGGGGCCACGCCGACCGCCTCGCCGAGGCCGCGCGTCTCGCCGACGACGAGGCGATCGCCGCGGAACAGGCTGCGCAGGCTGCCGAGGACGCTCTCGCCAGCGACCGCGACGCGACTTAGCTATCCTCGCGAGGCGATGGCGACGATGGACGGTGCGAGGGCGCTCGCTCTCACCCTGCCGCGCAGGTACCAGGCGCTGGTCGGCGGCCGGGTCAAGATCCGCGTCGGCCAGTACGTGTACCTCGCCTTCTCTCCGGACGGCGAGGTGATGGGCTTCGCGTTTCCCAAGGAGCAGCGCGAGGCGTTGGTCAGGTCGGCTCCGCACAAGTTCACGATGCCGCGGCCGTCGGACGAGCGCTACAACTGGGTGAGGGTTCGCCTCGCCGCCGTCGACGAGACGGAGATGCGCGCGCTGGTCGTGGATGCGTGGGCGATGGTGGTGCCGAAGAGCGTGGCGGCCGCGTACTTCGACGCTGGCGCGACAGCGTTGGCGCGCCCCAGCGGGCTGGCCGACCGCGCCGAACAAGGCGGCTAGGACCACAGCGCCAGGTCCCGGAGCCGCGTCCTCATCGGATGAGGAGCACGTCCACCCAAATTCGCGCGCCGCCTGCTGCCAGAGCGCGTCCGCGGGTACGACGTCAGCCTGAGCACCGCCGCAGGCGGCGACACACAGATGTCGCCGGGCGGTCTCACCCTGCGGCCATGAGCAGCCAGCCCGGGAAGGTCATCGACGCCACCCTCCGCTTCGCACGCTCCAACCCGGAGCTGCTCGCCTACGCCAACCAGAGCGCCGCCACCGTGGGCATCGCAGTCGACGACCTCTTGCGACAGGCGATCGACCGCGTTGCCGCCGCGCGGGCGAAGGAACCGTCGACGCTCAGCGGGCAGGGGCAACCGCTGGTTCGCGCGATTTGAAATGCCGGATCACACCACACGGTGAGCTAGCGTTCCCCGGGAGCGTCGACGTCACCACCACGATGTACAGCGTCCGGCCAGCGAGCACCGCACGCGACTCCACGTAGCCACCCGTCAGCGAGATCACCGCGTCGACGGAGTCGAATCCCTGGTATGTCCGGAGCACCTCGGATTCGAGCGGCCGCCCACGGTGAGGTTCCGGTCGTCCTCGACCGCCTTGTCATGGAAGTTCGCGCTGAAGCTACGACGGAGTGCTGTCGATTTTGGCCACCCCGCTGCGTCGTACAGACAGAGGGCAGCCACCCCGGCGGCTCACAAAGTCTGGAGGACACCAGTGGCGAAGTACGTGTTCCTGTTGTGGCAGGACGAGAGCAAGGCGGAGCGGCCCGGCACCCCGGGATTCGACACCGAGATGGGGGCGTACGGCGCCCTGCAGCAGGAGCTCATGGCGGCAGGTGCCTTCAAGGGCGGCGATCCCCTGCAGCCCTCTGGCGCTGGGCAGGTGGTGCGCGTGCGCAACGGCAGCGTCGATGCCAGCAAGGGCACGGTCGCCACCGGAGCCGAGCAGCTCGTCGGCTACTACGAGCTTGACTGCAAGGACGACGCTGACGCCGCCCGGTGGGCGGCCAAGATCCCGGCCGCGGCCAAGGGCGCCATCGAGGTGCGACCCGTCCTGGCGATGTAGGCAGGCCGGCGGGGCGGCGCTTCGCTGCGGCGGGCGCCGTCTCCTCCGCGTCTGCCGCCGCCCCGGTCACTCTCTACGATGCACAGACATCGCATTCACGACAGTCATCCATTGAGGCACCACGCGTGAAGTACATGATGCTGATCCGCTCACCCGCGGACACAACGGAGAGCCGCGAGGACATGCTCCCGCGCCACGAACGGTTCGTCGAGGCAACCGGCCGGCGCGGCAAGCTCGTCGACGGTGCGGAGCTCGCCGACGTCACCACGGCGACGACACTCCGCCGCCAGGGCAACGACACCATCGTCACCGACGGGCCCCACGCCGAGACCAAGGAGCACCTCGGCGGCTACTACCTGATCGACTGCGCCGACCTCGACGAGGCGATCGAGATCGGCCGCGAGGTCCCGCTCGTCGATGGCGCCACCCTCGAGATCCGGCCTCTTGTCGAACACTGACTCTCCACGCGCCGCGGTCGTTGCCGAGGACACGCTTGTCAGCGTCTTCCGCGGTGAGGCAGCGCGCATCGTGGCAACCCTGACGCGCCTTCTGGGCGACATCGACCTCGCCGAGGACGCCGTCCAGGAGGCGCTCGCCGCCGCCGTCGAAGGCTGGCCGCGCGACGGCACCCCGGATCGCCCCGGGGCATGGCTGATGACCACCGCGCGCAACAAAGCGCTGGACCACCTGCGTCGCGAGCGCACCCAGGCCACCGCGCGAGAGGCGGCGCTGCGCCTCAGCGTTGACGACGACTCCGACCCGATGTCGCTCTTCGACGGCACACCAATCCCCGACGATCGCCTCGCGTTGCTGTTCACGTGCTGCCATCCCGCGCTGGCGATGGAGGCGCGCGTGGCCCTGACGCTGCGGCTCATCGGCGGCCTGACCACCCCTGAGATCGCGCGCGCGTTCCTGGTGCAGGAAGCCACCATGGCGCAGCGCCTGGTGCGCGCCAAGCACAAGATCCGCGCGGCACACATTCCCATCCGCGTGCCGCCCCAACCGCTGCTAGCCGAGCGGCTGTGGTCAGTGCTCGCGGTGATGTATCTCATCTTCAACGAGGGCTACCTCGCGACCGCCGGCGAGGGCGTCGTGCGCGAGTCGCTTTGTGTCGAGGCCATCCGTCTTTCTCGGCTGCTCGCCGACCTCATGCCCGACGAACCGGAGGCGGCCGGGCTGCTTGCGTTGATGCTGCTCACCCACAGCCGGCGCGATCAACGCCAGGGCGAGGGCGGCAAGCTGCGCTTGCTGCGCGACCAGGATCGTTCGCGCTGGGACCGCGCCATGATCGACGAGGGTCATGCCGCGCTCGAGCGCGCGCTCGCGCTCGCGCACCATCGTCCCGGCCGCTACCAGGTCGAGGCGGCCATAGCCGCGCTGCATTGCGACGCGGCGTCGGTGGACACGACTGACTGGGAGGAGATCGCCGCGCTCTACGCCACCCTGCGGGGACTGGCGCCGTCGCCGATCGCGGCGCTCAACCACGCGGTCGCGATCGCCGAGGCCGGCTCTCTGGAGGAGGGGTTGGCGCTTGCCGATGACGTCGCCGAGGCGCTTGACTCGTACCACCTGTTGCACGTCACCAGGGCCGAGCTGCTCGTTCGCCTCGGCCGCACCGGCGACGCTCTCGCCGCGTACGACCGCGCCATAGAGCTCGCGACCAACGACGCCGAGCGTGCTCATCTCATGCGCCGCCGGGGCGAGGCACAGATCCACTAGCGCGCCGGCGTCTCTCGCTCCGCTGTTGCTCGGAAGTAGCCCCAGAACGCGACCGATGCGGCGCCGAAGGCAAGGAACAGACCGACGGTCGTCCACAGCGGCACGCTGGTGACGTGCGCGCTCGACGATTGCGGCCGCAGCATGATCTGCACCAGCCCGAACATCGCCACCCCGAACACGGCCGCCCAGGCGCCCCAATGCCAGGCGGCGAGCTTCTCGCCGGGGAGGAAGCGCAGCGGCACCAGCCCGAGCACCACCCCGGCGAGGCCGCCGACGAACAGCGCGCTCAGCACGTTGGCGAGCAGCGCCATCCCGAACCCCGCACCGGGCTTCACCGCGGCGTTGCTGACCGGCACCCAGAGCAGCCAGGCGAGCACCGCGACCAGCAAGGTCACCGCTGCCGACAGCGCGACGAGGTGGCCCTCGTCGCGACGGGGGAGAGCTCCCGCGAACGCGATGCCGCCGATGATCCCGTAGAGGTAGCCGGGCTGGAAGCCGACCACCCGCGAGACCAGTACGCACGCTGCCGCCACCACCAACCCGCTCGGCAACGCGCGCAGCTCCCATCCCGTGCCGCGGTGGCGCGCGCGCCGGTACGCCGCGGTCACCGCGGCGCCGAGTGCGATGGAGAACACGAATGACAGCACGATCCCCGCGAACAGCGCCGCGCTCCTGGCGTTGAACCCGGCGGCGGGGTCGAGCAGGGTTCCGAGGACGGCACCGACCAGTACCGCGACTGCCAGCGCAACCGCTCCATGCATGGCGCGGGATTGCGCGCGTTCGCGACGCGCGCGCGCCGACGGGAGGCGGCGCTCCCACCACGCGCGAATGCGGTCGTGGTTCTCGTCGTACGTGCGGTTGAAGAGCTGCGACGGGAAGACGACGAGCAGCACCAGCGCGAGCACCAGCAGCGCGCTGAGCAGCAGAGCCGTTGCGGAGCTGGCCACCGCTGCGGGGGTGGGCAGCGACGTGCTGAAGCTCGACACCACCGCGTTCGCCGCACCCGCGCCGCCGCTGCCGTTTCCACCACCGCCGCTGGCAGCAGGAGTGGTGACCGGGTGGCTCACGGCGGTCCCACCGCTGGCGCGGGGGTTGATCCCCACCGCCGACACCTGCAGGATGCCGGCCCCGCCATTCTTCCCGACGGCGACGCAGGGTCCGCCGGATGCGCAGACGATCGTGTTCACCGTGCCCGTGGTGCTTCCAACGCTGGCCAGGCTGGTGCCATCGGACGTCTGGAGGATGGATGAGCTCGTGAACGTGTCACTGCCCACCAGGCACGGATCGCCGCTGCAGGACACGTCCTTGAGGAAGGCGTACTGCCTGCCGTTGGGCGCCGGCCACATCCGCCAGCTCACGCCCGCGTCGCTGGTTGAGAAGTACGCGGACGCACACTGCGTCACCCCCTGGCCGCCACACTGCTCGCCGCCGACCACGACGCCGTGTGACGCGTCCATGAAGGCCAGGCCGGCGAGGTCGCTGTACGCGGGCAGGCAGAACCCCTGGCCGCCCGGCGGGCACCCGTTCGGTGGTGAGGCGTCCTGCCACGACGCGCCGAAGTCGTTGCTCACCCACATGCCGCCGCCCACCACGAAGCAGCGCTGCGCGGTCGCGCACTGCACCCTGTTGAGCAGCGTCGAAGTGCCCTGATTGGTCGGTGCCGCCGTGGCGGACCAGGTCGCCCCACCGTCTGTCGAGACCACAGCGCTCGATGTAAAGCGCTGCGCGGAGGCGGAGTACGACGTGCCGAGCGCCAGGCAGTGCGAACCCGCGACGCACGACACCGAGACCAGCGGCGGCCCCGCAGGAACGGCTGCCACCGCCATCCAGGTGTGCCCGTCCCGCGTGACTGCGACGGCCCCCGCGGAGACCGCCACGCCGGTTGCGACGCAGTGTGTGGCGCTGAAACAGCTGACGCTGTCGAGCTCGTCGAGTCCCACCACCGTAACCGTCGTCCAGGTCCTGCCGCCGTCGCTGGTCGACACGACGGTGGCGTTGCTGACACCTCCAACCGCGAAGCAAGTTGTCGCGCTCGGGCAAGCGACGCCGAACAGCGGCGGGAGCGCGGGAAGCCCTGATGGGGTCGCGAACGACACGCCCGCCGCCGCGGTCACCGGGGCGAGCGCAGCCATCATCGCCCCGAGCCCGATCCAGCGCCGCCGAGGTCCGGTCACGGCCCCTCCACGTCCGCTGGTCGCTGCAGCGGTGCGCGGAGACTACCCGTTTGCAGAGAGCCTGTTGCTACGCGGCAGCCGCCTTGGCGAACGCGTCCAGGCCGACCTGCCAGCCGTCGGGGGAGCCGACGCTGTCGCGATGCTGCTCCCAGCCCTCGCCGTGGGCGTCGAGCCTGCTGTGCTCGAGGAGCACGCGGGTGCGCCGCGGTCCCTCGGCGGTGAACGTCACCTCGACCTGGCTCGCCTTGTCGGGGTCTGGCTCCAGCTGAAACTGGCTGGTGATGTCCCAGCTGAACACCAGCCGGCGCGGCGGTTCGTAGGCGAGCACCCGAGCCCAGCGCGACTCGCTGCCATCGGTGGCGCGGTCGTAGATGTTCCCGCCAACGTGTGGCTCGAAGACCATCTCGGCGAGCTCGCCCTGCAGGATGTGATGGGTCGACGGCCACCAGGTGCCGATCTCCTTTGTGAACACCGTGAACGCACGGTCGATCGGTGCGTCAACCATCACCGATGCGCGGACGGTTGTATCGGCTGCCTGTGTGGTCACCGTCGGTCCTCCTTCCGCGTTTCCGCGGCTGTTTTGAATGCGCCCAGCGCGTGGTTCCAGAACTGCTCGAAGTAGGTGCGCAGGTCGTCGACGCCGCGTGGGTCGAGGCTGTACAAGCGCCGGTTGGCGACCGCTCGGTCACGCACCAGCCCGGCGTGCTTGAGTACGCGGAGGTGCTGCGACACGGCGGGCCGGCTCACCGGCAGGCCGCGGGCGATCGTGCCGACCGAGAGGGGCCCGCCGGCAAGGCGCTCGAAGATCGCCCGCCGAGTGGGGTCGCCCAACGCCGTCATCGCTTCTCCGTTAGCCATCACTTACGGTAAGTGTAGGCGCACATTACACCCTGAGTCAAGAGCCGCGCCGGCCGTAATGCCAGCCGCTCGTACGGGATGCCGCGTGGGATCATTCAGGCAAGGAGGTCGCGCATGAGATTGTCTCGGCTGCTGTACCGCGCCGCACGCATGTCCCGCGACGTCGAGGCGGTGAGCAGCGGCAGTCCCCGCCGAATTACTCGGCGTGCCAAGAACAAGCTCATTGGCAGGGCGCTCGGTCGCGCCGGTGTCTGGCGCCGGCTCTGGAAGTAGCGCCTCCACCAAACCGTCGCCCCTTCCAGCTTCCTAGCGGAGGCCCGCAGCACGGCGGCGCTGCGTGCGCGAGTGCCTTCAGCGGTAGCGTCCCGATCGCGGCGGAGTGAGGGTTACGAATGGGGTCATGCGACCTCGCGCCACTGGCCGTCGGCGACCCGGCCAGGGTTGGACGCCGCCTGACGCGTGGTCTTCGGCTGCCGCAGGGTGCGCGGTGTCTTGGCACCCTTGACTCGCGTCTTGCGGTCCAGCATGTGAGGGATGAGCACCGCGGGCAACCCGACGATGGCGGCAACGACGGCGACGAGGACGATGTTGACGACGAGCCATCCAGTGGTCATGTCGATCTCCTTTTCAATTTGACGTCAGGAACTCATCTGTTTCGGTTCGACTGATACCAGCTTGCGGACAGCGCTTCAGACGAGCCTCCGATCTTCCTGAGAGATCCCTGAGACTGCGGGCAGGTGTGACTCTGGCGCCCACGGCTACCATGCCGCGACGGACGTTGTGCGGACAAAATACCTGTACTGATAAGGCTTTTGCGCTTGTGTGCGGGCTGGTATTCCGATAGGATGCGGCCATGTTGGCGACGGTTGCAAACGGCATCGAGGAGCTGGCTCATGCTGTTGATCACCTCGCCAACGAGTCGCTGGAGAACGTTCCGCGCATGTGCTCGGCGATGATCTCGTGGCCATCCGGCGGCAGATTGACCGCCTCGAAGCGGAGTCCATCCGCCGTACGTATCGGTTTGACCGCGACAAGGGCGCGCTCTCCGAAGGCGCATCGAGCACCGTCTCCTGGCTGCGCGGCACGTGCGGCCTCACCGCTGCCGCAGCTGCTGATCGGGTACGCATGGCACGCGTGCTCAACGAGCTGCCGCAGACCGCCGAGAGCTTTCGCGCCGGCCGCGCTCCCTTCACCAACGTGTCGCTCATCGCGCGCCTAGCGGAGGACGTCGGGGTCGAAGCCACGCGGACCGTCGAGGACGCTCTGGTCGGCGCGGCGGAGAAGGTCGACACAGCGCGGATGTGGTACCTGACGTCGTTCACCCGTCACCGGCTTGACGCTGACGGCGTCCTCGAACGGGACAACCGCGACCACGAGCGGCGCTGGTTCTCCTGTGACCAGACATTCGGAGGCGTCTACATCCTCCGCGGTGAGCTGGACGCCGAAGGCGGGGCCGTCGTCAAGACCGCGCTGAACGCCCTCAGCGCGCCGAGCGGCCGAGGTGATGAGCGCAGGGGCTCACAGCGGAGCGCTGACGCCCTGGTGGAACTCGCATCCCGCCAGCTCAAGAGCGGTAGCCTGCCGGCGGCGCACGGCCAGCGGCCCCACCTGACGCTCACCGCCACACTGGAGACGCTGCGTCGGGCTGAGGGTGCTCCGCCCGCTGAGCTGGCCACTGCGGGTCCAATACACGCCGAGACGGCTCGTCGCATAGCTTGCGATTCCACCCGCTCCGACGCCACCGCGAAGGAAGCCGGCAACCCGCTCTCGGTTGGCCGCGCCAGCCGGACCATCCCAGCCCCGATCCGCACCGCGCTTCGGCTGCGCGACAAGGGCTGCCGGTTCCCGAGCTGCGACCGCCCTCCAGAATGGACCGACGGGCACCACATCAAGCACTGGGCCGATGGCGGCGCCACCGCGCTGGACAACCTTGTACTCCTCTGCAGGCGCCATCACCGCATGGTTCACGAGAGCGGTTGGGCGCTCCGCGTGGATGCTTCGGGGGAGGTGACCGTGGAGGAACCGCACGGCCGGCCGGCGCTGGTGCGGCGCCTGTAGGTGCCGGGCCCTCCCGGGCCGCCGCCGGCCGTCCTCCGGCCACCACCCGTGTTCCGGTCAAACTCCGCGGCTCGATACACTCGCCCCCGAATGGGTGACCTGCGCTACGCCGACGCCGGGGTCGACATCGACGCAGGCAATCGGGCGATCGACCTCATCCGCAAGGCGGTGTCCAGCACCCACACCCCCTCCGTGCTCGGGGGGATCGGCGCGTTCAGCGGCCTCTTCGAGCTCGATCTCAACCGCTGGAAGCGCCCCGTGCTTGTCTCGAGCACCGATTCCGTCGGCACCAAGGTCAAGGTCGCCATCGCCACCGCCCGTCATCGCGACATTGGCGTCGATCTTGTCAACCACTGCGTCAACGACATCCTCTGCTGCGGCGCCCAGCCGCTCTTCTTCCTCGACTACTACGCCACCGGCAAGCTCGTCCCCGAGCAGCTCGCCGAGGTGGTCGAGGGCGTCGCCGCCGCCTGCCGCGACAGCGGCTGCGCCCTGGTCGGCGGCGAGACCGCCGAGATGCCCGGCGTGTACGCGCTGGGCGACTACGACATCGCCGGCTTCATCGTCGGGGCGGTCGAGCGGGACGGCATCATCGACGGCTCCCGCGTCGAGGCCGGCGACGTCCTCCTCGCCCTGCCGAGCAGCGGCCTGCACACCAATGGTTACT
>JALYZN010000102.1 GCA_030948845.1 Candidatus Dormiibacterota bacterium
CAGCCCATCCACCTTCCTCGCCGCCCCGGACCTACACCTGTCAGCTACGTCCTGAGGCATCTGTCAACTATGTGGTGCAACCAGACACTGCCCCGCCAGCTCGGCGCGGCACCAGCACGGTACCTCCCGGTATCGTCGCGCTCGTGCTCCGGCCTCCCCTGCCCGATCCACCGACCGCCGCCGACGAGAAGGACACGCTTGTCGCCTTCCTCGACTGGTACCGGGACAACCTGCTCCGCAAGGTCGAGGGCCTCGACCGCGAGGCGTTGACGCGGAGACTTGTGCCGTCCGCGACCACCCTCCTCGGCATCGTGAAACACCTCGCGTATGTGGAGCGCGGCTGGTTTCAGAACACCTTCCTCGGGCAGACGCTCTACCGCCCGCCGCGCACCGCTGCGGACGACGCCGAGTTCCGCATCGAGGACGACGAGACCGTCGACAGCATCATCGGGTTCTACCAGGAGGAGGTGGCGAGGTCACGCGAGATCGTCGCTGGCGCCGCTCTCGACGACCACGCCAGGCGCCAGGACCGGCGCGATTACACCCTGCGCTGGATCATGGTGCACATGATCGAGGAGACGGCACGGCACGTCGGTCATGCGGACATCCTGCGCGAGCAGACCGACGGCGGTGCCGGGGAGTAGAGGCCGCCGGGCAGGGCGGGAGGAGATCCCGCCCGCCGAGTTCCGGCTGCCGTCAGGCCTGGGACTTGTTGCTGCGCCGGCGCAGCCGGCGCGCCACTCCGGCCACCAACCGGCTGCCGCGACGGTAGCCCTGGCGGCGGGTGGTGGCTGCGAGCATAAACTCCTGCTCTCGGATCTGAGCCAACTCATACAGTTGGGAATGGTTCATCATTGTGGTTCTCCTTTCGTCACCGACGAAGCCTTGTCACTGGTGATACTGTACCTCCAGCAGCCGTCACCTGTCAAATCGTTACGAGGGTGACGGAACCGACAGGATCCTGACCATGAACGACCCCCCCGCCAAACGAACGCCGGCCCCCAGCGCCCTTGCGCTGGTGCAGGATTTCGTCAACACGGCCGAGCTTCCCGGCGGCTACGACGAGCTCGCCGACACCGCCGCCACCGTCGAGTGGCTGGGAACCCGGGGCTACCAGGTGCAGCTCGACGAGAGCCAGCATCGCCGGATCGTCGAGACGCGCGAACACCTTCGGACACTCATCGCCGTGAACTCCGGCCAGGAGCTGCCGCCCGCCACCGCGACGCGCCTCGGCCGCCTTCTCGACGCCGCTGCCGTTCATCCCGTGGTGGCCACCGACGGGGTGCGCCTGACCTCCACCGCGCGTGGCGTCGACGGCTTCCTCGCCGCCATTCTGGCCGGCCTGGTGCAGAGCACCATCGACGGCAGCTTTCGCCGTCTCAAGGTGTGCCGCGCCGACACCTGTCAGTGGACCTTCTACGACAACTCCAAGAACGGCGTCGGTGCATGGTGCAGCATGCGTTCCTGCGGGAGTCGGGCCAAGGCCAAGGCATATCGGGAACGGCTCCGCCAGGACGCTGCTGCCCCGGGCGACGACGCTCGGATGGCCGAGGTCCCGACACGCCGTGCCCGCCGATCGAGGTTGCTCCGGCGACCAACGTAGTGAGCGACCGGCTCCGCGCTCGAGCCGA
Source organism: Candidatus Dormiibacterota bacterium (assembly GCA_030948845.1). Taxonomy (GTDB): domain Bacteria; phylum Chloroflexota; class Dormibacteria; order Aeolococcales; family Aeolococcaceae; genus Aeolococcus. Next base: position 1,632 of record JALYZN010000102.1, read on the forward strand.
GTCGTTCGGAGCCGCCGCAGCCGCGTACGAGCGCGGGCGCCCGCCGTATCCCGACGCTGCCGTCGACTGGCTGCTTCCCCCCAAGGGAGGGCGGGTTCTCGACCTCGGGGCCGGGACCGGCAAACTGACCCGCCAACTCCAACAGCGAGGCCTGGAGGTGGTCGCCGTCGAGCCGTCGGCGGGGATGCGCGAGCAGCTCGCGTCCGCTCTTCCCGGTGTGCGTCTTCTCGACGGCACCGCAGAGGCGATCCCGTTGCCGGCCAGTAGCGTCGACGCCGTGCTGGTCGCCCAGGCCTGGCACTGGGTGGAGCCGGACAGAGCGCTGCCGGAGGTGGCGCGTGTCCTGGCACCCGGAGGACGGCTCGGCCTCGTCTGGAACGTCCGGGATGAACGGATTGACTGGGTGAAGCGGCTCGGTCAGACCATGCACGGCGACGAGGATCGCCGAGCGCCGGCACCGGTGGTGGCCCATCCGTTCGCGACGCTGCAACGGCACGACGTCGAGTGGAGCTACCACACTGACCGTGACGGCCTGGTCGACCTGGTTGCCTCGCGCAGCTACGTGATCACGTTGCCGGAGCCGCAACGCCGCGCGGTTCTCGACGACGTGCGTCGCCTCCTCGCCGCACATCCCGAGCTGGCCGGCGCGCAGGACATTGCTGTGCCGTATGTCACCGAGTGCTACAGAACCGAGCTGATGGATGAGGCGCAGGATTGAACCACGTCGTGCGTGCGGTGTCGGCGGATGAGTGGCACGTTCTGCGCAGCGTTCGCCTGCAGGCCCTCGCCGATACTCCGTCGGCGTTCGGCAGCACTCACGCCGCGGAGCAGCAGTTCGACGAGGACCGCTGGCGCGAGCGCGCCATCGGTTCCGCGACCGTGCGACTCTTCCTGGCGTGGGTGGGCGACGAGGCGGTGGGCATCGCCGGCTGCGTCGATGAAGGAGATGGCACTGCGCAGCTGGTCAGCGTCTGGGTTCGACCCGACCGCCGCGGGCGGGGAGTGGCTCGCGCGCTGACAACCGCCGCACTGGACTTCGCGAACGACCTTGGCCTCAGCATCATCCGGCTCTGGGTCACCGAGGGAAACACCAGCGCCCGACGCCTGTACGAACGTCTTGGGTTCACCCCCACCGGACACCAGCAGCCGCTGCCCTCGGATCCCGCTCTGCGTGAGCACGAGCTGGAGCTGACCCTGCACGCCGACGCCTAGGGCGACGGCACCGGCTCGAGCAGCTCGATCCTGCCGAAGGGGTCGTCCACCACACGGTCGTTCACGTGCTCGGCGGCACGAAGTCGGGACCGACGAGCTCGTAGTGAATGTGGTCCTCCCACGAGTCGCGGACGAACAGGTAGCCGCGCATCACACCCACACGCGTGAAGCCCGCCTTCTCGAGCACGCGCAGCGAGGCGACGTTGCTCGGCATCGCCTCGGCGTCGAGCCGGTGGAGGCGGAGATGCGTGAACGAGTGCGCGGCCACGAGCCGTACAGCGGCTGTGGCGACTCCGCGGCCGCGGAACGGCGCGTCCACCATGTAACCGACATTGGCGCTCTGCACGGGTCCCCGGTAGATGCGATGCAGCGAGATGTCACCGGCGAGCGCCCCGTCCACCAGGATCGTCCAATGGGCACGGAGTCCCTGGGCGCACTCTCGGAGGATGCTCGAGATCCGTGCCATTTCGCCCGACTCGCTGTACGCGTCAGGCGGCTGAGGCGGGCTCACCCGCTCGATGTCGGCCCGGTTGCGCAAGTTCATCGCGGCAAGTGCGGGCGCGTCGGCGATGTCCAGCCCGCTGATGCTGACCTGCCCACTCACCGCCAAACCGTACCTCGCCGGCGCGCATGCCGGCGGCTACCAGACCAGCGGGATCAGTCGCTTCCGCCCCTGTGCGTACGCCGTCCACGCAGGTCCGAGGCGAGAGGCCAGGGCGCGCTCCTCGACGAGGATGCGCTGGACGAGGCCGGCAAGGCTGAACGCCGCTGCAGCGATGCAGCCAATCCAGCTGTCCAATGCCAGCGCGACCCCGACCACTGTCAGCAGCGCTCCCGTGTACGACGGGTGTCGGAGCCGGCTGTACGGCCCACGGTCGATGATGCGGTGGCCGGCCTGGACCTCGACTGCCGTGGTGAAGAAGGCACCGAGGGTCGCCACCGACCACTGGCGGAGGACGATGCCGGCGAGTGCCAGCACCACGCCGCCGGCAACCACAGCCCACCCGGCAATTCGACCGACGTCCAGCCACGCCAGGCCGAACGCGGCGGCCGTACCCGCCGCGATGAGGAGCACCACCCACACGCGGCTGCCTCTGTCGAGGTTCTCGCCGCCGCCTCCGCGATTGCGCACCATGATGCGCATTTCGGACAGCCACCAAGTCACCAGCGTCGCGGCGAACGCCGCAATGGCCAGTGGCTCTCGATAGACCAGCGGTTCCATGAGGGTGGAGACTTTGCGCTTCGCCGGACGTTGCCGCGGTCGGCCGCGTTCAGCTCAGGACTGCTGACCCTGCACAGACTGCGCCTCGTCGACAACCGGCTGTGTTTGCGGCGGAGTCGGCAGCGCGTGACCTTGGAGGTCCACGAAGGGCTGCACGAGCTCGGCGGGGAGAGGCACCACCACCACCGTCGAATCTGTGCTCCTGACATCGCTGAGCGCCTGGAGGAAGCGCACCTGCACGTCGTGCGGCTGATCGGCTAGGACCTTGGCCGTCGCCTCCAGCTTGCGCGCGAAATCGGCGTCGCCCCCGGAGGTGTCGCGCTCGGCGGGAGCAGCGCGGAGCTCAGCCTGGCGAGCCATGGCACGCTGCATGGCGTCTGGGAGAAGGACATCCTCGATGTCCACTGATGTGACCCCGATGCCCCACGGCTCCGTCCGGACGTCGACGAAACGTGCCAGGGCGTCGCGGATCGCCTCCCCATTGAGCAAGAGCTCGCGCAGCCCGTTGCCCGCGACCACGTCGCGCAGGGCCGCGTGGACGAGCTGTGCGGTGGACCGCTTGTAGTCGACGACGCGCGTCACTGCCAGGAGCGGGTTGAGCACCTGAAGGTGCACGGCCGCGCTGACCCGAACGGGGACGCCGTCGTGGGTGATCACCTCGTGCGGCGGCACGTCGAGCGGGGCGCTGCGTAGGTCCACCATGGTGAGACGGTCGATGCCGAGCGGCAGGATGTAGCGCAGGCCCGGCTCGAGCAGCGGGCCGCGCCGGCCGAGGCGCAGAACCACGCCCCGCTGATACTCTCTGATGACGCGAAGACCGCTGGCCAGGACAATCAGCGCGCCACTGCCCCCGACGATCGCCGCGATGATTCCCGGCTCCAAGGCCCCCCTCCACAGCTGGCGCCATTGTAGCAGCGTCCGATGCGTTTGCACAGGCCGACGCGATTGGTTCTATCACCTGGCCCAAGGACGCCGTCCGCCGGCGGCGGCACTTGCAGGGCGAAACGCCCTGGGTTCAGGGAGCTCAGCGCAGAGAGTAGGTCGCCGGGCGCTCCGAGGACGTAACGACGCTCGAGCTTGCGCGCTCGAGCAGCCGGCGCACCTGCTGGCCAGAGACATCGGCACCGTCGAGGCGCTGACGGATGGCGGCCACGGCAAGCGGCCGTCCGCTGCCGCGCAGGACCGCGAACACGCGCTCCTCGAGGGATGAGGCCGCGGCTGCCGTCTTGGTTCGCCGGCCAGGGTGGGCGCCGTTCGCAGCCGCGGCGGGCGCCTCGTCCGGGCCGCTCCTGGTCACCTTGGCCCCAACGGCCTGCTCCGCCGGCGCTGCAGAGGCGCCCTCGAGCGGCGCAGCCTGCGGCGGAGCGGGCATCGAGATGGTCGTCCGCCCGGGGACCTCACCACGCAGGCGGGCCATCAGCGTGGGCAGGTCGTCGAGCACCTGGCGGACGAACGCCGGGTTGCCTGTAACCTCGATCTCACGCTCACCGTCGCGGATGCGCACGCTGTGGTCGGGGGGGGGCATGTCGCCCCCACGAGTCGGCGGCCGCACGAAGGGGCGCTGCGCCACGAAGCCGGGGCGGTCCACCGGTGGCCGATCGCCTCGGTCGCCGCCGGGGCCGCCCGGACGGTCGCTACGGCCCCGCTCGAATGGCGCGCCGCGAAAAGGCCGGCGATCGTCCGGGGTCACCAGGTCAACTCTTGGCGCCTTCGCCCTTGGCCGATACCGAGCCGGACACCACCCCGTTGGAGCCACCGGCGCCGTCACCGGACCCCTGCTCCTGCTCATCGCGCGGACCGCTGCCCTGCTGCGACTCGGTCTCGGCCTCGCCCTCGCCCTGCGCGGAGGACGGCAGCGTGATCGACTCGGGAAGGTCGTCGTCGAAGTCGGGCGGAGCGCCGAAAAGGCGGTCAGCCAGCTTGGTGCGCAGTGGCGACTTCACGATGGCGACGATCACACCCGTGCCGGCGACGAGCACCAGGATGCGCCGGACGCGACGGCGCCGCTTGGGGCGAACGGCTGCAGCGAGTGCCTCAGAGGCGTCTGCCAGGCGGTGCCGCGCCGCCTCCGCCGCCTGTCCGGCCCTCACCTCGCCGGTGTCGGCGAGGCGACCAGCTGTGTCGGCGAGAACCACGGCGGCACGCTCGGCGGCGTGGCTCAAGGTCTCTGCGGACTTCTCGGCAGCGGTGCGAAGCACGGGTGTGGCCACCCGCTGGGCATTCTGCGCAGCGGCGACGGCGCGCTCGGCGAACTCCGAGGCGGCCTCCCCGACGACCTCAGCCGCGCGAGTCCCGGCGCCCGAAACCTCACGTTCGATCACTGCCGTCTTCGACTTGCGTCCCAACATCACGAACGTCCTCCGCTGCACCCGACCGTTTAGTGGAAACCACGATCATACGTGCGGCGGCCCGTCGAGGCATTGGGGCGGGGCGAATCGCAGCGCGCTCAGGCGGCTTTGGCGCGCGCGACAGCGACAAGCGACAGCCCGGTGTCGAGTGGCGCATCGAGGAACCAGCGAATCCGCGAAGCGACCACGGGCCCGACCACCTTCACCAACTTCTCCTCGTCGGCGGCGTACACGGCTGCTAGCGATGGAAAGGCTCGCGCCAACCGCTGCCCGGACGCGGCGTCGATGCCGGCCACGGCCATGAGATGGTGCCAGCGGCGCGTGGTCAGCTCGCCCGGTGCGGAGGTCTCGCCGAGCGGGAGGAGCAATTCTGTCGGGGTGGCGCTCATGCGCCCAGTATAGCGAACGGATGTTCGTAACGCAAGTTCGGCAAGCCCCTGGATCGCGCGTACCAGCAGCTCAGCGCGTGACGGCAGCGTCGCCAAGCTGACGTCCGAGGCGGTGGTATCGGCGCGCGAAGTAGAGAAGGGGCTCGCCGTCGGTTGAGGCTGCCGCTAGTACGCGGCCCACGATGATGGCGTGGTCGCCGTGTTCGGAGATGGATGCGACCTCGCAGTCGAACCACGCCAGCGCACCCATGAGCAGTGGCGCGCCGGTGACCGCTGTCGTGGTCGGCGCCTCGTCGACCAGGGGTTGCAGCGTCCGCCCGCGTGTCGATGCGCGCCTGCCGAGCGTCTCCTGCTCGGCTGACAGCACACTGAGGCCGACGTGGCCGCTATCGCGGACGAGCCCGATCAGCTGACCGGCGCGGTCGAGCGCCAGCAGCACCATCGGCGGTTCCAGCGACAGCGACGCGAACGCCGTGGCGGTAATCGCGTGGTGCATCCCGCGATGCGCGGCGGCGGCGACCGTCACCCCGCTGGCGAACCGCGCCGCGGCGTCGCGGAACACAGTCGGGTCGACCGCTGCCCGAGGGCTCGCCTTCACCTGCCGAGCATACGGCTCGACCACGGTACGGCCGCGTGTCAGGCGGAGGCGGCTTCGAGATCGGCGGGGCTCGCGGTATCGAAAGTCAGGTCGAGCTGCAGCATGTTGTCGATGAACACGGTGCGGTGCTGGGGGTGGGGACCGTGACTGCGAATGGCGTCGCGATGCTCGCGGGCGCCGTACCCCTTGTTGCTCGCCCAGTTGTAGTGCGGTGCATCGTGGTGCATCGCGGTCATGATCGCGTCGCGGTGCACCTTGGCAACGATCGAAGCAGCGGAGATCGCGGGAATGAGGTTGTCGCCCTTGACCAAGCAGTGCACGGTGCGCGTGGCGTTGATGCGCAATCGTCCGTCACAGCAGTAGCCGTCGGCATCGACGAGGTCGACGAGGCGGCGGAAGACCTCCACGTTGGCCCAGCCCAGCCCGCGCCGGTTGATGTCGGCTGCTGAGATCTCGGCAACCACCCACGCCAGCGCGCGGCGGCGAATGACCGCGCCGACCAGCTCTCGCTGCCGCGCGCTGAGCAGCTTGCTATCGCGCAGCAGTGGATGCCGGAAACGCGGCGGCAACACCACGGCCGCCGCAACCAGTGGTCCGGCGTAGGATCCGCGGCCCACCTCGTCCATGCCGCACAGCCGGAAGCTCCGCGGGTCTTCGACCCCGAAGGTGTCGCGCAGGTAGGTGGTGAGACGAAAGCGGGGCATCGCGCGAGGCCAGTCTAGGGCTCACCGTGGCCCACCGGGGCCCGCGGCTCCCCCGCGACGCCTCTGCTAGGGTGGCCGCAGATGCGAGCGAGCGAGGGTTGCCGCAGTGGCTGAGATCACCTGGACGGATGTCGCGCCGCGCGATGGCCTGCAGAACATCTCCGACACGGTCTCCACCGAGGTCAAGGTGCGCTTGATCGAGGGCCTCTTGGCGGCCGGTGTTCCACGGGTGGAGGCCACCTCATTCGTGTCCTCGCAGTGGGTGCCGCAGCTGGCCGACGCCGCCGAGGTCCTGCGCGCGCTCGGTCCGGCGGCGCTGCCCCGGCTGCGCGTGCTCATCCCCAACCAGCGTGGCCTGGAGCTGGCCCTCGAGCACGAGGTGACCAATGTCCTCTACACCATCGCTGCCACCGACACGTTCAACCGCCGCAACGTGAACCGCAGCGTCACCGAGTCGCTCGACGACTTCGACTCTGTTGTCGGTGACGCACGCGAGGCCGGTTGCGCGGTCGACGTCGCTGTCTCGGTGAGCTTCGGCTGCCCGTTCGAAGGCGAGGTGGACCCGCAGCGTGTCGTCGACCTCTGCAGTGAGCTCGTGGCGCGCGGCGCGTCCGAGGTGGGCATTGCTGACACCATCGGTGTGGCCCACCCTGCGGCGGTACGCGAGTTGTGCTCGCGTGCCGGCGAGGTCGTCCCGGGTCAGCGCCTGTCTCTGCACGTGCACGACACGCGTGGCCTTGGCGTGGCCAACGTCCTGGTCGCGTTCGAGGCGGGGGTCACCAGGTTCGACGGCAGCGCCGGGGGCCTGGGCGGGTGCCCGTTCGCGCCGCGCTCGACAGGCAACGTCTGCAGCGAGGATGCCCTGCAGGCCGTCGCCAGCGCCGGTGGAATCCACGGCTGCGACCTGGCTGCCTACATTGCCGTGAGCCAGACACTCGCCGCGGATCTCGGCCGGGAGCTGCCCGGCAAGCTGTACCGCGCGGGCATCTGGACGGGCGCAGCGGTTGTGGAAACCGTGGCGTGACCGACGTTGCCGCTTCGAAGGAGAGCGTCGCGCACGACGCGTCCGAGCTCGAACAACGGCTGACGCGGGCGCGCGCCGGCGGATCAGAGAAGGCACGCGCCAAGCTGCACGAGCAAAACAAGCTGATGGCGCGTGAGCGCATCGCCCGGTTGCTCGACGTCGGCACAGCCTTCGTCGAAGATGGCCTGCTGGCCAACAACCTCGCCGGGGACCTGCCTGCGGACGGCGTTGTCACCGGCATCGGCACCCTCGGAGGACGGCCGTGCGCGCTCATGGCCAACGACCCCTCGGTCAAGGCCGGGAGCTGGGGAGCGCGCACCGTCGAGAAGATCGTGCGCATCCTCGAGACCGCGGAGCGTCTGCAGATACCGATGGTGTACCTGGTCGACTCCGCCGGAGCGCGGATCACCGACCAGGTGGCCATGTTCCCGGGGCGCCGCCACGCGGGGCGCATCTTTCGCATGCAGGTCCGTCTCTCGGGACAGGTGCCGCAGCTGTGCGTCCTCTTCGGACCGTCGGCCGCGGGCGGGGCGTACATCCCCGCGTTCTGCGACGCCGTGATCATGGTTGAAGGGAACGCGTCCATGTATCTCGGTTCGCCGCGCATGGCCGAGGTGGTGGTTGGCGAGAAGGTCTCACTCGAGGAGATGGGCGGTGCACGGATGCACTGCAGCGTCAGCGGCTGCGGCGACGTCCTCGTCAAGACTGAGGAGGACGCGATCGCAGCGGCTCGCACGTACATGTCGTTCATGCCGTCGTCGTGGCGTCAACCGGTCGCGGACGTTGCCAGCGTGGCGCCGGCCGAGGACGCGCCCTCGATCGAGGAGACGATCCCGTCGGAGCCCGCCCGTGGCTACGACGTCCAGGACGTGATCAGAGGGCTCGTCGACGGGGGCTCGTTCTTCGAGATCAAGCGATTGTTCGCCCGTGAGCTTGTCACGGGGTTCGCGCGCGTCGATGGACGTGCCATCGGCGTGATCGCCTCACAGCCACGCTTCAAGGGCGGCGTGCTCTTCGTCGACTCCGCTGACAAGGCGGCGCGGTTCATCAGCTGCTGCGACGCCTTCAACATCCCTCTGCTGTTCCTCGCCGACGTGCCCGGGTTCATGATCGGTACGGCGGTGGAGCGCCAGGGGATCATCCGCCACGGCGCCAAGATGATCGCCGCGCTCAGCGGGGCAAGCGTGCCCAAGATCTGCGTGATCATGCGCAAGGCCTACGGGGCCGGGCTCTACGCCATGTGCGGGCCCGCGTTCGATCCCGACTGCACCCTGGCGATGCCGTCGGCGCAGATCGCGGTGATGGGCCCGGAGGCGGCGGTCAACGCGGTGTACTACAACCGCATCCAGGAGCTGCCGGAGAGCGAGCGCGCCGGCTTTGTGAGCAGGTTGCAGGACGAGTACCGAGAGGACATCGACATCTACCGCCTGGCCGATGAGCTGATCGTCGACGCCGTGGTGTCACCTTCAGACCTGCGCGGCGAACTGGTGCGGCGGTTCGCGATGTACGCCTCCCGCGTCCGGGACGACGTCCTCCGCCACCACGGCAACTTTCCGACATAGCGAGGGGGGACTGCGTTCCCCCTCGGGCACCCCCGCTCAGCGCAATCAGCTCCGGCGAAGTACATTCGCCTGCGCTGACGGTCTGTCTGTGAGGAAGGCTTCGCCGAGCCCTTGTCGGGGTACCCTAGGCGCATGTGGCAGAACATCAAGACCGCGCTTCTTCTGGCGCTCCTTGACGCGCTCTTCCTGATTGTTGGTGGCCTCATCGGCCGCGGCACTGGCCTGATCATCGCCGCGGTCATCGCCCTGGCCGTCAACGGCATCGCGTACTGGAAGAGCGACACCATCGCCGTGCGTGCCGCCCGCGCCGTCGAGGTGACCCCGGAGCAGGCGCCGGAGCTTCACCAGATGGTGGCCGAGCTCGCGGCCGCGGCGGGCATGGCCAAGCCGCGCGTGTACATCACCGACGACCCCTCACCGAACGCGTTTGCGACTGGTCGCAACCCCGAACACGCGGCGGTGTGCTGCACGACCGGCATCCTCAACCTCTGCAGCGCTCGCGAGATGCGCGGGGTGCTCTCCCACGAGCTCAGCCACGTCCGCAACCGCGACATCCTCACAGCGTCGACTGCGGCCACCCTCGCCCTGGGGATCTCGATCATCGCCCAGATAGCGCAGTTCTCCCTGTTCTTCTTCGGCAACGAGGAGGAGAGCGCCGGCCAGGTGCTGGTCACGCTGCTGGTCGCCTTCCTGGCGGCGCCCGCGGCAGCGATCATCCAGCTCGCGATCAGCCGCTCGCGCGAGTACGAGGCCGACCACGACGGTGCCGTGCTCTCTCACGACCCGCTGGCCCTGGCCGACGCGCTGCGCAAGCTCGAGGCACGCACCGCCAGGGTCCCCATGCAGGTGGCCCCGGCTTTGGCCCCGCTTTATATCGTCAACCCATTCGGCAACCGGCGCGCCTCGCTTGCCGCGCTGTTCTCCACGCACCCGCCGCTCGAGGAGCGGGTCGCGCGGCTGGAGCGGATGGCCCAGGGCCGCTGATCTCACCGGTGGCGCCTCCGCCGCCACGTCGGCGACGATTGGCGGCATCCAAAAGTTCTTCCTCGACCTCAGCAACACCCTTGGCTCGTTCGCCTACCTCATCGTCTTCCTCGGGGTGGGCATCGAGTCCCTTGGCGTACCGGTGCCCGGTGAGACGACCCTGCTTGTCGGTGTCTTCCTGGCCACCCAGGGCAGGCTGAGCGTGCCCGTGGTCGCGGTCGTGGCGTGGGTGGGCGCGGTCATCGGCGACAACCTCGGCTACGCGATCGGACGCAGGTGGGGGACGCGCCTGGTCCGGCTGCCCGCGGTGGGCCGCTTCTACAGCCCGGAGCGTCTGGAGCGTGCCGAAGCGCTTTTCGCGCGGCGCGGCTGGGTGGCGGTGCTCACCGGCCGGTTCATCGCGCTGTTGCGCATCTTCGCCGGCCCGCTCGCCGGGATGCATCGGATGCCGTGGCCGGAATTCTTCGTTGCCAATGCAACGGGAGGCGCGTTGTGGGTGGCCGTCATCGTCATCGTGGGAGTGCTGATCGGCAGCAACCTCGACCGCGCCGTCAAGCTCGTCGGTCAGGTCGGCTACATCGGCCTCGGCGCCGCCGCGATCGCCGTTGCCGCGTACGTGGGATGGCGGTTCTGGAGGCGCCGGCGCGAGGCCTAAGCCGTCGGGGTGACCATCGCGGCGCGCCAGACAATGCGCTGGCTGTCGATCCAGAACGGCGTGCAGGTGATCAGCGTGAGGTCATGCCCGCTGGTGGGCACGAGTTGGCTGACGTTGCTGGGGTTGAGCGTCCAGCGACCGGTGACCTTGTACACAAAGGTATGACACGTTCGGTCCTGGACGCTCACAGTGTCGCCGACCTTGAGCTGGTCGATGTGCTCGTAGTCCGGCTCACGGTGGAAGGCGATGATCGAGTTGCCCTGCTGCCCCGGCGCCGGCGTGCCCGTGTAATGGACCATCGAGCGGCTGTGCAGGGAATCCCAGGTGCCGTCGGTGGCCACCCCACCGTAATGCTCGGCGGCCGGTGAGCTGAAGGTCACCAGCGCATAGTCGGACGGCGATCCCGACCCGCACGTGACCGCCGTCTTGGGAGCGGGAGTCGACGCGGCGGGGGAACCGATCAGCGCGTTGGAACCTCCCTTCTGCCACGAGCCGAGAGCGGTTTGGTCGGCATGACCGCGTTGCCAGACCCCGATCAGCGGCACCGCGATCAGGCCGATCCCGGTCACGATGGCGGCCAACCCGAGGGCCATGAGGCTGAGGCGCAGGGGCGAACGCTTGACGCGTTGCGGTCGGGGGTACGGGCGATCGTCCATCGGACAGAGGATACGCCGTCTGACGCGATGGACAGCAATGCCGAAGCTCTGTCGCCGTCTGCGAGCCGGCCCGTGACGAGCTCTGGTCAGCGGCGCCGGGGGTTTCGCGGGCGCTTGCGCCCGTAGGCGACGCCTTCAGCGACGGCGTCGAAGGCGGCCACCGGCCCGTTGCTCGCCAGCTGGATCCCGTCGCCCTGGACGAACACTTTGCGCGTGCCCACGTCGATGAGGTAGGAGACGCTGCGGCCACCGGCGCCGTCAGGAAGGATGGAGACGTCCGAGACCGTTCCCGTACGGCGGCTGCCGCCGTACGGGAAGGTCACGCGACTGCCGATCGCGATGGCGCCTTCTGGCGCGGCATCGCTCAACGGCCGGAGGGCCGGAAGCAGTCGCTGCAATAAACGGGCTTGTCACCTCGAGGCTGAAAAGGCACCCTTGCGATGCCACCGCAGCCAGCACAGGTCACCTCGTACATCTGACGCGGTGCGCTGGAGCGGGCATACCCGCCGCCACCGCCGCCGCCGCCGTAGCCTCCGCCTCCGCCACCCGCGGCGGCGCGCCTCGCGGCCCGACAGCTCGGGCACCGAGAGGGGGGATTGGTCAGACCGCGGGAGGCGAAGAACTCCTGCTCACCCTCGGTCCAAATGAAGTCAACGCCGCACTCGCGGCAACGCAGTGTCTGGTCTACCGGCACGCGCCAAGGTCCTCCGCCGGGACGTTTGGGCGCCCGGTCATAAGTGATACGTGCGCCTAACAGTACACGGTCCCGGGATCGATCGCCACCGCCGGTGTGATCGCGTTTCGATCTCGTGGAACGGCGAAGGCGGACAGGTCCCGCCTTTTGGCAAGCCCCTGGGAAACGGTACGGCAGGGCTCCGCCGGGCCGTCGAGGAGGGCGCATCGCCCTCCTGCCAAGGCATCGGGGCCCCCCGGCCACGCGCAGCGCGGCTGGGGTACCATCGGCCCGGCCCCGGACAGGAGCGGGCCCTGGCGCAGTGGGCGTCTGGGTGGCCGCCGGTGGGACCGGAGGAAGCTCATGACCCACAGCCGTCGGCGCCTGTTCACCTCGGAGTCGGTCACCGAGGGTCATCCTGACAAGATCGCCGACCAGATCAGCGACGCTGTGCTCGACGCTGTCCTGGAGAAGGACCCGTTGGGACGGGTTGCCTGCGAGACGGCGCTCACCACCGGCACCGCGCTCGTCTTCGGCGAGATCACCACCGACGCCTACATCGACATCACCGGCGTGGTGCGCCGCACCATCAAGGACATCGGCTACGTCCGCGCCAAGTACGGCTTCGACTACGAGACGTGCGGGGTGCTCGTCTGCATTGACGAGCAGTCACCGGACATCGCCCAGGGGGTCAACACCGGGGGTGCCGGGGACCAGGGGATGATGTTCGGGTTCGCGTGCGACGAGACACCGGAGTTGATGCCGGCACCGATCCAGCTCGCCCACGGCCTGGCCCGCCGGCTCAGCGAGAAGCGGCGTGACGGCACCCTCCGCTGGGCGCGGCCCGACGGCAAGACCCAGGTCACCGTCGAATACGACGCCGACGGCCGTCCGCGCCGGGTGGACAACGTCCTGGTGAGCATTCAGCACTCTGAGGACGCCTCGCACGAGCAGATCTACAGTGAGATCCAGCGCCACGTCGTCGAGCAGGTCATCCCTCCGGAGTGGCTGGACAGCGCCACCATCCGCCATGTCAATCCCACCGGCCGCTTTGTCATCGGAGGCCCCCAAGGTGACGCAGGCCTCACCGGCCGCAAGATCATCGTCGACAGCTACGGCGGCTACGCTCGCCACGGCGGCGGCGCGTTCAGCGGCAAGGACCCGACCAAAGTGGACCGCAGCGCCGCCTACGGGGCGCGCTGGGTCGCCAAGAACCTTGTGGCCGCCGGGATGGCGGCCAAGTGCGAGATCCAGGTTGCCTACGCGATCGGCGTGGTGAAGCCCGTCTCAGTGCTGGTGGAGACCTTCGGCAGCGAGACCATCCCCGTGGAGCAGATTGAGGAGCTGGTCACCAAGCACTTCGACCTCTCCCCGTTCGGGATCATCTCGGCGCTCGAGCTGCGCCGCCCCATCTATCGCCAAGTGGCGGCGTTCGGTCACTTCGGACGCCACGACCTCGACCTCCCGTGGGAGCGAACCGACCGTGCCCTGGACCTCGCCGAGGAGGCCGGGACGACGCCGATCCTCGCTGTCGCGGCGGGCTGACCCCGCGCTCTCGTCTCCTCGGTCATCATCGCGGCCGTGGCTTTGCACATCCTCGTCCTCGCGGGCGGTAGCGGCACTCGGCTGTGGCCCCTGAGCCGCGCCGCGCTGCCCAAGCACCTCCTGCCACTCGGCCCAGACGATCAGACGCTCTTGCAGGCCAGCGTCGAGCGGGTGGCGCCGCTGGCCGACGAGGTTCACGTGGTCACCGCCGCCGACCAGGCCGAGGCCTGCGCAGTTGCGCTCGTCGGCGCCTCGGCACCGGTCTCGATCATCGCCGAGCCCACCGCACGTGGGACAGGACCCGCGCTGGGGCTGGCGGTTCATCAGATCGCCCGCCGCGACCCCGATGCGCTGATCGTCTCCGTGCACGCCGACCACCACGTCGACGACACCGATGCGTACCGCGCCGCCGTGCTCGCCGTCGCCGGGTGGGCGGCCGCGACCGGCGGTCTGGCCACGATCGGGCTGACCCCCACCTTCCCGTCCACCGGGCTCGGCTACATCGCAGTCGGAACCGCCGAGCCGCCCGACCGCTGGGTGGCTCCACCGGTTCCCGCCACCGACCCAGGCCTGCTCGCCGCGGCTGCGGTGCTGCCGGCCGCGCACGCCGACGCCTTCGTCGAGAAGCCCCCGATCGACCGTGCCACAGCCTTTTTCGAGGATGGCAACCACCTCTGGAACCTGGGCCTTTTTGCGTGGACCGTCACCGCCTTCCTCGCTGAGCTGGCCTCCGCGGACATCGGCCTGGACGCGCAGCTCCGCGCCGTCGTGGACGCGCAGGCGGCAGGCGACGAGCAGGCTGCCGCGGCGATCTACGCGCGGCTGCCCGCAGTCGCTGTCGACCCCCTACTGCTGGAGGGCAGCGCGCACCTCACCGTGGTGCGAGCCGGCTTTGGCTGGTCGGATCTGGGGTCGTGGGCAGACCTCCTCACCGCGCGGGCGGGGCGCGCCGACGCCGAGGGCAACGTGGTCGACGGCGACGCCCTGCTCATCGACTCTCGTGACTGCCTGGTCGAGGCGGTCGGCGGCCGCACCGTCGCCGTGCTCGGCCTCGAGGGGACTGTGGTGATCGACACCGGCGACGCTGTCCTGGTGATGCCATCCAGCGCCTCCCAACAGGTCAAGGCAGTTGTCGAACGGCTGCGCCGGGAAGGCCGTACCGAGCTGCTCTGAGCGGTTCCGCGGCGCGGTTCAGGGCCGAGTGGGCTTGGCCGTGAGCTCGAAGGTGACCGAGGCGATCGTCCCGAGCGGCGTGGGCCCGGTGAGCTGGACGGCGGTGGTGCTCCCCGGGCTCACGTTGACCTGGCCGCCGCTGATGTCGCCGATGAGTGCGTGGTGCGGATCGTAGAGCGATCCGCGGATGCTGATCGCGATCGTCGACGCGGCGGTGGATCGGACCATCAGGTGGGCCACCAGCGAGTGCGAGTCATCCAGCTTGAACGTGACGGACGCGGTGTCAATCGTGGCGTCGGCGTTGCCCTGCTGGCGGATGGACACCGAGCTCGTAGCGAACGGGCTTGCGGACGGCGCCTGCGGCAGCTTGGTGTCGTCACCGCACCCGCTCACGCCCGCTAGCAACACCGCGACGCAGGCGGAGCCGAGAAATCGACGCAGCAGCCGCATTTGCGGCATCGTAGCAAGTGGCTCCGCCGACCACATCGGCCGTCTCGCGTGTCCGGAGGTCACCCTCCATCGGGCAGAATGCGCGCTGATGGCAGCTGAGATCCATTTCGGGACCGACGGCTGGAGGGCGGTGGTCGGCGACGACTTCACATACGAGAACGTCCGTGCTGTGGCCCAAGGAGTTGCCGCCTACCTCGATGGCGAGTCGCGGCCCGTGGTGGTCGGCCACGACGCCCGCTACTGCGCGGAGCTGTTCGCACGCGAGGTCGCCAGCGTCCTTGCCGCCAACGGGCGGAGCGTCATCCTGCTCGACCGCGTTACGCCCACTCCGGCGGTGTCCTGGACGGTGGTGCAGCAGGGCGCGGCAGGAGGAGTTGTGGTCACCGCCAGCCACAACCCGATGGAGTTCAACGGCCTCAAGTACAAGCCGCACTTCGGCGGATCAGCCTCGCCCGAGGTCGTCGCGGAGCTCGAGAAGAACACGGTGAAGGCGCTGGCGGAGGGCGTCACGACGATGCCGTTCGAGGAGGCCGTCACCTCGGGTGGGGTCACGCTTCTCGACCCGTTGCCCTCGTACTGCGAGCAGCTCGGACGGATGGTCGACCTGGACCGCCTTCGTGGCGCCGGGCTGAAGGTCGCCCACGAGTCGATGTACGGCGCCGGCGCCGGGCTGATCGCGCGCGTCCTTAGCGGTGGCAGCACGGTGGTCACCGAGCTGCACGGGGAGCGCAACCCCGGCTTCGGCGGCATGCACCCGGAACCGATCGACCGGTACATGCCGGAGGCGATGGCTCTGATGGGCGAGGGTCACCACGACGTGCTCATCGCCAACGACGGCGACGCTGACCGGCTCGGCATCATCGACGAGACCGGGCGGTATGTGAACCAGCTCGAGGTGATGGCGATCTTCACCATGTTCCTCCTCGAGAAACGCGGCGAGCGCGGGGACATCGTGCGTTCTCTGACCACGACCAGCATGGTCGACGCCCTCGGTGACCGCTTCGGCGTGACCGTGCACGAGCTACCCGTTGGTTTCAAGTACATCGGTGCCTGCATGCGCGAGACTGATGCGCTGCTCGGCGGTGAGGAATCGGGCGGCTTCGCGTTCCGCGGACACATCCCCGAGCGCGACGGCATCCTTGCCGGCCTTTTGATTGCCGAGATGATCGTTGAGTACCAGCAGCCGCTCTCTGAGATCGTCGAGCACCTCGTCGAGCTGGTCGGTCCGCACGCCTACAGGCGCGACGACATCCGCTTCGATCGCGACGGATACGAGAAGCGCAAAGCGGACGTGTACAAGCGCATGCAGAAGGACGAACCCAAGGAGCTCGCCGGCGAGGAGGTGATCCGCACCCGCATCGACGACGGGTTCAAATTCTACCTCGAGGACGGATCGTGGGCGCTGATGCGGATGAGCGGCACCGAGCCGCTGATGCGGGTGTACAGCGAGGCAGCCACGCCGGCCCGGGTCGATGAGCTGATCGCGGCCCTCGAGCAGCACGTCGGTGTACAGGTGGGTCCGGACGGGGCAGCCCGTGAGTGACGTCGTCGACTCTGCGGACGTCCAGGCGGCCAGCGCGGGCCGTGTCGACAAACCCTGGGGCCACGAGCTGCGCTGGGCGATCACCGACCGCTACCTGGGCAAGCTCATCCACGTCAACCGCGGGCATCAGCTCAGCCTGCAGTACCACGTGCAGAAGGACGAGTCGATCTACATCGCGTCGGGCCTGCTCGACCTGGTCCTGGAGGACGACGCCGGCGAGGTACACCTGCATCGGATGACGCCGGGCATGAGCGCGCGCGTCCGTCCCGGGCGCCGCCACCGCTTCATCGCCGTGGAGGACACCGACCTGTTCGAGGTCTCTTCGCCGGAGATCGACGATGTAGTACGCCTGGAGGACAGCTACGGACGCGAGGGCAGCAGCTCGGCCTGAGTCCCGCCGTGGATAACCGGCCCGGCACCCGCCGCCGCCGGGGCAACGCCTTCTACGCCGACAGCGCCCGCGCCGCGCTGGGCGTTGGCGGCGAGGTGCACTCGCTCGCGGACGTCCCCCTCCCCCTGGTGCACACCGCTCTCGGGATCGCGGTGTGCGCGGTGGTGGTCGCGCTGCGTCCCCAGGTTCTCGGGCTTCGCGAAAGCGTCACCGTCTGCGGCTCGCTGGCGCTGCTCACCGCGCTGACGCTCACCCTGTACGACCGGCTCGTCTACGGTCGCGATCTTCGCCACGCGCTGGCGGCGACCTTCCTTCCGCTGGCGGCGATCGGCGCCTTTGTGGCGGTGCTTGCCGGCACCGGGGACCTCATGTTGCGTCTGCCGGCGGGGCTGGTGGCTGCCCTGGTGGTCGGTGGCATCCCACATCTCGGTGGCCTTCGCGCGGCGGGGCGAGAGGGGATGGTGACCCGGCTGCTGCGTGACGGCACCGGCGTGGTGGTGCTCGCGCCCCTGCTACTGGCGGCCTACAACAGCACTCTGTCGACAGCCACGAGCGCCGCGCTCGCGGGCGGCTCCGTCCTGCTGGTGTCCGCCGACGCCCTGCTCACCGAGGAGCTCCACGCGCGTGTTGCTGTCGCCGGGGCCGGGCTGATCGCGGCCATCATGGCCGGCCTCGTCTTCGTGCTGCCGAGCGGTGGGCGCGACACAGTTCGCGTCGGGCTGCTGCTGGTGGTCTGGTACGGGCTGCGCGGTTTGGTCGGGGCGTCATTCAGCCGCAGTCGAACCCGCGGTTTGGTGATCGAGTACGCGATGTTCGTCGCAGTCGCGGCCGGGGTCATCGTGGCGCGGTCGGTGCGCGGTTAGCGGCTAGCGGCGCGCTGTGCGAACCGGGCGGATGGAGCGGGCCCGGCGCCCGGCGTAGAGCGCAGCGTCGGCGCGCTTGACGAGCACATCGACGGTGTCTTCGGCAGCAAGCTCCCCGATGCCAACGCTGATGGTGCCGCCGCACTGCTTCTCCACGTGCGCGCAGAGGGTGGCGGCGGTCCGCGCCGCATCGGCAGCGGTGCTGTCGGTGAGCACGCAGACGAACTCGTCGCCGCCATAGCGGATGATCAGGTCGTAGGAGCGCAGACGGTCGCGCATGGCCGCGACGGTTGCGCGCAAGCGTTCGTCACCGGCGGCGTGGCCTGCGCTGTCGTTGACAGCCTTGAGCCCGTCCACGTCGACGAAGATGGCCACCAGGCCTTTGCCGGCAATGCGCCGGCTGCGGTCGATCTCCCGCTGCAACGCGGCCATGCCCGCGCCGCGACGCAGCGCGCCCGTCAACTCGTCGACGGTCACCTGACCCGCCAATCGGGCGCATTGGTCCACCAACGCCCGCAGTCGGTCGACGGCTCGGCCGACGTCCTCGTCGCGCATCCTGCCCAGCGCGGCATCGGGCACGCCCAGAGCCGCAGCGAGGACCCGGCGCGCTCGAGGCAGGGACAGCCCGGCGCGTTCGTGTGCCTGGCTTGCGCTGGCCCAGCCCACCAGGTCGGCGGTGACGTCGGTGAGATCGGGGAGGGCTGCCGCCAGCGCCTCGCGGCTCAGCTCGTACGTCTCAGCCGCGTCGTCGGCAACCGCCGCCTCAGCTCCCGCGTTCTTGACCTGGCGTGCCACGCGATCCCCTTCATGCGCTCTGGCTGGTGCCAATGGTGACACGAACGCAAGTTCTGTGCGGCCTGCGGGCTACATCCCCAGGTAGGCGCGCTGAACGTCGGGGGAATTGAGGAGCTCCTCGGCCGACCCCTTGGTGGCCACTTCACCGTTCTCGAGTACGTATCCGCGGCGCGCGGTGTTGAGGGCCAGCAGCGCGTTCTGTTCGATGAGCAGGACAGTGGTGCCGCCCTGGTTGATCTCGCGGATGACCGCGAAGACGGTGTCCACGACGATCGGCGCAAGCCCCAGCGATGGCTCGTCCAGCAAAAGCACGGTGGGCCGGGCCATCAACGCGCGCCCGATCGCCACCATCTGCTGCTCACCGCCGGAGAGGCTCCCCGCCAGCTGGCGCGAGCGCTCCTTGACCCGCGGAAACAGCTCGTACACGCGCTCGAAGTCGCTGCGCACGCCGGACCGATCGCGGCGCGGATACGCCCCCATCTCCAGGTTCTCGCGAACCGTGAGGCGGCTGAACAGCCGGCGTCCCTCCGGGGCGTGCCCGACTCCGAGACGCGCGATCTTCTCTGAGCCCAACCCGGAGATGCGCTCGCCGCGGAGGAACACGTCTCCCTTGGCCGGGCGGACCAGACCGCTGATGGTGCGCAGCGTCGTGCTCTTGCCGGCTCCGTTGCTGCCGATGAGGGCGACGATCTCGCCGTTGTTGACGGTGAGTGAGACATCGCGAAGCGCTTGGACGCGACCGTAGAAGACGTCGACGTTGCGCAGCTCCAGGACCGGTGTTCCGTCCTCGACTTGAGGGCTTGCCGGGGTAGGTGCCTCGGTGGTGGTCATGCGCCGCCCGCCATCCGCTCCGCAGCTCCCTGGCCGAGGTACGCCTCGATGACCTGCGGGTTGTTGCGCACCTCCTGCGGCCGGCCCTCGGTGATCTTCTCGCCGTGGTCGAGGACCACGATGCGGTCGCTCACCTCCATGACGACCTTCATGTCGTGCTCGATGAGGAAGATGGTCAGGCCCTCATCGCGGAGCCGAGAGATGAGGGCCATCAACTGCTTCTTCTCCTGCGGGTTCAGCCCGGCGGCGGGCTCGTCGAGAAGCAGGAGGCGCGGCCGGGTCGCCAGGGCCCGAGCAATCTCCAGACGCCGCTGCAGGCCGTAGGGGAGTTCGCGAGCGTAGGAACCCGCGTAATTGGCCAGCCCGAGCTCGTCGAGAAGGTCGAGCGCTCGGCGCTCGACGGCACGCTCCTCGCGCCTGCCTCTGGCGGTGGTGAACGCCGCGTCCCAGACGCGCTCCTTCATCCACCAGTGCGCGCCGACCATCACGTTGTCGACAGCGGTCATGTAGGAGAAGAGGCGGATGTTCTGGAAGGTTCGGGCGATGCCGAGCCGGGTGATGCGATGCGGCGCCAGGCCACGGATGCTGACGCCATCGAGCAGGATTTCGCCGCTGGTCAGCGGGAACAGCCCGGTGACGCAGTTGAATGCGGTGGTCTTGCCGGCACCGTTGGGACCGATCATCGAGATGATCTCCCGCTCGCCGATCGTGAAGCTGACGTCGGCCACGGCCAGGAGGCCGCCGAACCTCTTGGTCACGCCGATCAGGTCCAGCAGGGCCATGCTCAGGCGCGGCCCTGCACGGCGGCGAGCGACTCCGACTCCACGCCGCTCTCCAGTTCGACCTTGCGCGCTCGACTTGGAAGCAGGCCGCCGGGACGGAACAGCATCATGACCATCAGGGCGGCGCCGTAGATGATGTACGTGTACTGGGTGAAGTCGATGTTGGCCAGCGCGGGCACATTGATGGTCTGGCTCACCGTGGTCGACCACTCGTTCATGTGGGGAAGCGCCCAGAAGATAACGAAGGTGAGCACGAAGCTGCCCAGGATGACCCCCGTGATGTTGCCGATGCCGCCGAGAACAATGATGCTCAGCACGGCCACGGAGACGGAGAAGCTGAACGCATCCGGCGAAACGATGGTCACGATCGAGCCGTAGAACGCTCCGGCGAGCCCGCTGACCGAGGCGCCGATCGCGAAGGCGAGGAGTTTCGACGACGTGGTGTTGATGCCCGTCGCCGCTGCCGCCACCTCGTCCTCGCGCAACGCGATCCAGGCACGGCCGACGCGGGCTCGCTGCATGTTGCGTAAGAGGAACACCACAGCGACGACGACGATCAGCAGCGACCAGTAGAACCACGACGGATTGGAGCCGAAGTTGACGTCGGCGCCGAGGAGGCTGAAACGTGGCTGGTCGATGCCGGAGAGCCCATTGGGGCCTCCGGTGAGCCCGCCGGCGTTGTTGATGGCCAGGTCGGGGATGATCTCGCCGAAGCCGAGGGTGACGATGGCCAGGTAGTCGCCGCGCAGGCGCAGGGTCGGGGCGCCGAGTACGGCGCCGAACAGCGCCGCAACCGCGGCACCGATGAAGATCAGCACCCACAAGGGCAGGTGGAGGTGGTGCGTGGGGGAGGCAAACGATGCGCAGGTGTACGCGCCGATCGCGAAGAAGGCCGCATATCCGAGGTCGAGAAGCCCGGCGAAACCGACGACCACGTTCAGCCCCAACGCCAGCAGCATGTAGATGGCCAGCGATGACGCCGCCCAGAGCAGGAAGTCGGGCGACTGGTGGAACATCAATGGCAGCAGCACGCCGAAGGGAATAGCCACGAGGCCGAAGGCCAGGTTGGGGCGGTTCAGGAACCACTGCCTCGCGCCATAGGCGATGGCGGCGATGAGGTACCCGTACATCGTCAGCCAGACCGCGGAGTCGGTGATGGTGTGCGGGTCGAGCGGACCGAAGAGCGGCTCTTCCTGGACGACCCGCACCAGGAACCACAGCACCAGGGTCGACGCGAAGCCGACCAGCGCGATCACGAACCGCGCGCGATCGGCGATCGGCGGCAGCGGACGTCGCAGCAGATGCGAGACAACCTCCACCACCGGCGACAGCAGCAGCACCAGCATGGCTACGACAAGGACGTAGAGGAGCAGCGCCGCCGGGCCCGTCGGCGAGAGAAGGGCATCCTGCGCGCTGTAGCCGATCCCGCTGGACGTCGGTTCGATGAACCATGGCAGCAACCAGCCCATCAGCAGCATCGCCGCCGCCGAGAAGCTCGCGATCCAGAAGACTGTGGCGCCCTGGGCGCGCTTGGAGATGGGTCGGTTCGGCCGCTGCCTCGCGAACGGGTTACGCACGGGTGGTCACGTCGATGCCGAAAAGTCCTACCGGACGGAAGGTGAGGATGAGCACCAGCATCGCGAAGATGAGAGCCTCACTCCATTCACCGCCGGCAAGCGTCCCGCCGAAGACGTAGATCATTCCAATGAGGAAACCGCCGACGCCGGCGCCGACGATGTTGCCGATGCCACCAAGAACTGCCGCGGTGAAGGCGATGATGCCCAGTCGGTAGCCGTTGCTCCACTGGATGCTGCCGTAGTTGGTGCTGTAGATGATCGCTGCCGCGCCGGCGAGAGCGGAGCCGATGAAGAACGTTACCGACACCGTGCGGTTGACGTTGATGCCGCAGATCAGCGCAGCCATGCGGTCCTGCGCGGTTGCGCGCATCGCCTTGCCGAGACGGGTGCGGCGGATGAAGATCCCGAGCCCGACCATGAGCAGCAGGGCCATGCCGACGACGAACAGATCCTCCCAGTTCACGGCGACAGACCCGATCTTGAATGCCTGTCCGGTGATCCAGCTGGCCATGTGGGTAGTCACATTAGTGGGCCCGAACTTGATCAGCATGAAGCCCTGGAGCAGGAACGAGACGCCGATTGCGGTGATCAGCGGGGCCAGGCGCGGAGCGTCGCGCAGCCGCCGGTACGCGACGCGTTCGATCGCCATGCCGGTAAGACCGGCAGCGATCATGGTCAGCGGGAAGATGATCAGCAGCGCGAGCAGCAGGCCGCCGAGGCCGCTGGTGGCCAGCCTGCCCAAGCCCAGCGTGTCCGCCAGGATCACCGCGTAGAACCCCGAGAGCGTGAAGACGTCGCCGTGCGCGAAGTTGATCAGCTCGATGATGCCGTACACCATCGTGTAGCCGATCGCCACCAGTGCGTAGATGCCGCCCAGCACCAGCGCCGTGCGGATCTGTTCACCCATCAGCGTGGCACCACCACGGATGAAGATGGCGATCGCGCAAATGACGATCGTGCCCAGGATGATGAAGGCGAAGTTGCTTTGGATCAGCTGGTACGCCCCGCGGAAAGCCGGCGCGACGGCGTTGATCGGACCCGCCGTCTGCCGCTCGCGGCCGACCAGACCGTCCGTGTCAACGAGGAGATGCCCTCCCGGCCGCGCGGCAGCGGCCGCGCCCAGCTCCGGGCCGGCCCCGCTCTCAGTGGTCATCCGTACCTCCGGGGAAAAAGTAAGAGGCGAGCACTGCGCTCGCCTCTTACCCTCGTCTCTGGGCTGAAGTCAGCTCTTGACTGTGATGTTGCCGCTCTGGTCCTCGACCAGGGTCTCCTTCGCCGACCAGGCGCCGTTGTTGGCGCTGTAGAGGGTGAAGGACGACGGCGGGGGAAGATCGCCGTTCTGGTCGAAGGCGACGTGTCCGGTGGCTCCGTTGTAGGAGGCCTGATGGAGCTGCGCAACTACTGCGTCACGGAACCCGTTCGTGTCCGACGGCAGGGCGCCGTTGTTGTTGACGATCGCGGTCTTGATCGCCTGCAGGAGGATCTGCATGGCGTCGTACCCGTACGCGGTGTACGGTTCCTTGGTGCCATCGTTGTACGGCGCCGCGAGGCTCGAGAAGCGGGCCGCGTAGTCCGAGTAGAACTTCGCTGCCGACGAGAGCTTGGTCACGTCAGGAGCGCTGGTCGCCTCCGAGCCGTTGGCCGCCGAGGGCGCAGCGCCGGCGTTGGCGTCCTTGATGAAGTCCGTGTCCTCCAGGCCGTCCCCACCGATGAACGGTGCATCGAGCCCAGCGGCGACCATGTCTCGCCGAGCAAAGCCGGCGCCGGTGCTGGTGAGGCCGCCGAACATGACGATATCCGCGCCCTTGCTCTTGGCGTCGTTCATCTGGGTCTTGAAGTCTGTTGTGGAACCCGGCAGGCTGGCGGTGCCCACCACGGTGCCGCCGTCAGCCGCGTAGAACTGCTTGAAGAGAGTGGCGATGCCGGCCCCGTACGTCTCCTGATCGTCGAAGACGTACCCCTTCATCTTGTGCAGCTCGCTGGTGGCGACGTAGGCGAGAATCTTGGCCTGCACCTTGTCGGTCGCGATGACCCGGAAGTACGTGTGCGGACCCTTGTAGAGCGCTGCCGTGTCGATCAGCGGGTTGCTGCCCACCTGGGTGAGGCCAGGTTGCGTGTTCGAGGGGCTGATCAGGGCGAGGTGGTTCTGCGAGGCGATGGGGATCTCGGCTTGGGCCACGCTCGAGTTGAAGGGACCGACCACCCCCATCACAGAGCTGTCGTTGGCAAGCGCGGTGATGTTCTGCACGCCCTTGGCCGGGTCGTGCTTGCCGAGCAGGGTGCTCGAGTCGTCCATGGACGTGTACTTCAGGGTGCATCCGCCGAGCAGCTTGTTGCTGTTGGCCTGCTCGACCGCGAGCTGGGCGCCGTAGCCGGGGAACGGACCATCGGTGCGATCGCCGCCGGTCAGGGGGAGGTCAGTCGCCACCGTGACGGTGCCGCGGCAGCCGGCGATGCCACTGCCCCCGCTGCTGCTCGAAGTGTTCGTCGAGGTCCCGCAAGCTGACAGCACGATCAGCCCCACGGTCCCAGCGATGGGCAGCAACTTTCTGGACAGGCTCATGAAACTCTCCCCGGAGTGGACTGTTGACTAGGTGTGCTTATCTACACGGCGACCTAGGTCAAAGTCAAACCGTGACAGCCGCCAGTCACGCGCCTTCGCGTCAAACGCCGCGGCCACTGTGAAGGATCGCAAAGAGATGTTGAGACAACGCCGCGAGCAGCCCGCCTGATGGCCGCGATCGCCGCGTCCGTCATCAGCGTGATCTTTGCCTGGGTGGTGTTCACACGGTTCACGCTCACAGGACGGCCGGCCTTCGCGGCATGGACCACCGGCCTGCTCATCTTTGCTGCGGCGGCGGCCTGCCAGGCAATCGGCGAGCACAGCGGCTTCAACGCGCCTCTGTTCCGCGCGTTCTACCTGCTCGGCGGCGTGCTCGGCGTGATCTGGCTGTCCATGGGAACCCTCTTCCTCCTGGCTCCGCCGCGTATGGCTCGGACCGCCACGCTCGTCCTCGTCGCACTGACCCTGCTGCTCGCCATCGATGCCGCGGTCGTGCACGTCGACACATCGCGCCTGCGCAACACGGCCGGCGTGCTTGGGGACGCCATCTCCCACGGGTCGCCGCTTCAGCTTGGCGCCGTCGTTCTGAACATCGTCGGCACCCTGATCCTCGTCGGCGGCTCGGCGTGGTCCGCCTACCGGCTGCTTCGCGACCACGGCGGCGCGGATCGCGTCATCTGCAACGTGTTGCTCACCATCGGCGCCTTCGTCATCGCTGCCGGCTTCAGCGCGGCCAAGATCGCTGGGGGATCGCTGGACACCCTGGGCGTCTACGAGGCCATCGGCATCGTGGTCATGTTCGCGGGCTTCCTGAGCATCGGGCGGCTCCGCTAGCGCGTTTTTGTGGGAGTGTCGGCAACTGTTACAGCCGAATCCGCAGGCCACGCGGTACGCTGCTCTTTGGCCGCGCACCCGGGGAGACCGCGGACCCATCACGGAGGAGAACGCGGTGACCGACGTTGCCGTCCGGCGCAGCGAGAGCGCCGGGGTGTGGCGAGAGCGCGATGTGGAGCTGATCTCGCCGGCGTACTCGCGCTACACCGACCTGGTGGTCGACCACGCCAAGGGCGCTCACCTCTACACGGTCGACGGACGCGACGTTCTCGATTTTGGGTGCGGGATCGGGGTCACCAACCTCGGCCACCTCCATCCGGCGGTGGTGGGCGCAGTGCACGAACAGGTGGACAAGCTGTGGCACACGTCGGTGACCACCCTGCACCCCAAGATGATCGAGGCCGCCGCCGCACTGGTGGCCATCGCGCCGGACGGGCTCGACCAGGTGTTCCTCAACAACAGTGGCGCAGAGGCGGTGGAATCGAGCATCAAGCTGGCGCGCCGCGCCACCGGCCGCACCGACGTCATCGCCTTCACGGGCGGTTTCCATGGCCGTACCTATGGCGCGCTCACCCTGACGGCAAGCAAGGCGAAGTACCGCAACGGGGTGGGGCCGTTCCTGCCGGGTGTGCACCACGTGCGCTACCCGAACTGCTTCCGCTACTGCGACCACCGGCCCGGCGAGCCGTGCCCCATCGCGCGTGGCGATGAGATCGAGCACCTGTTCAAGACCACGGTTCCCAGTGACACGGTGGCCGCGATCATCGTCGAGCCGCTCCAGGGAGAGGGCGGATTCGTGGTGCCTCCTGCCGCGTTCCTGCCGAGCCTGCGCGAGATCTGCGACGAGCACGGCATCCTGCTCATCTGCGACGAGGTGCAGAGTGGCTTCGGCCGCACCGGTCGGTTCTTCTGCGTCGAGCACAGCGGCGCGCGTCCCGACATCATGTGTGTGGCCAAGGCCTTCGGCAACGGCCTGCCGATCGCCGGCATCGTGGCCACGCACGCCGTGATGTCGGCGTGGCATCCCGGTGAGCACGGCACCACGTACGGCGGCAACGCCGTGGCCTGCGCAGCCGCTGTCGCGGTGATCGAGACCATGCAGGCCGAGCGCGTCCCGGAGCGCGCGGCCGCCCTCGGCACACGGACGATGGGCCGGCTGCGGAACTGGACCGAGCGATTCGCGGAGGTGGGCGATGTCCGCGGGCTGGGGCTGATGATTGGCATCGAGTTCATGCGCGGGCGAGAGGCCGCCGCCGATGTCGCCGCCGATGTGCAGCGCCGCTGCGTCGACAACGATCTTCTCGTGCTCACCTGCGGCATCGACGACAATGTGGTGCGGCTGCTGCCGCCGCTCACCATCACCGAGGAGGAGCTCGACCGCGGCATCGACATCCTGGAGAGCTGCGTCGCCGCGGCCGTGGCACGATGATCAGTGAACAGCGTGCAGTCCACTCCGGCAACCTCATCGGCGGCGAGCGCCGCGACGCCGCCAGCGGACGCACCTTCGAATCGCGCAACCCGGCGCGGCACGGCGAGGTCGTCGGCATCTTTCCGCAGAGCTCCGCTGCAGATGTCGACGCGGCGGTGGCCGCAGCGCGACGCGCGCTCGAGGCCTGGCGGGCGACGCCGTGGCCGCGGCGCGGCGAGCTCATCCTCGCCGCCGCGACCCTCATGGAGCAGCGCAAGGAGGAGCTCGCCCGGTTGATGACGCGCGAGATGGGCAAGGTGCTTACCGAGGCTCGCGGCGACGTGCAGGAAGCCATCGACATGGGCAAGTTCATCGCCGGCGAGGGCCGCCGCGCCTTCGGCGAGACCGTTCCCAGCGAGCTCCGCAACAAGTGGGCGATGACCATGCGCCAGCCGCTCGGCGTGATCGGGTGCGTGACGCCGTGGAACTTTCCCATCGCCATCCCGTCCTGGAAAATTTTCCCAGCGGTGATGGCCGGCAACACCGTGGTATTCAAACCCGCCGAGGACACGCCGCTGTGCGCGCTGCGCTTCGTGGAGGTTCTTGAGGAGGCGGGGCTTCCTGCCGGTGTCGTCAACGTGGTCTTCGGCAACGAGGAGGCGGGGGAGGCGGTGGTCCGCCATGCCGGGACTGTGGCCATCTTCTTCACCGGGAGCGCCGACACCGGCCGTTTGATCGCCGCCACCTGTGGATCGATGCTCAAGAAGGTGTCGCTGGAGCTCGGTGGCAAGAACGGCATCGTCGTGATGGATGACGCCGACCTCGAGCTCGCCGTCGAAGGTGCGCTCTGGGGCGCCTTCGGCACCGCCGGCCAGCGCTGCACCGCCTCATCCCGGCTGATCGTGGCTAGGAAGGTGCTCGGCGATTTCACCGACGCGCTGGTGGGGCGCACCCGAACCCTCCGCCTCGGTGACGGGCTCGAAGAGGGCGTCGACGTCGGACCGGTCATCAACGAGACGCAGCTGCATCGCATCCACGGGTACACCGAGATCGGCGTGCAGGAGGGTGCGCGCCTCCTCGCGGGCGGCGAGGTGGCCCACGACGGCGAGCTCGCGCAGGGATTCTTCTACACGCCCACCGTGTTCGGCGACGTCACCCCCTCGATGCGCATCGCCCAGGAGGAGATCTTCGGTCCCACCACGGCCATCCTCCCCGTCGATTCGCTCGACGAGGCGCTGGCTGCGGCCAACAGCACGCAGTTCGGGCTCAGCCTGAGCATCTACACGAACGACCTGCGCCACGCGTTCCGCGCGATCCACGAGCTCGAGTCGGGGATCGTGTACGTCAACGCGCCGACCATCGGCGCGGAGATCCAACTTCCATTCGGCGGTACCAAGAACACCGGCAACGGACACCGCGAGGCTGGCGGCCACGTCCTCGACGAGTTCAGCGAGTGGAAGTCGATCTACATCGACTACAGCGGACGCCTGCAACGCGCGCAGATCGACACCGACGAACCGTAGGTCCCACGATGACGCAGCTCGAGGAACGTTTCATCAGCCACGCGGGCGGCATGGTGCGGTACCTGGTCGGTGGGTCGGGGCCGCCGTTGGTGCTGTGCCACGGTTTCCTCGGGTCGGCTGAGAACTTCGAGACCTGGTTCGAGGAGCTCGGGCGCATCCGCACCCTGGTGGTCCCGGATCTTCCCGGCTGCGGAGCGTCGCCACCGCTGCGCGATGGCCGGCACACGGCCGGCGCGCTGGCCGCCGCTGTCGAAGCGGTGTGCCGCGACGTGGGAGTCGACCGCTACGACCTGGGCGGCCTCTGCCTCGGGTCCTCGGTGGCGATGGCCATGCTGAAGCGCCGTCCCGGCGCCATCCACCGGCTCCTCCTGCACACACCGCTCCTGGCACCGACCCTGGTGCGCCGCCGCTTCCACCTGCAGGTGCGCGCCTTCATGTTTCCCGGCATCTTCCCGGCGATCTCCTGGCTGAGCCGGCAGCGCGTGGTCAGCGACCTCTACAAGCGGCTCCTCGTCGAGGGCGACAACGTCGATGGTGCGGCCGCCGAGATGAACTTCCGCAATCAGCTGCGCGCCGACCCTCGGGCGCTTCGCGAGTGGATCCTCCACGGCCTGAGAAGAGACGACGTCGAACTCCTGCGCGGGTCGAGCGGTACCGCGCTGATCATCGTGGCCGCCGATGACCGCATCGTCGACGTCCCCATGCTGCGCCGGACCGTCGCCGGCATGGATCATGTCCATCTCGCCGGCGTCGCCGACGCCGGGCACGGCTGGACGAAGACCTATGTCCGCCGCCAGCTCGAGCTGATCGGTGCCTTTCTGCTCGACCAACCCATCCCGCTGACAAATGCCGTCGCCCAGGTCGCCTAGTTGATGGCCGCTCTGCCGCCGAGCGCTGAGTGCGTGATCATCGGCGGCGGGGTCGTCGGCTGCAGCCTCGCGTACCACCTTGCCCGCGCGGGCGTGAAGCCACTGCTCCTTGAGCGTGGCGACTTCGGCTCCGGCTCCACCGCGCGGGGTGCAGGCGGGGTGAGGCAACAGTTCGCCACCGAGATCAACGTGCGCATCGGCATGCTGAGCAGGCAGCTCCTCGAGAACTTCGAAGCCGAGGTCGGCGCCACCGCCGACCTCCGCCTGGTGGGCTACCTATTCGTCGCCAGCAGCGACGAGCAGATGGCCCAGCTCGCCCGCAATGTCGCGATGCAGCAGGCCGTCGGGTTGGAGGACGTGCGCCTGCTCAGCTGTGACCAGGTGACGGAGATCGTGCCCCAGCTCAACGTCGATGACGTCCGCGGTGGGACCTTCTGTCCGAGTGACGGGCTCGCCGGTCCCAACGAGGTCACCTCCGGCTATGTCAACGCCGCGCGCAGGAATGGCGCGCATGTTGTCGACGGCGTGGCGGTCGACGCCGTGGAGCAGGACCACGACAGGGTGGTGGCCGTGGTCGCCGGGGGCGCGCGAGTGTCGACCCCGTTGGTGGTGAACTGCGCCGGACCGTACGCCGCCACCGTCGGCGCGATGGCGCGGGTCGAGGTGCCTGTGAAGCCGTACCGGCGTCACCTCTTCCTCACCGAGACCTTCGCGCTGGACCGCGAGCCTCCGATGACCGTGGACGTGGCGACCTCCTTCTACCTCCACACCGAGGGTGACGGCCTCCTGCTCGGGATGAGTGACCCGGCGGAGCCGTCGTCGTTCGACACCACCGTCGACTGGGGGTTCCTCGAGCACCTCGTCGAGCACGCCACCCACCGCCTGCCGGCCCTTGAGCGTGCCGCCATCAAGACCGGCTGGGCAGGTCTCTACGAGGTCTCACCAGACAACCAGGCGCTCGTCGGCGAATCCGAGCTCGCCGGCTTCTGGCTCTGCTGCGGCTTCAGCGGTCACGGATTCATGCAGGCCCCGGCGGTGGGGCGCCTCCTGGCGGCGGAGATCACCGGCGGCCCGAGTGAGATCGACCTGACGCCGTTCCGTCCGGACCGATTCGCGCGCGGCGCCGGGACGCGCGAGGACGCGGTGATCTGAGCCGTCAGACGTTGCGGCGCCGCGCGAAGTTGGCGCCGACGAAGCACAGCACGGCGAGCGCCGCGCAGAGGATGGCGTGCTTGTAGTGGATGACGGTCGCATCGCTGGCCAGCAGGCCGGTCTTTGTGGTGGCGTAGAAGATCGCCAGCGCGACGAAGAGAACGCCCAGCAGGGCGAGGAGGATGGCGAGGATCGGGCTGCGTGTGTTCATGAGACTCCCGTGTTGATTCAGCGAAGGACGATCAGGCCAACCACACCCAGGGCTGCACAGTAGCCCGCGAAGGGGTCCAGCCGCCCGATCTCGAAGTACTTGACCAGCAGTCGCGCGCTGGCGTAGGCGATCACGCCGGCGATCACCGCGCCCAGCGTGTAGAGGCCGAGGGGAGCGCCACTGCCGCCCAGCTGGGGTACCTCGAGGAGTCCGGCCCCGAGGATGACTGGCGTGGCCAGGAGGAACGCGAATCGCACCGCCTCGGTGTGTCGCAGTCCCGCCACCAGGCTCCCGGCCATGGTCACCCCCGACCGCGAGATCCCAGGGAGCAGTGCCGCTGCCTGGAAGAGGCCCACGAGCCCGGCGCGTAGATAGCTGAGTTCCTCGACGGTGCCGAAACGCTGCTCGCGGCCCGTGCGGTCACGGCCTCCGCGGCGTCGCTCGTCGCGACGGCGCAGCACCTCGGCCGTCGCCAGGATGACGCCGTTGACCAAGAGGAACAAGGCCGCTGTGCGCGGGTGCGCGAACAGTGACTTCAGCTGTGTCTCGAGCAGGAAGCCGATGACCGTTGCGGGGATGGTGCCGACCACCAGCAGGTAGGCGAGGCGCTCGTCGACGGTTTCGATGCGCCCACGAATCGCCGCGTTGACGAAGCCGCGGATGATGCGCCACCACTGGTCGCGGTACAGGATCAGCAGTGCCCCGCCGGTGCCGAGATGGAGGAGTGCGAGGAACGGCACGAAGCTGCTGGCGGCGGGATCGACGCCCAGGTTGAAGAGCGCTGGGACCACCACCGCGTGCCCGAGCGAGGACACCGGGAAGAGCTCGGTGGCCCCCTGGAGTGCGGCGAGGAAGATGACGAGGCCGGTGCTCACGCCTCACGAGCCTACCAGCGACGGGCAATGATGGGCTGATGGAAGAGCGACGGCCTGGTGACGATCAGCGACCCCTGGTGACCGCGGCCACTCCGGCCGTTGGGCCACTCCCGGTCGCCGGGCCGCCGCTGCGGCGGTGGCCGCCACCCTCGCTCTCGGTGCGCGCCTTCCGGTGGTACTGGATCGCTCAATGGCCGACGCTGCTGGGCACATGGATGCAGGTGGTCGCGCTGGGCTTCCTCGTCTTCGACATCACGCACAGCAGCACCGCCGTGGCCGCGGTGGCTGCCGCCGACGGCGTGCCGGCGGTGTTTCTCTCGCTCGCCGGCGGCCTGCTCGCCGACCGCATGCCGCGGCGGCGCATCCTGCTGGTCACCCAATCGGTCCTGGGCGTCAGCTCCGGCGCGCTCGCCGTCCTGGCTCTCACCGGTCACGCCGGCTTCTGGTCGATCATCGCGGTCGCCGTTGTGTACGGCTCCGCCGACTCGGTCGACCTGCCCACCCGGCAGGCGATGGTCGCCGACCTTGTCCGGCGCGACCTGATCGTGAACGCGGTGGCGCTCAGCTCGACCGCCATGAGCGCCACCCGCATCATCGGGCCGTCGCTGGCCGGGCTGCTCATCGCCACCGCCGGTCCGGGCGCGTGCTTCGCGGTGCTTTCGGTGGCGTACATAGCCCCGCTTGCCGTGCTGCTGACGGTCATCCCCGATGTGCCGCCGCTGCCCCGCGCCGCCGGTGCCACTGCCATCGGCGAGCTGTTCGAGGGTGTCCGCGCGGTGCGCCGAGACCCGCTGGTTCGCGGCATCGTGATCGTGTGCGCCGCGCTGGCTTTCTTCGGCGTCTCGTACATGCCGTATCTGCCGGTACTGGCACGAACTCAGCTGCACGGGGGGGCTGCCGTGCTCGGGCTGCTCTACTCGATCGGCGGCATCGGCGGCGTGGTCGGCGGGATCGTCATCGCCACCATCGGCACCACCTCCCGCAGGCGCCAGCTGCTCACCGTCGGTGGCGCCGTCTACGCCGTGAGCCTGTTCGTCGTCGCACACTCCTCGGCGCTGCCGGTCACTCTGGTGGCCCTGGTCGGCATCAGCTTCGCGTTCCTGGCGATGAACACGTCGATGACCACGCTGCTGCAGACCGACGCCGACCCTGCGCTGCGGGGGCGGCTGCTGGGCATCTACGCGATGCTCTTCGCGGGCCTGCAACCTCTCGGCACGGTCATGTACGCGGGTGCTGGCCAGCTCTTTGGGCTCTTCAACGCCATCGGGATCGGCGCCGTCGTGGTGGGCGCGGTTGCCGTCGCGGTGTCGGCGTCCCCCGGCTTTCGCGCGCGCTTTGTGCCTGGCGCGAGCGCGCAGAGCCGTGCCGCGCGGGGCGCTGACTAGACTGAGGCACGTGCGTCTCCTCCTCCTCGCAGCCGCGATGCTCTGCGCGTCCTGCGGTAGCGGGCCCTCGCCATCGTCAACATCCGCACCGCAGGTCATCGCGCGCGTCGGCACCACCGCCATCACAGCTGACGCCTTCGCGGTGCGCCTCAAGAGCACTCTCACCGCCGTGGGCCAGGCGGGCGGCCCCTCGAACAACCCCGCCATGACAGCGCAGGTGCGCGCCTCCGTGCTGCGCAGCATGCTCATCGACACCGTCATCGCCCAGGAGGCTATGGCAGCCGGTGTGGCGGTGACGGACGCGGAGGTCCAGGCACAGGTCGACGCCGACGCCCAGACCGCCGGTGGCCAGACGCAGCTGCAGACCCAGCTCGCGTCCCTCGGCGGGTCGCTCGCGCAGCTGCGTGATGAGATCCGCTCCTCGCTCAACGAGCAGAAGCTGGAGGACGTGTTCGCCAGGCAGCGTGCGGTGGAGATCGAGCAGAAGCTGGTGGGCGGAGCCGCGTTCGCGAGCCTGGCCACGCAGTACTCGGATGACAGCACCACGGCGCCGAAAGGAGGCACGCTCGGCACAGTCCCGCGCACCAAGGTCCAGGGGGACGACCCGACCTACGCCGCCGCGGTCTTGGCTCTGAAGCAAGGACAGCACACCGACCCGCCCGTGCACGACGCCCAGGGCTACGACATCGTCGAGCTGGATGCGTCGACGCCCACCACGCTGACGCTGCGCCACATCATCGTCAACGCACCGACGCCGTACACCGTCAAGGAGCGTCCGCGGTGGTTCGCCGCCGCCATCTTCGAGTCGCTGGCTCAGGACTGCTCAGCCGGCCAGATTCACATCTACATCAGCAACGTCGGCGATGACCCTTGCGCGGCCGCGGCTGGAACCGCGTCACCGGGCGTGACACCGGCGCCTACCCCGACGCCGTGAGGGCTTTCCTGGCCATCCCGGTGCAGTCACCGGCGCTGGCGGCGTTCCAGACCCTGAGAGAACGGCTCGTTACAGCAGTGCCGGCCGTGCGCTGGGCGCCGGCAGAGACGCCGCACCTTACCCTCCATTTCTTCGGGACCATCAGCTCGGATGATGCCCGTCGTGCGCTGGCCGTGCTGCGACCCGTGGTCGCGGAGCTGCCGCCCATGACGCTCCGCCTGCGCGGGCTGGGAGCCTTCCCGTCGGCGACGCGTCCCCGCGTGCTCTGGTGCGGGGTCGACGGCGACGTGGTTGCCCTGGACGACTGCGCGCGCGCCTGCACCGCAGCGCTGCACGTCGCCGGCTTTGCCGTCGAGAATCGGCCGTACCGCGCCCATTGCACCGTCGGACGCCCACGTCAACCGTGGCCGGTG